>JAJFUV010000341.1 GCA_021372245.1 Terriglobales bacterium
GGGCGGCGTCACCAGTGAAGTACTTGCCGCGCACGCGGCGCCAATATTGGTCCTCGTAGCGCTGCGGATCGCCCCAAAGGGTGCGTGCCATGCTGGGCCAGGGGCGGTCTACGATGAGGAAGCCTTCCTGGCCGTCCGGAACCTGGTTGCCGGAGAAGTCGACCACTTCGGGCAGGATGCCGGGCATGGGCAGTGTGGCCGATCCGGGCTTGAGCGGCACGGCGCCGGGCATGGCGGCGATCATGATGGAGCCGGTTTCCGTCTGCCACCAGGTGTCGACGATCGGACAGCGGCCTTTGCCGATCACGCGGTAGTACCACTCCCAGGCGGCGGGGTTGATCGGCTCGCCAACGCTGCCGAGCAGGCGCAGGCTGGAAAGATCGCAGCCGTTGGGCCACTTATCGCCCTGGCGGATGAGCGCGCGGATGGCGGTGGGCGAGCTGTAGAAGATGCTCACTTTCTGCTTCTCGACGATACGCCACCAGCGGTCGAAAGCCGGGTGATCGGGCGCGCCCTCGTACATGACGGTGGTGGCGCCGGCGGAAAGCGGTCCGTAAACCACGTAGCTATGGCCGGTCACCCAGCCGATGTCGGCCGTGCACCAGAAAACGTCCTCGTCGCGAACGTCGAAGATCCACTTCATGGTCATGGTGGTCTGGAGCAGGTACCCGCCCGTAGTGTGCAGGATGCCCTTGGGCTTGCCCGTGGTGCCGGAAGTGTACAGAACGTAGAGCGGATGCTCGGCGTCAAGCGGCAGGGCGGGGCAGTCGTCGCCCGCAGTCGTTTCGAGTTCGTGCCACCAGCGATCCCGGCCGTCGAGCATTTCTACCTGCGGACCGGTGCGCCGCAGCACGATCACGTCGCGCACGGTAGGACAGTCTTCCAGTGCCTGGTCCACGGCGTCCTTGAGCCGGACCTCCTTGCCGCGCCGCCAACCGCCGTCAGCAGTCAGAACCACGGCCGCGCCAAGGTCCTGGATGCGGGCTTTGAGGGCTTCCGCGGAAAAACCGCCGAAGACAACGCTATGCACGATGCCTAGCCGCGCACAGGCAAGCATCGCCACCGCCGCTTCGGGAACCATGGGCATGTAGATGATGGCCCGATCACCCGTCCCCAGGCCACGAGCTTTCAGGACGTTGGCGAAGCGGCTCACCAAGCGGTGCAGCTCGCGGTAGGTGATGTCGCGCTCGTCGCCCGGCTCGCCAACCCACCGTATGGCGACTTTACCCGCGCGCGCCCCTTCGGCGTGCCGGTCCACGCAGTTGTAACAGACGTTCGTCTTTCCGCCTGCAAACCACTTGACCTGCGGGGGATCCCATTGGAAGACGTGGTCCCACTTCTGGAACCAGAAGATCTCTTTCTCGGCCAAGCCCCGCCAGAATTCCTCCGGCTGGGTGCGGGCATGTTCGTACAGGGCCTTGTAGGCGTCCATACCGGAAACGTGCGCGCGGTGGACGAAATCCGGGGCGGGTGGGTAGACTTGATCCTCGCTCATTGCTCCAGGCAGCTCCTCTGATAGAGATGATTCATTCTAGCAGCGGGACTGCAGTTTTCTTCCTGGAGTTGGCGAGTGCGAACTGTGGCGAAGTCCAGGGATAATGGTCTAGCCGAAGCTGATGCCATCCACTTCAACGACACAGGTTCAGGTCAGCGTTATCATCGCCTGCCGAAACGCGCGGCGTACCATTCAGCGGTGCCTCGACTCGCTCGCCGCGCAGACCACGACATCGAACTTCGAGGTGATCGTCTCCGACAGCTCCACCGACGGTACCGACGGGATCATCCGCTCCGAGTACCCCTGGGTACGACTTCTGCATTTCGAGACCCGCAAGTTTCCCGGTGACGCGCGCAACGCGGGCATCCGGGAGGCGCGCGGTCAGATCCTGGCTTTCATCGATTCCGATTGTGTAGCCGCCCCGGATTGGCTGGACCAAATGACAGTGGCGCAGCGCGGCTCCAATACGACAGTCGGCGGCGTTGTGGACAACGGCGCGCGCGGCCATCTGCTCGACTGGGCCGGCTACTTCTGCGAGTTCAGCCAGTGGATGCCGCCGGGCAGGCCGTGCTGGATGGACGATATCCCCACCTGCAACCTGTCGCTTCACCGGGAACTGTTCGACGAGTTTGGGCCGTTTCTGGAAGGCGTCTACTGTTCGGACACGGCGCTCCATTGGAAGCTGGCGCGCGCGGGACGGAAAGCGCGTTTTGTCCCCGCTATCAGAGTGGCCCACCACGGTTTGGAGCGGCTGGGCCCGTTCGCGGGCCACGAGCGTTTCCACGGAGAGAGCTTCGCACGTCTGCGGGTGAAGGATCGGAAGTTCGGTCTGTGGAAGCGATTCTTGTATTTCTGCGGCGCTCCTGTGCTGCCTGCCCTCCTCTGGCTGCGGATCGCAAGGCGTGTGTTGCGGAACCGGCGCTACATCCACGAGTTTGCGCTGGCCACCCCCCTTCTGCTGTTGGGATTGACTGCATGGTCGCTCGGCGAGGCGAGCGGTTATCTGCGAGGAGGACGGTAGACTCCATGGACTTCTCCATCGTCATCCCCTTCTACAACCGGCTGGAGGACCTCTCCGCTTGTCTGGAATCGCTGACGCGCCTGCGTTATGAGTGGGACCGCATCGAAGTGATCCTGGTGGATGACGGCGGCCAGCAACTGGCCGGCGAACTGGTGTCGCGCTTCGCGGATCGTTTGCCGGTCAGCCTGCTGCGGCAGGAGCACGCGGGTCCCGGCGCCGCCAGAAACCTCGGCGCGAACCATGCGCGTGGTAAGTGGCTCGCTTTCACGGATTCCGATTGCACCCCCGCGGAGGATTGGCTGGAGCGGCTCGCTTCGGCTCTCGACTCCTCGGCGGACCTTGCCGTGGGCGGGCGTGTCGTCAACACTTTGTCCAACATTTTCTCCGTTGCCAGCCAGTGGCAGACCAACTACCTGATCTCTTACTTCGGCGCATCGCCCGGACGGCGCGGCTTCTTCACCACGAACAATTTCGCCGTTCCACGCCGGAGCTTCCTGGCGGCCGGCGGCTTCGACGCCGGCTTCCGGCAGGCGGGAGGCGAGGACCGCGAATTCTGTTACCGCTGGTCAACGCTCGGACGACAATTCCGTTGGGCGCCGGACGCCGTCGTTTACCATCAGCACCGCCTGACGTGGACCGGCTTCTGCCGCCAGCACTTCCATTACGGCCGCGGCGCGTGGCGCTATTGGAACCTCCGCGGACAGAGGAGCCGGTTTCTCCAGGGTGACCTGAGGGTCTATTGCGACCTTCTCTGGAAACCGCTTTCGATACGGCCGCTCCCGCGAGGAATGGCGGTAGCCTTGTTGCAGGCCGTGTCGCAAGCGGCGATCGCCGCAGGATATTGCGTCGAGGCTTGGAGCGCGCGCCGGGTTTAGGCGACCGGAGTCTACTTCGGAGGCTGCTCCTCGGTCTTCTCCGCGGGCAGAGGCTCGGGCGTGTCGAAGGTGATGGTCGCTTCTGCGGAGAACTTCCGGTACATGCGGAACTCGACTTCGTTCTTTGAAAGGTACTTGCCGGAGCGCATGCGGACCACGGCGCGCAGCGGCAGCACGTACTCACGCTCGTTGATGGGGACGAATTCGTAATCGAGCACCGTTCCCGCCTGCTGCACGGGGAAAGCCGGCGGGATGTTCTCGGCTTCGAAGGTGATGCGCATAACCATGGACGTGTCGCGGTCCACGTAAATCAAGCCGCCGTAAGCGGGTATGATGTCTTCCTTGTTCTCGTAAGTGACGTGCCACTTGGAGTTCGCTTGCGCGACATGATAGGAGAACACGTGCATGCGCCGCCCGCGCAAGGTGGCCCAACGCTCCCAGTTGAAGCGCGTGCGGCTCTCGGGCGCGAATATCTCGCGCAGCATGCTGCCGAACTCGCCGGCCGACTTGGATCCGCGCAGTTGATCGTAGGAGAGGTTGGACGGCGCGTTGTTCACCGTCATGATCTTGTACTCTTCCTTCTGCTCGAAGTAGCTCAGGCGCGCGGTGACAGTGTCGTCGCGGTGCCAGAACTCCAGTCCCGAAGGGTCGAAGTAACGTCGCGTGACTTGCGTGCAGATGAAATCCGGCAGGCGCTTCGTGTAGTTAGCGGCAAAATCGCGGACTTCATCGAGCACCTTCCGCTGCTCCTCTTCCGGAGGCGGCGGGATCGTGACGGGGCCGGGCTTCGGCTTGGGTGGCGGCGGCGCGGGCAGGTTCTTGGACGCTTCGGCCAGCACCTTCAACGCCTCAACGGTCTTCGGACCCGCTCCGGCGCCTTGCAGATCCTCCACCACGCTCTGCGTCAGCTTCTGCGTGAGAGCCACCTTGCGAAGGTAAGAGGCCACCTGGTGGTCCTCGTGCTTGAGTTGAATCGAGGATTGAATGAATGCCACAAGCTGGTCAACCGTGAACTTCTGTTGCGCGGAAGCGACGATGGTTACAGCCAGTAGCAGGACCGCTAGCCTGGACCTCATACCTTCATTGTGTCGCAAAAACGGCGGTCACGCGTTCGTGGCATGACCTACTTGATCGGCCGTTCCTCGGTGCGCTCTTTGGGTAGCGGTTCGGGCGTGTCGAACGAAATCGTCGATTCCGAGCCAAATTTCCGGTAGTCGCGAAATTCGATGTCGATCCGCGATTCTTGCCTTCCCGTCCGCACGTACGTTTGCGAGCGGAGCGGTAGCAGGTACTCGCTTCCCTTGAGAGCGACGAAATCGTAGTCTAGCTGCGTCCAGGCTTTCAGAATGGGAAGGGTTGGCGGAATGTCGTTGGAATCACCTGTGATCTTGGCGATCTTTTTCGTGTCGTTGTCGACATAGATCAAGCCGCTGTAACCGATGACGGTACTGTTTCTGTTCTCGTGCTTAATGTGCCACTGGGAGTTTGCCCGCTGGATGCTGTAGGAATAAACATGCATACGGCGGTTCCGTAGCTTGGCCCAGCGCTTCCACGCGAACCTGGCGCGGCATCCCGGCGCGAACAGCATTTTCAGCTGGGTACCGAACTCGCCCCGGCTGATGACGCCGCCGAGCTTATACATCTCGCGTGTGCCGGGCCGGCCGCTGACCGAGATAACCTTGTAGTCTTCCCGCTGTCCGAAAAAGCTGAGGCGCGCCGTTATCACCTCCGGTTGGCCCCAGGCTCCCCACCTCGTTTCGCTCACGTAGCGGCGCGTGACCTGTGTGCAGATAAAATCCGGCAAGTGCTTGGTGTAGTCAGCGGCGTAGTCGCGGACTTTTTCGAGCACCTTCTGTTGCTCCTCTTCCGAAGGCGGCAGGATCGCAACGGGGCCGGTCTTCGGGTCGGCTCTGGCACCCTGCAGATCCTCCGCCACGCTCTCGGTCAGTCTCTGCTTGAGGGCCACCTGGCGGTCCTCGTGCTTGGGTTGAATCGAGGACTGAGTGAACGCTACCCGCTGGTCAACCGTGAACTTCTGTTGCGCCGAAGCGACGCTTGTTGCCACCAGTATCAGAACCGCCAGCGTGGGCCTCATACCTGTAGTTGTGTCGCAAAAACGGCGATCACGCGTTCGTAGCATGACCTACTTGATCGGCCGTTCCTCGGTGCGTTCCTTCGGCAGCGGTTCGGGCGTGTCGAACGAGATCGTCGATTCCGAGCCGAACTTCCGGTAGTCGCGGTACTCCATCTCTATCTGCCACTCTTGCATCGCCGTCCTCATGCGCGTTTGCGAACGAAGTGGCAGCAGATACTCGTTCCCACCGATCTTCGCAAAGTCGTAGTCGAGTTCAGTCCAGGCCTTCAGAATGGGGATCTTGGGCGGAATATCGTCAGTTTCGGCCGTGACCTTCGCCAGCATCTCCGTGTCGCTGTCGATGTAGATCAGGCCCTTGTACCCGGCAGCGGCACCGTTCCGTTCATCGTACTTAATGTGCCACTGGGAATTCGCCCGCTGGATGCCGTAGGAGTAGACATGCATCCGGCGGTTCCGGAGTTTGGTCCAACGCTTCCACGCGAAACCGGCGCGGCATCCCGGCGCGAACAGCATTTTCAGCTGGGTACCGAACTCGCCACGCGAGATAGCGCCGCCGAGTTCGTCCATATCGAGCGCGCTGGGTTTTCCGTTGACCGAGATGACCTTGTAGTCTTCCCGCTGTCCGAAAAAACTGAGACGCGCCACGATCACCTGCGGCCGTTGGTTCCAGCTCGCATGCTTCGTCTCGTTCATGTAGCGGCGCGTAACCTGTGTGCAAATGAAATCCGGCAGGCGCTTGGTGTAGCCGGCCGCATATGTGCGCACCGCGTTCAGGATGCGTGCCTGCTCCTCGTTCGATGGCTGAGTGTTCGCCGTCTTTTGCTGTCCGCTGAGAGAAACGATCGCCCCCAGCACACACAACGCGAGCCGAAGATTCATATCTTCGGATTTTAATTCAAAATACGCCGAGGCGCTTCTTGCGGCTCTCTTTGGCCGGCGCTGGAGCGGCCCCCGGCGCGGCCTTTTCGATCGCGCTGATGGCGAGCGGCGCCATGACGCGATAGCCGGCGGCGTTGGGATGCAGGCCATCGTCCGACAGATCGGTGCGAAGCATACCCGATGAATCGACCATCTTCGAGAAGTAGTCGAGGTAAACGAAGCCGTGCTCGCGCGTGAACCCAATCAGCCAATCGTTGAGAGAGCGAATCTGCGTGGGTGGCCGGCGGCGGGTCTGGGCGAAATTGGGATCCACATTCTTGTGGTAGTCGCTCACGGGCAGGAGCGTGGCGAAGATCGGCTTGATCTTATGCGCCACTGCCAAGTCGGCGATCATGCTCAGGTTGTTCTGGATCGTCGTCAGCGGAACCTGGCGGCCGATGTCGTTCGTGCCGGCAAGGATGATTACAGCGGCGGGCTTCAGATCGATGACGTCGGCCTTGAACCGCCCCAGCATTTCGCCGGTGACCTGGCCGCTGATGCCGCGGTTGACGAAATCCCTCTCGGGGAAGTACTCGTTAAGGCGCCAGGAGTCCGTGATGCTGTCGCCGAAGAACACCACACGCGGCTTGCCGGGATGCGGAGCGCCGAGCCGGGAATTGTCCTCGGCGTAACGGTGCAGGTTGTCGCGGTCGGGACTACGCAGGCCGCGTTCCTTCTGATCCAGCAGCGCCCGGAAATGAGATTCCATGCGAGTGGACAGGTCGCGCAATTCGGCGAACTGCTTGCGCGCTTGATCCGGATAGGGAAAAGGTTTCGGCACCGCGTCGCCCAACATCAGGAAGGTCTTGAGGTTCGAAACGAAAGCGTAGGTCAGGCCTGGGTGATTCTGTCCCGGTGCTTCGCGCAGCGCGCCTAACGCGGTGCGGCAGTTCTCGATAACCGGTAATCCTGCGCGGCCCAGCTCCGGCGTGGCCACCGTCGTGGATTCCATAAGCTGCAAGGCGCGGTCGTACATTTGCAGCGCCTCGCGAGGGGGCATGAGAGGATCGGTCTGCGCCGCCAGGGTGCCGGCGAACGCTAACACCGCGATCAGGTACGCGAACTTCTTCATTACTTTTCTTCCTTGTTTAATTGCAGCGTGATGGTTCCAATATAGAGGGGCAGCCGGATGCGGATCTGGATGGGCAGCCTTCGCGCGTCGTCGGTGAGCCAGACAAACAGGCGTCCTTTGCGATGGTAGAGGACGTCGTTGAAAAGAAACACTTCGTGGCGGATGGTTTGGAATTTTCCTGCCGGCGTGGCAATCTGCTCGCGCTCCTGGACTTCCACGCGAGCTTGCACGCTCTTCTTGCCGTCGCTCACCGGGACATTCAGAACCTGCCCGGGCGTGAGATGCAGGGTCCGCAGGTAGTACAACCCGCCAACTATGTCATGCGTACAGGGCGCAATATCGACCTCGCGCATCGCCACCGTGGCATTCCGCTTGAGGTCCCGCTCCACGTACGAGGCCTTTCGCCGGTTCCTGTCGTACTCCACCTTGGTCTCGCGCTGCCGGCTACCCTCGTTCGTTTGCAGCAGCGAGCGGATGGCGCACAGCTGATCGGAGAGCGCCACGTTGTAACGGTTGTCCACTTTGTAGAGACGTGAAACCAGTCCGGCGGTTTCGAGCTCGAGACCCGCGTTGAAGGCCGTCCCGCCCTGCCGGCCAGTCCGCTGCCAACTGAGCCGCACGTTTCCGGCGTGGATGAATCGCCATTCGACGGTGTAGGCCATGCTCTCCCTAGGGGGAAGCGCGGAGACGTTCCCCGGCGGCTGCGTGTTGGCGTGCGGCGCCGCCACCGTCAACAGCAGGATCAGGAGAAAACGGATAGCCCACCTGGATTCCAAGGGGAGGGGCATGAACTTCGAGTCTCGCAGATCCGGACGGCGGCCTGCAAGCGGGAAGCCCGCCGGCGCCCGCACGCCGGAAATAGCGGATTCTGGCATCATGGCCGTGGGAGGAAGCGAGTCAGGTGCTCTCGGCAAGGTTTCGTTTACGTGGATTGGGTTGGGCGGCGCTGTCGGCCGGTGGCGCGCAACTTTGTGCGGCCGATGGGCCCGAGTCATTGGGATCGCTGGAGCTTGTGCGCACCGTTGCTCTCAAGGCAGATACGCATCATGTGCAAGGCTTAGATTTTGTGAGCGGCCGCGTATACGTGACGTCGGTCGAGCGCGCCTCGCGCAAGGGCCACCTGTTCGAGTTCTCCTATCCCGGCGGCGATCTGCTCCGCCACATCGAAGTACAGGAAGGAGATCGCTATCATCCCGGAGGGATTTGCGTGCATGGCGGCTCCATCTGGATTCCGGTCTCCGAGTACCGGCCGCGAAGCTCCACCGCCGTCCAGCGCCGGAACCTCGAAAGCCTGGCGCTCGAATCCGAGTTCGCCGTAGCCGACAGCATCGGCTGCGTCGCGGCGAATGCGGACTTGCTGGCGGGCGGCAACTGGGACAGCCGCGAAATCTACCTGTGGGACCACGCGGGCAGGCAGCGCGACTGCGTCAGAAACCCGAACGGGAATGCTTACCAGGACCTGAAATTCCACTCCGGCCACCTGGTGGGTGACGGCCTGTTGCCGGGGCGCGCAGGCGCCATCGACTGGATGGAAATCCCTTCGCTGCGCCTCATATGCCGGTTGAAGGCTGGGCGCACCGATCGCAACGTGCCTTATACGCAGGAGGGCATGGCGGTAGCCGGCAATGAACTACTCCTGTTGCCGGAGGACGGGCCCAGCCGCCTCTTCGTGTTCCGCCTGGACTCGGCCCCCTGCGTCCAACTCCACGGGGGGAGCACTCCATGAGCAATCGTGTGAGGCTGCGGAGCCACCCCACACGATCGCATCCTACTTACTTACTTGCCGGGCACTTTCGCAATGGCGTCGATTTCCACCTTGATGCCGCCGCCCAGTCCGCTCTGCACCGTGGTACGCGCGGGCTTGATGCCCTTGAAGAACTCCGCGTACACGGCGTTGAAACGGTCGAAGTCCTTGATGTCCAGCAGGTGGCAGGTGCACTTCACGACGTCGTCGAAGCTGCAGCCGGCCGCCTGGAGGATCTTGCCGATGTGCTCGAGCGTAAGCCGCGTCTCTTCCTCGATGGTGCCGCGCACCACTTGGCCGGTCTTCAGGTCGAGCGGCCCCTGGCCGCTCACGTACAGCCAACCGTCCATGAGTACGCCGGCTGAATAAGCGCCGGTTGAAACCTGCTTGTCGGGATGCTTGATTTCCGTCTTTGCCATAATTGTGTTCCTTTGTTCAGATTACAAATTCTCGATGACGGCCGGCTCCTGCCGCTCACGCCGCCGGATTGCGCGGCAGGCCGAACTGGTCCAGCATGGCAAGGATCCGCCGGTTGATGAAGTCGATGTGCGCGGCCTCGTGATCCGACAGCGTGATGCGGGGGCGGCGCACCACCACCGTGTCGAGCACGCCGCGCGCTTGTAGCAGGCGCTTTTCGGCGTGATGATACAGTTCCAGACTCTGCAGGCTGTAGACGATCTGAGGCAGTACGGCTTCGAACGCGGGGCAGGCTTCCTCTCGCTTGCCCGCTTTTGCCAGGCGGTACACCCGGTCCAGCAGGTCCGCCGGGCCGAGCCCGGGCACGACGCCCGCGATGCCCGCAGGCGCCAGGTCCAGCAGGTACATGCCGCCCCAGCCTTCGAGCACCTTCACGCCTCCGCTGGTGGCCTCGCGCACGGCCACAGCCTTGCCGGCCATCATGGGTTCCTCAAGCTTCAGGTACTGGAAATGCGGATGCGCGCGGTGCAACTTCTCGACAAACGCGACGCTCACCGTCGCGCCGCCCGGGTTGAAATCCTGGATGATGACGGGCAATTCCACCTGTTTCAGCAGGCGGTCGAAATAGTCGAACAAATCGTTTTCCGGGATGGCGAACAGGCGCGGCACGGCGGTCGCGATGGCGGCGGCGCCGAGATCGCTGGCAGCCTTGGCCATGTTCAACGCCAGCCCGAGCGACGGCGCGTTCACCTGCGCCACCACGGGGATGGCGCCGTTGGCCGCGCGCACGGCTTCGCCGATCAACCGCAGCCGTTCCTGCTCGCTCAATTTGTAGAATTCGCTCGCGTATGCCGGCAAACACACAGCCGTGGCGCCCGCCGCTCGCGCAAACGCAATCATGGGCGCGAGGCTCTCCCAGGCGATTTCCTCGTCTTCATGGAAAGGCGTGGGGATGACGGGCACAATCCCGTCTATCACGAAATCCGGGTTCTGGCTCATCGCTGGCGGTTCTCCCTCATGTGCGAATGCGTGCTTCCTGATCCTTGTACTGCAACTGGTAGAGCTTCCAGTAGATCCCCCGCATTTCCAGCAGTTCCTGGTGCGTGCCGGTCTCGCGCAAGCGTCCTTTGTGCATCACCAGGATGCGGTTGGCGCGTTGAATGGTGGACAGCCGGTGCGCGATGACGATCGAGGTGCGTCCTTCCACGAGCCGGTCCAGGGCGTCGCGAACCTTCAGCTCGGTGGCCGTGTCCACGCTCGAAGTGGCTTCATCCAGGATGAGGATTCGCGGATTGTGCGCCAGCGCGCGGGCGAAGTTGATGAGCTGCTTCTGCCCGGTGGACAGGCCGTTGCCGCGCTCGCGCACGCTCTGCGAGAATCCTTCGGGCAGGCTCCGGATGAAGTCCGTCAGGTTCACCTTGTCTGCCGCCTCTTCCAGTTCCTCGTCCGTGATGCGTGCGGTGCCGAGGCGGATGTTGTCTTCGATGGTGCCGGTGAACAGGTACGGGTCCTGCAGCACGACGCCGAAGTGGCGGCGCAAGTCCGTGGGATCGAATTCGCGAATGTCGGATCCGCCCACGCGGATGGAGCCGCGCTGCACGTCGTAGTAGCGCAGAAGCAGGCTGATCAGCGTGGTCTTGCCCGCTCCCGTGTGGCCCACCACGGCCACGGTCTCGCCCGGCTGGATGGCGAAACTGATGTCGCGCAACACCCAGTCTTCTTCCTTGTAGGCGAACCATACCGCGTCGAATTCGATCGCCGCGGCCTGCGCCGGGAACGGCTGCGGCGCCGCCGGCGCGGCGATCTGAACCTTCGTGTCAAGCAGGGCGAAGACGCGCTCGCTCGCGGCCATGGCCGACTGCAGGATATTGTACTTCTCGCTCAGGTCCTGGATGGGCCGGAAGAACCGCATGCCGTACTGGAAAAACGCGATCAGCACGCCCATCGTCAACTCGCCGCGACGGATGGAGAAACCGCCGTAAGCCAGCATCCCGCCCACGGACAGCATCCCGAGAAACTCCACCACCGGATAAAACCAGCCGTAGGCGAAGATGGCGTTCTTGAAGGCCACCATGTGCTCGCGGTTGATGGCCTCGAACTCGGCCATGCTGCGCTTCTCGCGGTTGAACAATTGCAGGACGGTGATTCCGGTGACATGCTCCTGCAGGTAGGCGTTGATCTTGGCCACGGCCACGCGGATGCGCCGGTAGCTCTCCGTCACGCTGCGGCGGAATGCGATGGTTGCCAGGACCACCAACGGCGTCACCGCCATCAGGATGGCGGTGAGCATGAGGCTGAGTTTGCACATCGCCGCCAGCACGAAGCTCAGCATGGCCACGTCGGCCACGATGGTCACGATCCCGGAACTGAACAGTTCGTTCAGCACGTCCACGTCCGTGGTCACCCGCGTCACCAGGCGCCCTACCGGGTGCCGGTCGTAAAAAGCCACGTCCAGCTTCTGCAAGTGCTCCATGATCTGGCGCCGCAGATCGAACATGGCCCGTTGCCCGGTCCATTGCATCAGGTAGCTCTGTGTGAACTCGATGAGGAGCGTCGCCACCAGCACGGCCAGGTACAGCAGGGAGATCTGCGTGATGCCGGTCCAGGCGGAGGTGGAGAGAAAACGGTCCAGGGGTGTGGGCGCATGCTGCGGCACAAGATACTTGTCCACGGCCAGTTTCGTAAGCAGCGGCCCCACCACCTGCAGCACCGCGTTCACCAGCAAACAGATCAGCGAAAACGCTACCGCGCGGCGATAAGGCCACATGTAGGTGAGCAAGCGGCGCATCAAACGGCGGTCGTATGCTTTGCCTACAATCTCCTCGTCCACTCTGTTAAGTTTAAAGCATCATGCCGACACTTCTCACGCCGCTAGTCGCCGTGAAAGTAGCATCCATTTATAACCGGGCTCCGTTGCCGGCGCGCATGGCCAAGGCCGCGCCGGATATGGCGGCCGCGCTCGACAAAGTAGTGGAGGACCTGCGCTCGCTTGGCCACGACCTGCGACTGAGTGATATGTTCCGCAGTTACGAGATGCAATGGCAGGCGCACCAGGATTTTGCGGCGAAGAAGAAGAAAGCGTATAGCCCGCCCCCGGGCGGCAGCATGCACGAAGGCGGACGAGCCATCGATATCGATCTTTCCTCCATCGGCGTCTCTCTGAAACAGTTTTGGGAAATCGCTCAGGCCCGCGGCTTTATGCCCATCATCGACAAGCCGGAGCCTTCCCGCAGCGAGGCCTGGCATTTCGATTGCCGAGGCAGCCACCAGGCCGTCTACGATTACGTCCGCAAAGGGAAGGCTGGCGCGGCCATGCCGCCCTACACGCAAATGGCCGCCAGCGCCATCGCTTCGATCGGCGTCCAA
The DNA here is from genome assembly GCA_021372245.1 of Terriglobales bacterium. Classification (GTDB taxonomy): domain Bacteria; phylum Acidobacteriota; class Terriglobia; order Bryobacterales; family Bryobacteraceae; genus JAJFUV01. Next base: position 13,004 of record JAJFUV010000341.1, read on the forward strand.
CTCGACGCCGTGCACGATCAGAATATAGCCTACCTGCAGTCCTCACTCATCCGCTTGGGGTTCGATCCTGGCCGCATCGACGGCGTTCTCGGCGCCCGCACGCAAGGCGCTCTCAAAGATGCCGGCATTGACGGCGACGATCCCGCCGGTAAGCTGAGTGCCCTCTTGGAAAAGAAGTTTCCCCTGGAATTCTGACGCATGGATGGAGTTATCGTAATCGACAAGCCCGCCGGCTGGACCTCGCACGACGCCGTGAACAGGATGCGCCGCCTGGCCGGCACACGCAGGGTAGGACATTTGGGCACTTTGGATCCCATGGCCACTGGCGTCCTGCCCCTGGTCATAGGCCGTGCCACGCGCCTGGCGCAGTTCTACATCCACGGCGACAAGGTCTACGACGCGGCCGTCCGCTTCGGCCACGCGACTGACAGTTACGACCGCGATGGCACGCCCACCAGCGAACACCGCGAATACGCACTCGACCGCGCCCAAATCGAGACGCTGCTCAAGCCCTTCCGCGGGACGTTTCTCCAGGTGCCGCCGCCGGTCTCGGCCAAGAAGATCGCCGGCAAGCCCGCCTATCAACTGGCGCGCAAGAACGTCGCCGTCAACCTCGAACCGGTCGAGGTCACCGTGCATCGCCTGGAAGTGCTCGAGTGCGAAGGCAGCCGCCTGCGCATCGAAGTGCATTGTTCCGCCGGCACTTACCTGCGCGCCATTGCGCACGAACTCGGCCAGGCCGCCGGGTGCGGAGCCTATCTGGAGGATCTGCGGCGCCTGTCAGCCTGCGGTTTCTCCATCGAGCAGGCGCGCACACTCGAAGCCCTCGAGCAGATTGCCTCCGGCGAGCGGCTCAACGAAGTCCTGATCCCCGGCGCCGAATTGCTGCCGGAGTTTCCTTCGGAAGTCGTCGACCAAATCACCGCGGCCCAGATCCGCAACGGGCGCGACTTCCGCGTCTCTCCATTCCGCGTCCGCAAGGGCTCGCGCTACGTGAAAGCCCTGGATGAAGCTGGAAGTCTCATCGCCGTCGGCGAGGCCCGGTTGCCGAACCTCTACCACCCGATCCTGGTCCTCTAGCACACCGTGAATGAACGAACTTTAATCTCCTCTTCAGGCGGCTTTCATTCCCGGCGGTTAGTCTTGGATGTGTTGCTCTGTCTGGTAATCGCGCTTGGTCTCGCTCTTCCTGCGTCCGCGCAGCCTGCGCCTGCACCGGAGCAGCAGCCAGCCCCTGCACCGGCTTACAAATTTCTATCCGGAACGATCATTGAGGTCCAGCCGGACAGCCTGGTCGTGCGCCGCTCCTTACTGGGGAGGCCCACGCAGACCAGGACATTCCGGATTACGCCGGAAACGAAGATTGAGGGCGAGCTGAAGGTGAAGGCACGTGTGACGGTGGGCTATACGGCCAGCGAAGATGGCGACGTGGCGGTTCGTGTGATCGTGCGGTCCCCGGCGAAGAAACAGACCTCACACCGGCGGCCCGCTATTGGCCGGGCTTTAACTTCTCACGTCGTTTCTTAGCCCAACCCTCTTTTGTTACCTGGCGGCTTCTTCCTATTGCCAGCGCATCCGGACTGACCGGCTTGGTGATCACCGATCCGGCGCCCACGTAACTTCCCGCTCCGATCTCGACCGGAGCCACCAGCGTCGAGTTGCTGCCCACGAAGGCGCCGTCGTGAATCGTGGTGGGGTACTTCTTGTGGCCGTCGTAGTTGCACGTGATGGTGCCCGCCCCAATGTTCACGTTCGCTCCGATCGAAGTATCGCCAAGGTAGGCCAGGTGCATGGCCTTGGCGCCGGGGCCCAGCCGCGTCTTCTTCAACTCGACGAAGTTACCCACGTGCGCCCCCGCCTCCACGTGGTTCTCCATGCGCAGCCGCGAGAAGGGCCCGACGCTGGCTTCGGAGTCGAGCTGTGAAGTTCTCATGATGCTGAAAGGACCCACCTGGACTCCATCGGCCAACACGGAATCCTCGATAATTGAGCAGACGCCTATGCGGCAGTCCTCGCCAATCACCGTTTTGCCCAGGATGCGGGCAAACGGTTCCACGATCGTGTCGCGCCCAATCCGCACGCCATGGTCGATAGTGACCGTTTCCGGCTTTTCGATGGTTACGCCCGCCAGCATCAGTTCGCGCACTTTGCGTTCTCGGAAGATGGCATCCACCTGGGCCAGTTCCACGCGCGTATTGATTCCCAGCAGTTCTCCGGAATCCTCCACGTGCATTGTGCCCACGCTGAGGCCGGCGCGGCGGAAGATCTCGACCAGGTCCGTCAGGTAGTATTCCTGGGCAGGATTGTCCGGACGGATCTCGCCGAGGTGCTTCCAGACCAGATCGGCGCGGAAGCAGTAAATGCCGGAATTGATTTCGCGGATGGTGAGTTGCTCGGGCGTGGCCGCCTTTTGCTCGACGATGGCCGCGATGTTGCCCTCGGCGTCTTTCAGGATGCGGCCGTATCCGGTGGGATCGTCCAGACGCGTGGTAATCAGCGTGGCCGCCCTGGGCGCGCCCTGTTGCGTCTCGATCAGCTTGCGCAAGGTCGCGGCTTCGAGCAGGGGACAATCGCCGTAGAGCGTCAGCAAGAGCCCGTCGTGGCCGGCAAGCGCCTCCCGCGCGCAGAGCAGGGCGTGGCCCGTGCCTTTCTGCTCCGTCTGCTCGGCGAACTGAACGCCGTAAGGCGCCAGCGCCGCGCGGACCCTGTCCGACTGGTGGCCCACCACGACCACGATCCGTTCGGCGGGCGCCAGTTCCAGCGCCGTGCGCACCGCGTGCTCAACCAGCGGCATGCCCCCGGCGCAATGCAGCACCTTGGCCATCTTCGATTTCATCCGCGTGCCGAGGCCTGCGGCCAACAGCACGATATTCACGGACGTTTGCATGATTTACTTTCCTCGCACACGACGGCGCCTGATTGCCTCGGCGAGCCGTTTCCGGCGGCCTTCCTCGGCCAACATGATCCCGGTGGCGGCGAGCATGTCCGGATTGTGGCGTATCACTCTCGTCTCTTCGAGCAGGTCCCTCGCCACTATGCTCAATCCCATGAGCGCCAGCTTGTTCAGGTCGTTCTCCACCGGGCCAACGCCGAGCTTGGCGTAGTGCTCCAGCAGCCTCTTGCGCATGGGGCGCGTGTTCACCACCACGCAGTCCAGCACGCCGCCGCCGGCATGCCTGTTGATGGCCTCTACGTGCTCCGAAGCCGTGTATCCCATCGTCTCGCCCGGTTGCCACATCAGGTTCACGAAGTACGCCTTGATCGCGCGCGATGTACGAATGGCGCCCGGGATGCCCTCCACCAGCAGGTTCGGGATCACGCTGGTGTAAAGCGAACCCGGGCCGAACGTGATCAGGTCCGCGTTCGCGATGGCATCCAGCGTCTCCCGCAGCGGTTTGACCGTGCGGGGCTTCAGCCGGATCTGCTCGATGCGCGCGCTGCTCTTGCTGATGAGCGTCTCGCCGGCCACCACCCGGCCGTCGGCAAGCGTGGCCTCCAGGCCCACGTTGGTGTCGGTGGATGGGAAGATGTGTCCGGCGATCGACAGCACCTCGCTCGAAAGCCTGACGGCCTTCGCGAAGTCGCCGGTGACGTCGGTAAGAGCCGTGAGGAACAGGTTTCCGAAGCTGTGGCCCTTCAGCCCCTGGCCGGCCGCAAAACGGTATTGAAACAACCGGCTCAGCAGCGTCTCGTCTTCCGACAGGGCCACCATGCAGTTGCGGATGTCTCCCGGGGGCAGGACGTCGAACTCGCGCCGCAGCCGACCCGAACTGCCGCCGTCGTCGGTCACGGTCACGACTGCGGAGATGTCCACCGGAGAAGGGAACCCGGTTCCGCTATCGCGCAGCCTTGGCGGGCTCGTGTATTTCTTCAGGCCGTTCAGCAAAGCGGAAAGGCCCGTGCCGCCGCCGATGGCTACGATTCGCAGGGGCCCGGCCGGCTCCGCTCGGTGTTTCTTGCTCAACTCATTTCGGGATTCGAGCACTTCCCACAGTTTACCGCGGACGGCTGATGGATCCTCGCTTGGCAGAACGAGTGGCTACGGGTAGAGCAATTCCCGCAAGGAGCCGCGTTGGATCAGTTCGGCGAAGTCCGGGTCGTTACGCGCCAATGCGCGGTTGCGGGGCTGGATGTCGATGGCGCGCTTCATGTGCCGGTGTGCGCCCTCGAAATCTCCCTGCAGGCCGCGCGTCAGAGCCAGCGCATAATGCAGGTGATCGGCGTTCGGATAGATCTCCAGCGCTTTGGTGAGGTGCTTCTCGGCGTCCGCCAGCCGTCGCATGTTGATCAGCCCGACGGCGTAGTTGTAATGGTCGTCGGCTGTTTCCAATTGCGGTTGCGCCTGGCTCAAACGCATCTCGCACATTCTGGCGTGGACCCGCGCCGTGTGAGCCATCGCCGCCACCGGCCCCTTAGCTGCCGTCTCGAAGATGTTCCGGGCGCCCGCGTAGTCGCGCGCGTGGAACAAGCGCATGGCTCGTTCGAACGCATCGGCCTGTTCCTCGGCAGCCATGGCCGGCGGCACCGCCCGTGCGCGGCTCTCCGCCTCCGTCCGGGACGTTCGCTCTGAACTTTTGCGCGGGGACGCGGTCGGCCTTCCCGTCGCGGCCTTCTTCGGGGCGGGTGACGCTGCCTGGCTCTTTGAGGTCTTCTTCATTGGGCAGTAGTCCTTACTACCAAATTGCCGGGGTGCTTGCAAGGTCCTGAACCACCGAGTTCAGTGGTGCTCATCATCTTCCGTGGCAGGGGGATCGGTTTCCAGGTCGTCAGCCTCGAGAACCTGGTCACAGTCCAAACAACGCTCATAGTCGACGCCGTCGCGCCTTGCAATGATCTCCCTTCGTCTGTGGTCGCAGGAAGTCGGCATATTAAGATCACCCCTATTGTATGCAAGCCCTTGTGCCTGTCAAGGGCTGCCCGGTATTTTGTCAGCCTGCCGCTTCCGCCCACAAAGCCGGGGCCTTCCATCCGGGCGGAGGCGAAGTCGTCAGGTGCATGCCGTCTTTGGGGTAAACCGCGCGCCACGGTTCGACACACCGCGCGAGGTCCTTTGCCATCGCCGCGTGGCGGCCGGCGATGTCGGTGGTCTCATTCGGATCTTCATCCAGGTTGTAGAGGGCATCCTTGACGTCGCCGCCGCTTGCTTCACGGATCAGTTTCCAGTTGTTCCGCCTTACGGCGTACTGTGTGCGCCCGGCGCGCTCGATGGCGAAAAACAGGTCCTCGCGGGGTGCGGCCTTGCCTGAGGTGAGATCCTTCCATAGATTGCGGCCGTCGAAGGGCAGGCGATTCATGGGAGTGACGCCTGCGGCCGCCGCCAGCGTCGGAAACACGTCCATCACGGTCGTCAGTTGCCGGCTGCGTGTGCCCGGACGGATGTGGCCGGGCCAGCGCAGGATGGCCGGCACGCGCAAACCGCCCTCATAGACGGAGCCTTTCGCGCCGCGCAACGGCGTGTTGCGTGCACCTTGTTCGATGGGTCCGCCGTTGTCGCTGAGAAACAGCATGACGGTGTCATCCGAGACGCCTTCCTCGTTCAACTTCTTTAGGATGCGTCCCGCCGCCGAATCCATCGCGTCCACCATGGCGGCGAAAACACGGCGCTTCTTGTCCGCGATACGTGCGTACTTGTCTATGAGCGCTTCTGGAGCTTCGAGCGGAGCATGCGGTGCGTTGAAAGGCACATAGAGGAGAAACGGCTTGCTTTTATCCCGCCCGCCGAGCCACCGCACGGCCTCGTTGGCGATGAGATCGGTCGAGTAACCCTCCTCGCGCACGCTGGTCCCGTTGCGGTGCCAGTCAAGCCCGCCTCCGCGCATGTGCGTGTAGTAGTCGATTGCGCCGTTCACATGGCCGTAGGCGTGATCGAATCCGCGATTGTGCGGCAGATACGCTTTTCGCGAATGCCCCAGGTGCCACTTGCCCGTGATGGCCGTCTGATAACCGGCCGCTTTGAACGACTGGGGCAACAGATGCTCATTGAGCGGCAACCCATAGTTCGACCATGGCCGGATCACCGTGTAGCCGATGCCCAACCGCATGGGGGAGCGGCCCGTGAGCAGCGCCGAACGCGTCGGCGAACACACCGGGAACGAACAGAACTGCTCGAAGCGCATCCCCTGCACCGCCAGCCGGTCCAGGTTCGGGGTCTCGATTTCTCCGCCGTAACTGCCCAAATCCGCCGAGCCCAGGTCGTCCGCCAGCAGGATCAGAACATTCGGACGTTTTGATGCCGCTTGAGCCGCCAGAGCGAACGGCGCCTGCAAGAAAGTACGCCTGTGCATTTCACCCCTCCGTTATCTCGTCTGTCCGCCTTGCGCGGCTTCGTGCCTGTCGCCAGCTTTGTCTTTAGGGAATCTTACTCCTTGGCCGCCGGCTGCCGCTCATTCTTCATGCGGAGTCAGTTCGAGCCAAGCCGCGTAAAGCGAAATGACCGGGTTCTTGCTTTGTTTGATTTCGGCCTTCAGCCGGGAATCGCCTCCTTTGCTGAGCGCTGTCTCCTGGAGTGTGACGAAGCCGGAGAACCACTCGGACCGGTTTTCGATCCGGAAGTAGTAATGTTCCAGCACCGCAAGTAAAGTTGCGGCCGCGTTTTCTCTGATTTTCCCTTCCGGTGTCAGTTTCAAGATGTTGGCATATGCCGTAGTCTTCCTGTGATAGACAGCCGCAGCCTCAGCCGCTCCCTCGCCTTCCTTCATTTCATCGAGAAGCTTTAGCGCCTCTCTGCACTTGGCATCCCACTCCATCGCAGAGCGCTCGGAAGCTGACCACAGGCGGTTCGGGCCAGTCAGTCCCCGGTTGCCGTGATGCAACCAGCGCAACCTGTCGAGGATCTTGGCGCCGTCGGCCGATTGCCATAACTCCGTCAGCTCCATGCTGTCGGCGACTTCACTGGGCTGGATTTCAGCGTCCGCGATGGGATGCACGGGCACCGCGGCAAAGGGCAATCCACGTTTCAGCTTGTCCAGAAAAGCGTTGAATTCGACGGCCGCCTCAGGCAAGCCATCGCGCATAGAGTGATCGGCGCATCGGGGTTGCGCATATTGCCTGACCAGGAGCGATCGAATTGCGGGAATCCAGTCCGTGAGATCCGCATGCGCGTTTCGGAGATCGTAAAGCAGGGCCCAGATACCGCCCTCATATACTGCGAACTGGCGGTCGGTTGTAAGCAGGCGCGGTTGAGACACTACAGCGGCGAGAGTCGTCAGTAGTCGCTGTTTCTGTTCCGGACTCACAACCGGGGCGGTCAGGATTACCTTGGTCATAGGTGCGATCTGAATTGGTGAACGCATCTGGCGGATCTGCTCTTCGATCGCCTCGATATCCCGCCATTTCTTGCGATCGGAAGCGCTGAAACCGCCTTGCAGCACGAGTGAAAATGTCGTGTAGAAGTTCGAAAGATCCGCGACAAGCGCATCGCGGCACTTTGGAGCCGGCAACTCCGGCAGCCTGATTCTCTCGAACAGCGTGCGGGCGCGGCCGGAGTCCAGGTCCAGCATCAGCTCAACAGCGCGGCACTGCAGGGAGAGCATATCGAGGCCGTGGTCCCATGATTGGCGGTATTCGCGCGTGGCCGTATGCCGGCCACCGAGGAGCCTATAGGCGTTTTGTGCGCCCATGGACCGGCCGAAGGCGTCTTCGATAGTGCGAATCTTCCAATCTCTGTCGCGCACGTCCGGGTCGCCGGCTAGCTTCAGGAGGATATCCGCGGAGAACTCCGGTGGAACTCCGGCGGCGCGATCCGCCAGGACCTGGATCTGGAGCGGGACTTTCTCGCTCCTGGTCTGGGCCAATGCGCCGCCGGGCACAAGCGCGAGTACGGTCAGAAACCACGGCCACCTCCTGCAGAATTTCACCATCGCTTTCTCCTGAACGGCACGCATGTAACCTCCCGATGATGGCCGGACGGTACTACGTCAGTATTGGCTATCCGATACCGGGATGTCAAGAGATGTTGATCTGATGTTCGCGCTTGCCAGGTAAGGTGAAAGAGCGTCTCTTCAGCCTTCGGCTATCTCGTCCGCCCGCGCCTTCGACGTCCTGGGTGCGAGGAAATAGGTCGCTTCGCCATCCGGATCGGGGAACTCCGTCAGCGTGAGGGTAACGTCGCGGCCTCGCCGGTTGGGGTCAATCGCCGTCGCCCGCACCTGGCAGGCGATGCCATCGGGGCGGAGGCTCGCGTCCGGTTTCACCGGCAGGAAGGAAAGCGGCGAGATCGCCAGTTTCTTCAGGTCCGCGCCCGCGACGTCCGGATTGCGTTTCGGGTTCAAAGTAAAGACCTGAGGTCCACGCATTACCGCCACGCGGCCTCGCTGCGTACGGGTGCCCTCCACCAGCCGGCAGGTCATGCCCATGTCGATCTCCACGCGGTCGCCCGCCCGCCAGCGCCGCTTGATTTCGAGCCAGCCGTTCTTGGGCTCTGGCTGCGGCTCGTTGTTCACACTGGCGCGGTAGCCTTCCGACCAGCGCGGCACACGCAGCCGCAGCGGGAACGCCGCCGGGCGCTTGGGATCGACCCGCAGAACAACCGCGCCCGAGTTTGGATAATCCGACTCCTGATGCAGTTCGCATTCGACGCCATTTGCGAGCGTTGTCTTCACCGTCGATGCGCCGTACAGATTCAGCGCAAGCCCGTTGCCCCAGCGGTAAGCTACCAACTGCGGCAGTTCCGCGATGATGCGGCGAAAATTGCATGGGCAGCAGTATGTGTCGCGCGGCCAGTACACCCGCGGGCCATCGAACGGCGTCCAGTATCGCAGCCTCCGCCCGTCGGGCGATTGCGCGCCGAACAGCGCGTTGTAGATGGCGCGCTCCATCATGTCGCCGTAAATGCTCGCGCCCTCCATGCGCAGCAACGCGTCGAACAGGCGGATGAGATACGCCGTCGCACAGGTTTCGGTGAGTTCGCCGTCGCCGGACTGGTCGCTGTGCCAGCATTCCGATTTGCTGGCCGACCCCGTGATGAGCCACCCGCCGCGCCGCCGCAGATAATCGATCTCGCGCCGCGATTGGCTGAGCAGGCTTTCATCGCCCGTGAGATGGTAAAGTTCCACCTGCGCCAGTGTGCGCGTCGTGTAGGCGTACGCGTGGCCGTAATAAGGCGGCCGGCGCCCTTCTACGATTTCCAGCTTCCAATTCGGCACGTCCAGATCCTTCACTACGAAGTCCAGGTAACGCCGGACGTTCGTGGCGGCGTGCAGCGCAAGCATGGCGCGATCCAACCCGGTCATCAGCATGGGCGGATGGATCTCGGGTTCCTGCAGGATGCCGGGCAGCTTGCCCGCGAGATTCGCGATCATGTGATCGGCCACACGCCGGGCGGCGTCGAGCGAGGAGCGCTTGCCGAACAGCCTGTAGTCCGACACCAGGCCGTACTGGATGTAGCCCATCTCGTGGATGTCCCAGGCCTTCACGATGCGAAAGGCCGGCTGGTACCACCCGACGTAGCCGTCGGCGAGCTGGTTGGCGGTCAAACCTTCGGCCACGCGTTCCTTCAGCGCGATGAGCGCCGGGTCTCTCGTGTAGGCGGCGATGCGCACGGCCGAATCGAGCAGCTTGCCCGCGCCCACGTAGTCCCCCTTGCCCTGCTTCTGGCGGAAGGGCTCGAGGAAGTCCTTATCGATGTCGAGCTTGAGCAGGTTGCCGCGGGCCGTGAGTTCGATGCGCTGCCCGATGAGTCCAGCGGGACGGGCTTCCCCAATAGCCAGAGGTGTGAAAACGTCGCGGGGCTTCGCGGCCGCGTCGGAAGCGGATGTGGTGACGGCAGCAGCAGCGGTTCTAGACAGGAATTCGCGCCGGTTCATGTACGCTCTCCACAAGCAGTGTACCGGAACCGCGCGCAGTGCGCGAAACGTCAGTTGGCGGGGGGGGTGCCGGAGTCTTCTGCGGCGGTCTCTTCAGCAAGGCCGCCCATCTCCTCCAGCATTTCGAGCGTACGTTGGGCTTCAGCCTCGTCCACGCGGCTGATGGCGAACCCTACGTGTACCACGACGTAGTCGCCCACTTGCGCTTCTGGAACCAGGTCCAGATAGGCCTCACGCGTGATGCCGCCAAACTGCACTTTTCCCAGGCGGCTTTCACCGATCTGTTCCGTCGAGAGGATCTTTCCCGGCACGGCCAGGCACATAGGCTAACGTTCCTTCACCTCCATTATCGCCGAAGGAATGTGCCCGCGCTTGACGTTACCTGCCATCCCTCGTGCTGCCTGACTAACCTTCTGCTGGTTCAGGAGCCGACGGATGCCGAAAGGCGGCGGAGCCGGCGAGTTTTGTCGACTGTTTCGGCAGGTACTTACGTCCGCTTAGTACTATACGTAAGGCTACTTGCCCCCGAATCCCAAGCAAGTATTCTTCTTGTAATCGTTGACACGGGGATTTAGACTCGCTCCTAGATTGACGACAACTGTCTCCCGCGGTTCAGCACTGTAGTCATTGAGCGAGCCGGAGAGAGAGCTTACCAACCATCCAAGGAGGATTTGAGAATGAAGTATCTGTTGGTACTGTTCCTTGTCCTGGTCCTTGCGGTGAGCGCAGTGGCCCAGGTCAAACCGCCTAATGGCCCACAC
>JAJFUV010000353.1 GCA_021372245.1 Terriglobales bacterium
GAGGTGCTGGACGCGGCACCGGAGATTGCCAAGCTACGCATGAAGAAGTCCGCGCTGGAGCTAGAGCGCATCCGGCACGCAATCGATATCACCGTGGAAGGGCATCGCGCGGCCTGGAAGCGCATCGGTCCCGGCCTGAAAGAGTATCAGTTGGCGGCGGTGATGACCGACGTCTTTCTCGACCACGGCTGCCGTCGCAATGCGTTCGCGCCCATCGTCGGCTCCGGCCCGAACGCCGCGGTGCTCCACTATACGGGCATCTCGCGGCAGATGGGCGCCGGGGACCTGGCTGTCATGGACGTGGGCGCCGAGTGCGCCGGATACGCCGCCGACTTGACGCGCACCGTCCCGGTCAGCGGCAAGTTCACCGAACGCCAAGCCGAACTCTACGACATCGTGCTGGGCGCGCACCAGGCGGTGATCGCGGCCGTGAAGCCCGGTATGACGCTCTCAAAGACCGCGCCCAACAGCCTCTACAAAGTCGCTCTCGATTACTTCAATACACACGGCAAGGATCGTTCCGGCGCGCCGCTCGGCAAGTACTTTACGCACGGCATCTCGCATCATGTAGGCTTGGAGGTTCACGACGCGGGCGATCCCGCCGCGCCGATCGAGCCCGGCGCGGTGATCACCGTCGAGCCCGGGTTGTATATTCCCGATGAGGGCATCGGTATCCGCATTGAGGACATGGTACTGGTAACATCCACCGGCGGGAAGGTGCTCACAGGAGCACTTCCCAACGCGCGGAATCAGATAGAGGACGCTGTCCGGAAATAGAGCCGCCATGTTGCGCTTCAACCGCCAAGCCGCCGGGTATCTGGCAACGCTGGCGGCCTGCTTTGTCGTGGCGCAGGTGGGCGGCTGGACGGGTTTCGCCGGCCAAGTTGACGGCGTAGCTTACGACGTCATGTTCCGCCTGTCGCCGCCCGCCACCAAAGCACTCGGCTCCGTCATCCTGGCCATCGATGAAAACTCGCTCAAGGAACTGGGTGGCATGCGGAAGTTGCGCGGGGCGCTGGCGGAGGCGCTGGAGCGCATTGCGCCCGAGAAACCCAAGGCGGTGGCGGTGGACCTGGTGCTGGCCGATCCGAGCGACGCCGCCGAAGACGACCGGCTGGAAGAGGCCTTCGCCAAGAGCCCCCACCTTGTCCTGGCCAGCGACATAGTCGACGGCCCGGCGCCGGGAACCACGATGTGGGAAAGCCCCATCGAGCAATTCCGGCGACACGCCTTCGCCGTCGGACACGTGCACGCGGCGCCCGACCCGGTGTGCCGGCAACTGCCGCTGGAAAAGGCGGTAAGGCGCGATCGTCGCTGGGCGCTGGCGTTTGAAGCATTGCGGGGTACGCTGAAGGACTCCGCGGTTCTGGAGACGCCTGAAGCGCTGGAGGTGGGCCACCTGCGGATCCCCGCCTCCCGTGCGACCGCCCGCGCCGTCTACATCGGCTACCCTGCGCCTCGTCCGGACGGTCAGAGCCCGATCCCTCACATTTCTCTGAAGCAGTTGCACGACGATCCGGCGCTCGCGGCCCGGTTCAAAGACAAAGTCGTTTTCGTCGGCGTCACGGCGCAGACGGCGGCACGCGATCGCCTGATGACGCCTTATGGCGCAATGATGACCGGCGTAGAGATACACGCTTCCGCGTATGAATCACTCTCCGCCGGCAACTTTCTGGAGCCCGCACCGGACATCGCGGTAGTGGCTTTCAGCCTGCTTCTCGCCGCCGCCGCCGGCGCGGTCTTCCATTTCCGCTATGGCTGGCAGGCCTACGTGCTGGGCGGCATGGTGTTGGTCATCGCACACCTGACGCCCTATCTGCTGTTTGCCGGCCGCACCGTTTTCCCGTACTTCGCGCCCATGTCGGTGGCCTGGATCACCGTCGCCGGCGCGGCCAGCTACCAGCATTTCGTGGTGCGGCGGCGGCTGGTGAAGTCCGAAACCGAAAGCGCGCGCTACCAGCAGGCCATCCACTTCGTGACGCACGAGATGAAGACGCCGCTGACGGCCATTCAAGGTTCCAGCGAGCTGATGACGCGCTACAACCTGAACGACGAAAAGCGAAAGCAGATCGCTCAGTTGATCCATTCCGAATCCCGGCGGCTGGCGCGCATGGTGGAGACCTTCCTCAATGTCGAACGTTTGAGCGAGGGCCAAATGGAACTGAAGCACGAGCCATTTCCGGTTGCGGAGACCATGCTCGCCTGCGTCGAGCGCGCCCGCCCGCTGGCCGAGCGCAAGCGGATCGAGATGCGCTTGGAGCCGCTTCCCGACGTGACACTGACCGGGGACCGGGAGCTGATGGAGTACGCCTTCTACAATCTGTTGAACAACGCCATCAAGTATTCACCGGCCGAAACCGTGGTCACCGTCGGCGGCGATGCCGACAAGCAGCGCGTGCGGATCGCGGTGCGCGACCAGGGCATCGGGATGGACGAGAAGGAATTGCACCAGATATTCAGAAAGTTTTATCGTACTAAGAGGGCCGAGGCCTCGGGCGAGGCCGGAACCGGCATCGGGCTAACCATCGTGGAGCAGATCGTAACGCACCACGGTGGTACCATCCATGTGGATAGCGCGCCCGGAAAAGGTTCATGCTTCACGCTCCTGCTGCCGCTTGCCGGCGCGGGTGCGGCTGCCTAAAGTTGAAGAAGGAAGGTAAATTGCCGCCACTGCTTGTAGTCGAGGACGACGCTTCGGTCAGGACCACGATTGTCACTTTTCTGGAACTGGAAGGCTACCAGGTGGATGCCGTGTCCACCACGCAGGAAGCTCTCGACCGGCTGAGCAAGTCGTCTTACCCGATCGTCATTTCCGACATCTACCTGGACGAACGCACGGGCCTGGACGTGCTCGAAGCGGCTCGGCGCAAGGACCCCGCGTGCGCAGTCATTCTGATGACCGCGCGCGGCACCATGGAAACCGTCATGGCCGCCACGCGGGGAGGCGCATTCGACTACATCGCCAAGCCCTTCGAACTCGACCGCATGCTCGAAACCGTGCATCGGGCCGAGGCCAGCCGGGTGCCCGGCGAAGAAGAGGTGGATGAGGAAGACCTGCCGCTCAGCGAGATGATCGGCAGCTCGGATGAAATGGTGGAGATTTACAAGATCGTGGCGCGCGTCGCCCCCACCGATGCCACCGTGCTCATCGAAGGCGAAACCGGAACGGGCAAGGAAATGATCGCCCGCATGGTGCACGCCAACAGCACGCGCGCCGTGCAGCCGTTCGTTCCCGTGGATTGCGCTTCGATCGCTCCGGCGCTGCTCGAAAGCGAGCTGTTCGGCGCCATGAAGGGCGCTTACACCGGCGCAGACCGCGACCGCATGGGCGTGTTCGAAGCCGCCAACAAGGGGACCGTCTTCCTGGACGAAATCGGCGACATCGAGCTCAACTTCCAGCTGAAACTCTTGCGGTTCCTGCAAGAGGGCGAGATCCGGCCCGTGGGCGCCGCGCGTTCTCGTTCAATCGATGCCCGCGTGATCGCCGCCACCAACCGCAACCTGCAGAAGATGGTGGACGAGAAAAAGTTCCGCGAGGACCTCTGGTTCCGCCTCAATGTAGTACGCATCACCATGCCGCCTTTGCGCGAGCGCCACGGGGACATTCCGCTGCTGGCCCACTTCTTCCTGAAGCGTTACAACGGACGTTACAATCAGGTCGCCCGGATGATCGACACCGGTCTGAAGACGCTGAATGAGTACACCTGGCCCGGCAACGTCCGCCAGCTTCAGCATATGATGGAGCGGCTGGTAATCCTGGCTCCCGGAGGCCGAATCGATGCGCCGGCGGTCAACACGGCCATCCAGGCTATGCAACCCACCGAGCAGGCCGGCGACAGCCTGGCCGAAACCGAGGCCGAACAGATCCGCCGCGTACTGGCCGCCACCGGCGGCAACAAAAGCCACGCCGCCAAGATCCTGGGCATCGAGCGCAAGACCCTCTACCGCAAACTGGAACGGCTGCAGGAGTAGACCCGCGCGCTGCTATATCTCATTCCTTGTTCGAGTGAGGATCGCGATACTCTTCGGGTAGGTGACGCTCCAGGTCGCGGGCGTCGTGCAGTACTCGTATTACATCGATCAGGTCTTCGCCGCGCCGGCGGTAGACCAGGAAATGCCGAGGTCTTCTGAAGGCTCCGGACCCGTTACGGACCCTATTGCGGCTGAAGAATAGATGATAGGTCCGGATGCCGTGCCCCAATTCAGGCCGCTCTCGTGATCCGGGGTGTTGCGGATCGCTGGCGATATCGCGAAGGGCCTGTTTCAGTAAACAGCGGTAACGCTCCGCAGCGCGCTCGCCGAATCGCTCCAAGCTCCACGTTAGCGCTTCGCGAATGCCGCTCCCGGCGGAAGGAGCGAGAACGATGCGCAGCGCGCCGGCCGGGTCAGGCACACTTGCCTTTTCGCGCGAGTTTACCGGACGCCTCTGCTCCAAGCTGATCGATGTGTTGTTCCATTTCGTCGACGGATTGAAATTCCAGTCCTTCGCCCCGATCGATCTGGCTCAGCCCCTCATTTACGGCGCCGCGCAGCCACTTCAGTTTGGCCTGTTCTTCCTGCTTCCGGCGCTCCATAAGCCGCAGTCCATCCCGCACCACTTCACTGGCGTTTCCATAGCGGCCGGATCGTACCTCAGCCTCAATGAAGCGGTCAAAGTGACTCGTCAAGTTGATATTTCTGGTCGGCATGGATCCTCGATGTCATAGTAGCAGGACTGGCAAGAATTGCCAATCGGCAAACACTGCGTCCGGCGGACGCCACACCCTCGGCGGAGTTGACAGCGCTGCTCGGGTCGGTCATCGTATGTGTTTACGATGAAAACGCCCGCTCTTGTACTCATGTTGTCCGCCGCGCTGTTCGCGCAGACTACCCCCTGGGTCCGCGAATCGGCCCGCCGTATTCCTGTCGCTTATAACGTAGATGTTGTGGTGGTCGGTGGATCCACAGGCGCCGTCGCCGCTGCTGCCGGCGCTTCAGGTAAAGGCGCCCGGGTCTTCCTGGCCGCGCCGCGCCCGTACCTGGGCGAGGACATGTGCGGGCCCATGCGTCTGTGGCTCGAACCCGGCGAGGAGCCGTCCACTCCCCTTGCGAAAGCCCTGTTCGGCGCCTCGGCCGGCAATCCGCGCGGCCCGTTCACACCCATGCACATCAAGAAGACGCTGGACCAGGCGCTACTCGACGCCAAGGTCGAGTTCCTCTTTAGCAGTTACGCTACGGATCTGCTGCGGGATGCCAAGGGCGCGCCGGCGGGTATCATAATGGCCAATCGCGCCGGCCGCCAGGCAGTCCTCGCCAAGGTAATCATCGACGCCACGGACCGGGCGAGTGTCGCCCGCATGGCCGGAGCGCGCTATCCAGCCTATCCGAGCGGTGTCGCCGAGTTTCATCGAATTGTCGTAGGCGGCGCGGCGAAGAGCGGGGATGGCTTTACGGCTCGCCCCACGGGTCTCTACTATAGCGGCGGGCTGGCCCCTTCGGTGAAAGGCAAGGCGGCGCCCGGACCGGTCGAAATCGTCGAGTACACCGTGAAAGTCCCCATGGCCGACGGCAGCTTTGCTTCCTTCGCCAGGGCCGAACAGACGGTGCGCGACTTGACCTACTCCGATGGCGAGCAGGCCATCACCGATGAGGTCTTCCAGGTTCCTCCCGATCCCGTGCGCGGCACCGGAGACGGTCCGCTGGGCGCTTTCCGGCCAGCCGGCGTCGAGCGCTTGTTCGTTTTAAGCGGCAGTGCGGGCGTTCCGCGCGACCAGGCCGAGCGTCTCCTACGTCCCGTGGCTTTCATCGAAGCCGGAGCGAAGATCGGCGAAGCCGCGGCCGCACTCGCTGCCAAGACCGCGGCGGTGAAGGACGCGCGCGTCGCCGGGCGTGGGCTGCCAACCTCGCTTTCGGGTGAAGTCAAGGAGCCGCTTGGCGGAGTCCGGTCCATGGGAACGAACCTGGGTACGGTCGCCTCTCCGGCCCGCACGCTCGACGTGCTCGGGCGCTACGACGTGGTCGTGGTGGGCGGAGGCACGGGCGGAGCCCCGGCCGGCATAGGCGCAGGCCGCGAGGGCGCCAGGACACTGGTCATCGAGTATCAGAACACCCTGGGTGGAGTGGGTACGCTAGGCCTGATTTCCAACTACTACTACGGTTTCCGCGGAGGATTCACCAAGGAAGTCCCCGGAGCGCGGAACTGGAATCCCATCCACCGCGCCGAATGGTGGCGGCGCACGCTGCGCCAGACTGGCACCGATATCTGGTTCGGCGTGATCGGCTGCGGCGCGTACGTTGAAGGAAATCGTGTCGCCGGCGTTGTGGTCGCCACGCCCCAGGGGCGAGGTGTGGTGCTCGCCAAGACCGTCATCGATTCGACCGGCAATGCCGACATCGCTGCTTCCGCCGGAGCCCGTACTACTTACACCGACGCCAGTGAAATCGCCCAACAGGGCACAGGCCTGCCGGGTGTGAAGTTGGACGCCCGCTACACCAACACCGACTACACCATCACCGACGAAATCGACATGAAGGACGTCTGGCACCTCTTGGTTTACGGGAAGAACAAGTTTGCTTCGGATTTCGATTTCGGGCGTCTCATCGACACGCGCGAGCGGAGGGGCATCGTAGGCGATTACACGATGACCATCCTGGACCAGATGACGGACCGCACCTACCCCGACACGGTTTCCATCGCCTATTCGAACTTCGACACGCACGGCTACACCGTCGATCCGTACTTCCTGGTCGAGCATCCTGAGAGGAAGGGGCACACCATCAACATTCCGTACCGCTGCCTCCTGCCCAAGGGACTCGACGGCATCCTGGTGACCGGGCTGGGCGTGAGCGCGCACAGGGACGCCATCCCCATGATCCGCATGCAGCCGGACGTGCAGAACCAGGGGTACGCCGCCGGGATGGCGGCCGCAGTTGCCGCCCGCGAAGGTCGCGGGACGCGGGCGGTCGACATCCGGTCACTGCAGAAAAAGCTCGCCGGTCTCGGCATTGTTCCCGAGAGCGCGCTTACGGCCACCGATTCATTCCCGTTGCCCAAGGAGCGGATCGCCGAAGCCGTGGCGGGACTGAAGGATATCCCGGCCATCATGACGCAGCCCGAAACAGCCTCTCCCTTGCTGCGCGAGGCTTACCGCTCGGCCGGAACCGGGAAGGACCGGCTCGCGTATGCCCACTTCCTGGCCGTCCTGGGGGACGCCACGGGTTTGGAGACCCTGGCTGCCGCTGTCGAGGCGGCCACTTGGGATAAAGGGTGGAACTATCGGGGCATGGGCCAGTTCGGCGCCGCGCTGAGCCGCGTGGACGGCTGGATCGTCGCATTGGGGCGGACCAGGGACCGGCGCGCGCTGCCCGTCATCCTGAAGAAGCTGGAACAACTGGACGAGAATAGCGAGTTTTCGCATCACCGGGCCGTGGCTCTGGCCCTTGAGTCGATTGGCGACTCCTCGGGGGCCGAACCTATCGTCCGTCTGCTCGGCAAGCCGGGGATGCGAGGTCACGTGACCGATGAGGTGGAAACCGCGCGCGTGGAGACCGGCGCCGACGTGAACGATACCCGCGCCCGTGCGGTCTCGCTACGCGAGTTGGCTTGGGGAAGGGCCCTCCTCCGTTGCGGCGACCGCGACGGGTTGGGGCGCAAGATCCTTACCGAATACACCCACGATCTTAGGGGTCATCTTGCCCGTCATGCCATGGCTGTGCTCGAATCCTCTAAGTGAGGTCGAAGAAAAGGAAAAGGTGGGTAACTTCGCGCTCCGCTATTGCGTCTCCAAGACGGACATGGCATAATTCAGTTCGATCTTAGTCAGTGGTCTTAATAGCGTAGCTCGGCCGGTCTCATAGGGAGTAGATGGCGTAAGCCACATCAAGAAGGAGGTTTGAGACTCATGTTCGAAAGCCTCGATGATCAGATGAAGAGCGACATCGCTGCGGGGAGCTCCAAGAAGGAGCGGATTCTCTGCTGGGTTGCGGCCATAGCGGCGACCGTGCTCGTCCTGGGCGGTCTCTACTTGGGCGTGAAGATGCTCGAATGAGGTCAGTCGGCCGTTGTTTGGCCGTTTAGCGAAGCGGGACCGATGAGTTCCATGACACGCATCACGTGACCTGCATACGCGGGAGAGGGGTTGTACGTGCGCAGTTTGGCCTTCAACCCCTTATCCCGGTAACAGCCCGCGTTCTTCAGGCGTTCGGCCACGTGGTGAATGCCGGCTCTTATGCTCGTAAACGCTTGACGTGAAGATCCCCACCCCATAATGTTGTTGTTGCGGTATGCTTTGCCGCCGGTGGACTCCACGAAAGCGATACTTGGAAGCAGTCGCCAATCTAAACCGTGGCGGTCCGCCGCGACCAGAAAATCTTCCGCCAGCGCGCGGGCGGGACAATCGCGAGCACCGAAGAACTTCTCAAGGTGCGCCCGGCGTGGATCGTTGCGGTAAGGCGAGGTCGGAATGCGCTGATCGGGGATAATTGCCGGCGCGATCAGCAATGCCGTCAACAATCCGCCTCCAACAGCGAGAGATGTATTCAATCCCGTTTTCCTTTCGTCGAATTACCCAGATACTGATCATCGCCGCCGTGGGCGACATGGTGAAACTTGGAAGAGGGCCCGAGTCGTCTGAGGCCGGGTCAAAAAAAGCTAGGCTCCCATTATACCAGACAGTCAAGCCCTTTCCCAGGTAATCACCGTACTAGCAGTAGGGTATGGTACTCAAGGAAGGGGTTGGAAGAATAGCTGAGACGCGGCCTGCGCCAGGCCGGAGTGGATCGGCGCAGGCCTGTTGAGGGTTTCCGGAGGGTGGTACTAGCTGGCGCGTTTGGCCGTCATCTGGGTTGTGCGCTCAATCTCTACTGCAGCTCTAAACGATGTTCCGTCCACCAGGACTGCCAGAAGGCAACGACGCCCGGGCTGTTCTTGATGATCGTGGCGTCCATGACTGAATGGCGGATCGTCTCCTCCGTCCGGTACTTCCACGAGCCACTCGTCGGTTCGTGTCCGCCAGCCGGAACATTGTTTGCGAACATGGCCAGTCCACCAACAGCCAGCGATTGCAGTTCCGCATCCGGGTTGTCCAGGAACCCGGCGAGGTACGGCAGGCTCTCTCTCGTATGGATCCTGGCGAGAGCGGTAAGGCTTGCTTTCCGAACCCCGGCGGGTGAGGATTGGGACGTCACGAGTCGTCCGAGTTTCGCTACCGACTGCGGATCCGTGGCATTGAAGTAGTACTGGATGTCTTCCGCGATTTGCGCCGTCACGGTAGCATCTTGTGTCGCAAGTTCTTTCTGAAATTGCGCGAATGCTTGGTCGTCTCCATTGGCGACTGACACGCGAAGGCCGACCGTCCTTAATCGAGCGTTTGTACTGGAGCGAAACTGCGCAAAGAGGGCTTTCATTGCCGGTGAGGGGTTCGATCTGTACTCCCACATGAAATCGACAAACCCACCGTGCAATCGGCTATCTCGGGTTTCGAGCGCTCCGGCCACCTCGGCCAGGATCCGTTCGTGAATGGAGGGCTGTACGTCACTGCCAAACGTCTTCGGCCGTGCGTTGAGCGGCAGCACGAAGAAGGCTCCGCGAAACTCAGGGATAAAGCCGCTAGTAACAGGCACAATGGACCACTTTCCGTTCGTGTTCCTGAGAAAGAACGCGCCACGGTCTTTGTCGACGCCAGTTGTGGCCCCAGCTGCGGCCTCTGTACTGAGCTGACAGTTAACCTGAACCACAGCGCCGGCTTGCAACGGCCCCTTCAACGCCTCCTGAACTTCCAGATTCAGCGTCAACGCCTGCGCAACTACCGTCCCGTCGAGGATTGTGGCGATCACCACGGCGTCGGCGTTGTTCACAAGGACCTTCACGGGAATCGGAGCGCTCCCGCCCCCGAAGGCCACCTGCATGGCGCCGAGCCACAAGGCAGGCGTCGCTATCGCGCGAAGAGCAACTTTCCCAAATGACGGCTTCATAGATTCACCCTATTCTTTTCGATCGCGCTTGGACAGCTCTTTGCGGAACGCCCGGATTCACCATATTCTCATGTCCACCCTGATCTCGATGTTTTGGTGAGTATTGATCGGAACGGGCCGTTCTGCTCCTGGGGTGCCAATACCTATACGCCATGTCTGTTGGGCGCTTTGCGCCCTCGTATTGTCAGGCCACGGGTACATCGGCAGAGGGGTGAAGTCGTTTGCATGGACAAAAGTGCATACTGAACGATCACGTCCACACAATAATCGCAATTTCACCGAAGGACTCTGTGACGGCGGTGACTGGCCGCGCCATGGGGAAAGGGCGCGATCCATTGCGCAAGAGGATACTTCGCGTCCGTGGCAGGACGAGACGACGCAGTAATTCGCGCCTACGTCCGGAGCCAGGAACACGAGGATCGGCGCAGGCCTGTTGAGGGTTTCCGGAGGGCTGTACTAGCTTGCGCGTTTGGCCGTCATCTGGGTTGTGCGCTCGCCTCCCTCGCGCTGGACAGTGAACTGGATTTCATTGCCGGCGACCTTGCCTTTGTACAGCATTTTGAACTCGCGATCGCCGAAGGAGACCTTTACCGCGAACGAGATCTCGTCACCGGTGACTTTGCCTTCGGAGATCTCGCGGTCTCCTCCGCGCCCGGATACGGTACCGGTGAGCTTCTCGCCGTCCACCTTGAAGTTGAATGTGGTCTCGCGGGTCTTGCCGTCGCGGCCCTGCGAGGTGCCTACCCACTTGCCGCTCACGTCGGCGGCCAATGCCGTCACAACGAACAGCGCCAGAAGCGCCGACAAGCCAAGAACGATTCGCATTTTCATGTTGATCCTTCCGAGTTGGACATCTACCCGAAGTAATGATGAACTTGCGGGAGAAAACGTTACGCCGCCCGGAAGAAACCGCCGCTACTAGTTGCGGTAACCGGTCCGGGCGGGTGAGCATAGCCATATGCGGCTGTGCACAAGCTTGCTCCTTTTCGCCTTCACCGCGATCGCCCCGGCTCGTACCCTGGTGGTCTCGCCGGAAGGGCCCCTGAAGAGCCTGACGGAAGCTCGCGACGCGATCCGGGCTCTCCGGAAGCAGGGTGTAAGCGAAGCGTTCACGGTACAGGTTCGTCGCGGCACCTACCGGCTGAGTGAATCGTTCGTGCTGGAACCGGAGGACTCCGGTTCGGCCGGGCAGCCTGTTGTGTACGAAGCATATCCCGGCGAGCGTCCTTTGATCAGCGGGGGACGATCGCTCAACGGGGAGCTCGATGCCAAGGGCCGCCTCTGGACCGCCAAGGTCGCCCCGGGCACGAACTTCCGCCAGTTGTTCGTAGGGGGCCGGCGTGTCCGCCGGGCCCGCACGCCGAATAACGGATTCTTCCGCGCCGAGGGACCCAGCAGCCAGGACAAGCCTTACCGGCTTAGGTTCCGGGGCGGGGACGTGAAGCCTGAATGGGCCGCGACCGGCGACGTCGAAGCCGTCATTCTGCTCTCGTGGGCTGAACTGCGCATGCCTATCGTGAGCGTGGACCGGCAAACCGGGACTGCCGTGATGGCCGGCGATCCGTGGCCGTCCAACCAGGAAAAGGACGCACGCTATTACATCGAAAACGCCCCTGATGCGCTGGATGAGGCGGACGAGTGGTATCTCGACCGGGAGGCCGGCACCGTTTCCTTCCGCCCCGCTCCAAGCGAGAATGTGATGGCGGAGGAAGTGATTGCACCCGCGCTCGAACAACTGGTCCGGCTGGCTGGCCAACCGGAACAGGGCCGCTACGTTCGGCACGTTGTCTTTCGCGGTCTGGAGTTTTCCCACTCGGAGTGGACCATGGGGCCAAAGGGCGTGGTGGAGCCGCAGGCGAGCGTCGGGATCAAGGCGGCCTTTGAAGCCGTGGGTGCCGAGGAATGCGCCATCGAACGGTGCGTCTTCAGCCGCCTGGGCAATTACGCGATCGAGTTCGGGCGCGGATCGCGCCGCAATCGCATCGTGGGCAACGAAATTCGGGACATCGGGGCGGGCGGCATCAAGATCGGCGAACCGCGCATGCGAGAGGACGAGCGGGAACGGAATTTCGAACACACCGTAACCGACAACCACCTGCACGACCTGGGTGTCGTGTTCCCGTCCGCGGTGGGCATCCTGGTTTTGCAGAGTGGCCGTAACATCCTTTCGCACAACCACATACACGACCTTTCGTACACGGCTATTTCCGTGGGTTGGACCTGGGGCTACGCGCCGAACCAGTGCAACGGGAACCTGATCGAATACAACCACTTACACCACATAGGCCGGGAGATGCTGAGCGACATGGGTGCCATCTACACTCTCGGCGTGCAGCCCGGAACGCGCATACGCAACAACCTGATCCACGACGTCCGCTCATTCACTTATGGCGGCTGGGGAATCTATCCCGACGAAGGTTCGAGCGAAATGCTCATCGAGAACAACGTCGTCTACCGGACCAAGAGCGCCGGGTTTCACCAGCATTACGGCCGCGAGAACGTCGTTCGTAACAACATCTTCGCTTTCAACGACGAATACCAGTTGATGCGTACGCGCCTGGAGCCGCACCTGTCGTTCACCTTCGAGAACAACATCGTGATCTTCGATTCAGGCCGCCTGCTCGGCACCCGCTGGGACGACGCGAAGTTCGTGATGAAGAACAACCTTTACTGGGATACGCGCGGCGGCCCCATCGACTTCGCCAAGGAGAGCTGGGAGCATTGGCGCGCGCGGGGCATGGACGCCGGCTCGGTGATCGCAGACCCGCTGTTTGTCAACGCCGCGGGCTACGACTTCCGGCTGCGTCCGGATTCGCCCGCACTCAAGCTGGGTTTCCGGCCCATCGACCTGACCGGCATGGGACCGCGCTAATGAAGGCCGTCAGGCTTCAGTTCGCTGCGTTCTGAGTGCGCTCGGACTCCTTCGCCCAGCGTGCGGACCACTCCGCACCGGCCAGTACCACCATGGCGGCGATGGTGCTCCACAGGACAATGCTCGCCGAATAGTAGAACGGGCCGACCTCAAGAAACAACTTCCTGCGCAGATAGGGCCAGGTAATCAGGTTGACGTACTTCAGTACCTCGAGCACCAGCCCCACGCAGATCGCCACCGGCACCACCTGCATGGGCTGGACCTTCCGGTTCGGCAGCAGCCAGTAGACCAGGAAGATGAGCAGCATCATCATGGGCAGCGCGGCCAGCTTGAAAAACAGAAGAGTCGCGGACACCGGCAGGCTTTGCCCCCCGGGCATCATGGTGGACCAGAAATCCCGGTTGAGCGCGGTCAGCAGAGTCGAGGCTAAGGCCAATGCGCCGCACGCGAAGATCAGGCCAAGGCTCACAATCTGGTTGTGGAGGTAGCTGCGGTTCTTGGTCACTCCCCACGCGCGGTTCAGGGCTACTTCGAGCGGCTCAAAAATGCCGTTGGCGGTGAACAGGAGCATGAGCATGGATATCACCTGGAATTGTCCGCGGTCCTGCACCAGCACTTTCACGTTGTACCGGATGAACTCGCCAAGCGACTCCGGGAAATAGTCTTTCAGGCCAATCAGGATGGCGTCACCGGCCGAGGGCCAGTGGAACACGTTCTGGCACAGGGTCACAATGACGATGAGGAAAGGGAAAAAACTTAGCAACACGTTGGCCGCGATCGAAAACGCGTAGACGTGCACTTCGGTCTGAATGAGGTAGTGCAGGGTAGGACGTACATCGCGGGCCAGACGCCCCAGGACGTTTGCCGGGGGCGGCGAAATCAAGGTCTCCACAATTCTATGATATGACCTCGGGCGTCACTCCTGCGGTTCCTCCCCGGGCGGAGTCTTGTGTTTCTGCTTTTTGCGCAGGGTCTTCGGAACGATGACACGGACAGCGGGAACCGTGCCAACGCGCTCGCGTGCAATGGCTCGGACGTCTTTGTCGCGATCGAACTTCTTCTTTTTCGGCATTTTGGTGGATCCGTGCGGCCCGGTTCACGGATGGGCCTCGCTTGACTCCCTTTCGAACGCGCCCCTACAATGAGAATGTACAGAAGGAGGCCGTATGAGGTCTATTGGCTTGCCTGAGCTTCTGATCATTTTGGGAATCGCGGTCCTGCTCTTCGGCGGGCGAAAGATTCCTGAGGTGGCGAAGGGTTTGGGTGAAGGTATCCGCAACTTCAAGAACGCCCTCAAAGGCGAAGACAAGACCGAAGAAAAGAAGCAGGCATAGGCTTCCTGGCCCGCCCGCACCTGAGGGCGGCGGTCCTATCGGTATCCAGAAAGAAGAACCCCGCGATCACTCGCGGGGTTTCAAATTTTCAGACTCCGCTTGGCTTTCGTTATTTCTTCTTCGGCGGTACGATCGCATCCTTGACGGCCTTGGCGACGCGGAACTTCACGACCTTCTTGGCAGGGATCTTGATCGCTTCGCCAGTTGCTGGGTTGCGCCCCATACGGGCCTTGCGCTCTACGCGCACCAGACGTCCCAAACCGGGCAGCACGAACACGCCGGTTTTCTTTGTTTCGGCCACCGCGATGGCGGCATAGTTGGTGACGAACGCCTTGGCGACCTTGTTGCTTACTTCCAGGCCTTCAGCGAGCTTCTTCACCAGTTGAGACTGAGTCATTCCTCTTAACCTCCTTAAACGGTTCTCCCATTAGGGCTACGAATCACTCGCGCCGGAAGGCCTTCAGCTCGACCCAAACATATCCGGGCGAAAATGTTCCGCACCCTTATTGCAACCTCATCATAAGGGATGCCACGCGAGATGTAAAGAGGAAATTGCGCGGAAGGCCCATTTTTAGGGGCTTTTTTGTCATCCATGTCCTCCGGAAGCCCTAAAAACAGGCTGTTCGGGGGACAAAGCCCCGTCTGGCCTCACGCCACCGCTGTTTCCGGCGCCTTTTGCAGGCCGGCCAGGCCCAGCCGGGAGCGAAGTTCGGCATCGAGTTTGTCGCGCACGTCGGGATTCTCGCGCAGGAAATTGCGCGCGTTTTCCCTGCCTTGGCCGATCCGCTCGCCACGATAGCTGTACCAGGAACCGCTCTTTTCAATCAACCCCTGCGCGGTGGCGAGATCGAGCAGGTCGCCCTCGCGGGAGATACCCTCCCCGTAAAGCAGGTCGAACTCGGCCTCGCGGAAAGGCGCCGCGACCTTGTTCTTCACCACCTTCACTTTTACGCGGTTGCCGATTGCCTTCTCGCCGTCCTTGATGGCTGCCAGGCGGCGCACCTCGGCGCGGACGCTCGAATAGAACTTCAAGGCGCGGCCCCCAGTGGTGGTTTCGGGGTTGCCGAACATCACGCCGATCTTCTCCCGGATCTGGTTGATGAAAATCAGGCAGGTGTTGGTGCGGGCCACCTGGCCGGTTAGTTTCCGCAAGGCCTGCGACATGAGCCGGGCATGCAGCCCGACGAAACTGTCGCCCATTTCGCCCTCGAGTTCGGCCTTGGGCACCAGCGCCGCGACCGAATCGATGACCACGGTGTCCACGGCTCCGGAACTGATGAGCGCGGCGGCGATCTCCAGGGCTTGTTCGCCGCTATCTGGTTGTGAGACCAGCAGGTTGTCCACGTCCACGCCCAACCGGCGAGAGTAGACCGGATCGAGGGCGTGCTCGGCGTCGATGAAAGCTGCCGTGCCGCCGGCTCTCTGCGCCTCCGCGATGACGTGCAGCGCCAGGGTGGTCTTACCGGAGGACTCCGGCCCGAAAATTTCGACAACCCGCCCGCGCGGGAAGCCGCCCACGCCGAGCGCCGCGTCCAGGGAAATGGCGCCGCTCGAAATCACCGTTACCGGGAGCACGTTGCGCGATCCCAGCCGCAGCACCGTCCCCTTGCCGAACTGCTTATCCATCTGAACGAGCGCCACGTCGATGGCGCGCTGCCGGTCGTTTGAATCCACCGCACGACTCCTTTCGAAGGCTGAAGACAAGAAAGATGTGTCAATCAGAAGGTCTTTTTCTCAATAAATGATCTGAGGAATCCGGAGAAAAATCAGGCGAGATTCGTCACCGGCCCGGTTTAAGAGATAATCTGGCCTATGGTGCATATCTCGAGGTACGTTAGGACAACTCGTTTCGAGGACCGGCTCCGTTGATGAGTTTGGACAAAGCCCGGCCTATCTTTCCACGTCTGAAAACCGCCTGTGTGGCCGTGATCCTGTTCGTCGCGAACCTGTGGATCGCCAGGACGCTGCTGTGGTCCGAGTTCATCAACCAGATGTACTCCATCGAGGGCACGCACATCGCCCTGGGAAGGTACATCCTGGAGCACTGGCCGGACTTGCACTGGTTCCCGCTCTGGTATGGCGGCATGCCTTTCCAGAACGCCTACCCGGTGCTGCATCCCTTCCTGGTGGCCGCCGTCGCCGGCGTGTCTGGGTTTTCAACGCCTCATGCTTATCACTTCCTCACGGCCATCTTCTATGCGCTGGGGCCGGTAACCCTGTTTTTGCTGGCGTTCAAACTCAGCGGCTCGCGCTGGTACGGTGGAGCCGCGGCGCTGATCTACTCCTTCAGTTCCCCGTCCGCATTGCTAATCGTAGGCGTATCGAGAGACGTCGGCGGCGTTTGGCACGCAAGGCGTCTGCAAGCGCTCGTGCAGTACGGAGAAGGCCCGCACATCGCTTCCATGGCGCTGTTTCCTTTGGCGCTTCTGATACTTATCCTGGCCTTCGAAAAGCGGAAGCCGCTGTGGTGGGGGCTGGCGAGCCTGGCTCTGGTGGCTACGGTTCTCACAAACTGGCTGGGGGCTTTCACGCTGGCGCTGGCCGTAATGGCATGGCTGCTGATTTCCAATTGCCCCGCCGGACGCCGGAAATGGATGATCGCAGCGGGCCTCGGCCTGTGGGCATATGCGATCGCATGCCCATGGATTCCTCCATCGACGATTCTCACTACTCTCGGCGGGGAAGCGTTGGCGGGCGGCTCGGCGGAGTTGCTGGGACGGACACCGGCCATCTTGGTTGGCGTGCTGGCATACCTTGCACTGTACGTCCTGCTGAGGATCACCCGGGCGCCGCTTGCCCTGGCGTTTTCCGTGCTCTTCCTGTTTCCGGCGGCGTACCTGACACTGGCACAGGGATGGAGCGGTCTCTCCATCCTCCATCAGGCCTCGCGGATGCATCTCGAAATGGAGATGGGCATCGCGCTCGTTGTGAGTTTTGGCGCGAAGGCGCTGCTGGACCTGGCTCCACAGCGGTTACGCGTCGCAGCCGCCGTGCTGATCGTTTTGGCCGGTGGGTACGGCGCGATCAGGCTTAGTGCCTATGCCGGCAGACTCTATCGACCCATAGACGTCAAACAGACCATCGAATATCGCGAGGCGAAGTGGGTTTCCGGCAACTTGAACGGGCACCGCGTCCTGCTGCCTGGATCGGTCGGATTCTTTCTCAACGTGTTTTCCGATACTCCCCAGCTGGACGGTGGCTATTACCAGGGGATGCAGAACCAGTACGTCGCACATGTCAATTATCAGATCCACACCGGCGACAATGCCGGTCCGGAAGAGGGCGTTGTCGCGGCGGCGTGGCTGAAGGCCTTCGGCGTGGACGCGGTCGGCGTGAGCGGCCCCCAGAGCGAGGAGCCTTACAAACCGTTCCGGAACCCGAGGAAGTTCGACGGAGTCCTGCCCGAAATCTGGCGGCAGGGCGACGATGTCATCTATCGCGTACCGCGCAGGTCCCAATCCTTGGCGCACGTGATCCGGCCGGCGGACCTGCCTGTGCGGGTGCCCGTAAGCGCGCTTGATGTGGAGGCGATCCATCCTTACTTGCGCGCCCTGGACGATCCGAACCTGCCGGAGGCGCCCATGAGATGGCTGGACCAGCGCACGGCGTCGATCTCGACGCAACTGAAACGGGACCAGATCCTCTCCATCCAGGTCAGCTACCATCCGGGCTGGGAGGCCACTGTCAACGGCCGGACTTGCCGTGTGGGCAAGGACAACCTCGGACAACTCGCAGTGTTCCCTGATTGCGAGGGACCGTGCGCCGTCAGGATCGCCTATTACGGCGGAACGGAGATGCTGGCGGCGAGTGCGGTTTGCTGGTCGTCGCTCTTGGGCGGACTGGCGTGGATCCTGCTGCACGGGTTAGCTTCCCGCGCGGCTCGCCGGCGGGGGGGGTGCGCCAGGGAGGTGAAGGTCACATGAGGTTCTTGAACGGACGCTTCTGGTGGCTGCTTCGCCGCTCGTTTGCACGCGCATGGGAGGACAACTGCCTGGGATTCTCGAAAGCGGCGGCGTATTCGGCTCTGCTGTCGTTCTTTCCCCTGCTGACCGTCACAGCCACCATCCTGGTGCAGGCGAACGCCGAATCGGTGTCGCGCAGGATCTCCGCGTTTCTGTTCGAAGTGATTCCGCCGGGGACCGAAGAACTCGTGATGCGGCAATTTACCGCGCGGGGCGAACGTCCTGTTTCGCTGCTGGTGTTTGCCGGATTGCTCTCGCTGTGGGCCGCCAGCGGGCTCACCACCAGCCTGATGGACGGCTTTGAGGCCGCCTACCGGGTACCGTGCGGGCGTGGTTTCGTGAAGCAGCGTCTGGTCGGGATCCTGCTTGTCTTTTGCGCCGTGCTGCCGGCGCTGGGGGCGTCGGCATTGATCGTTTTCGGCGACCGCACCGAGCGGAGCGTGCTCAGCGCCCTGGGTGTGGTGCCCGCCGGTGCGAGTCTGGCCGGCGGCGTGGCGTTCGTGGGTCGCGTCACGCGTTTTCTCATCGCTTTCGGCTCCACCGTTTTCGTCAGCGCCGCCATGTACTACTTCGGGCCGAACCGTCGCCAGAAGTGGCGCGCGGTCTGGCCGGGGGCCATCCTGGCGACTCTCATGTGGTTGGGGGCCACATCGGTGTTCGCCTGGTACGTGCGCTTCATTGCGAACTACAACGTCCTCTATGGGAGCGTCGGCGCGGTCATCGCATTGCTCGTGTGGATGTATGTATTGGTGGCCATCGCGTTAGTGGGCTGCGAATTCAACGCCGAACTGGAACACCTGCGGCGCGCTTTCGGTATGCCACACTGAGGACGATGGGGTTTCACCTTGTAGTTGATTACCGTCCCCGTGGCGACCAGGAGCAAGCTATCGAGCAGCTCATCCGTGGCGTGCGCGATGGCGAGCGGCACCAGGTCCTGCTCGGTGTTACCGGCTCCGGGAAGACTTTCACCATGGCGAAGGTCATCGAGAAGGTGGGCCGGCCGGCACTCATTCTGGCGCACAACAAGACCCTGGCCGCGCAACTGTATCACGAGTTCAAAACGTTCTTCCCAGCGAACGCCGTCGAGTACTTCGTCAGCTACTACGACTACTACCAGCCCGAGGCCTACATCCCATCGAGCGACGTTTACATCGAAAAGGAAGCCACCATCAACGACGAGCTTGATAAGCTGCGCATGGCGGCCACCCGCTCCCTGTTCGAGCGCCGCGACTGCGTGATCGTGGCCAGCGTGAGCTGCATCTACGGCCTCGGTTCCCCCGAAGCCTATTACGGCATGCTGCTGATGCTCGAGAAGGGCCAGAAGATCTCGCGCGATGCGATCCTGGCCAAGCTGGTCGAGATTCTATACGAACGCAACGACGCCGACTTCAAGCGCGGCACCTTCCGCGTCCGCGGCGACGTGATCGAGGTCTTTCCCACTTACGACGATTACGCCTGCCGCATCGAGTTGTGGGGCGACGAGATCGAGAACCTCTACCAGATCGACCCGCTTACCGGCCAGGTGCGGCAGACCTACCTGCGGCTGCCCATCTACCCCAAGACGCACTACGTCATGAACGACGATACCCGGGATCAAGCCGTGCAGAGTATCGAGCACGAACTTGCATGGTGGGAGGGCGAGCTGCATAAGCAGAACAAAACCGTGGAAGCGCAGAGGCTGCAACAGCGCACCATGTTCGATCTGGAAATGATGCGCCAGATCGGATATTGCCACGGCATCGAGAACTATTCGCGGCACTTCTCGGGACGGCTGCCGGGTGAAGCGCCGCCCACGCTGCTCGATTACCTGCCGCAGGACTCGATCATGTTCATCGACGAAAGCCACCAGACGATTCCGCAGATCCGTGGCATGTTCCAAGGCGACCGCTCGCGGAAGGAGACGCTGGTGAACTTCGGCTTTCGCTTGCCGAGCGCGCTTGACAACCGCCCGCTCACCTTCGAGGAATTCGAGAACCGTGTGAACCAGGTCGTCTACGTCTCGGCGACGCCGGGGCCGTACGAGCTGACAAAATCGGCCGGCGTGGTGGCGGAACAGGTCATCCGGCCCACCGGGCTGGTGGATCCGAAGATAGAGGTGCGGCCCATCCGCGGGCAGGTGGACGATCTGCTGGGCGAGATTCGCACCCGCGCCGGACAGAACGAGCGCGTCCTGGTCACCACGCTTACCAAGCGCATGGCCGAGGACCTTTCCGAATATCTCACCGAATCCGGCGTCAAGTGCGCCTACCTGCATTCGGAAGTCGCCACGCTGGATCGCATCAAGATCTTGCGCCAGTTGCGCCGCGGGGAGTTTGATGCGCTCATCGGCGTCAACCTGCTGCGCGAGGGACTCGACCTGCCGGAAGTGTCGCTGGTGGCCATCCTCGATGCCGACAAGGAAGGCTTCCTGCGGTCCACCGGCTCGCTGATCCAGACCATGGGACGCGCCGCCCGCAACATCAACGGCATGGCGATCCTGTACGCCGATCACATGACGGACAGCATGCGGCAGGCCATCGACGAGACCACCCGCCGCCGCCGCGTGCAGACTCTCTATAACGAAGAGAACGGCATCACTCCGCAGAGCATTATCAAGCCCATCGACATGAGCCTTATCGCTGTTGCCGAAGGCGACTACGTTACCGTGTCCACCGAGGAGGAAACCGATGAACTGTCCTCGCTGAGCGCGGAAAGACGCGAGAAGCTCCTGGCCGAACTTGAGGAACAAATGCGGGAGGCCGCCCGTAAGTTCGAATTTGAGCGCGCGGCGGAACTGCGCGACCGCATCAAAGCATGGAGGACGAGGGAAGTCTATGGCGAAGTCGCAGTCGATAGCCCTGGTGGCGGGGGGGCAGGTTAGCCGGTCGTTCCTGGTGAGGCTGCCGCGCCTGTGTGAAAGGATCGGGCCGGTGAAGGGCGCCTCCACCCGGGTCGCCAGCCGGGTAGTGAACGCCATCCACGCGGGCTTTCCGGTGCAGGATTTCAAGAGCGTGACCAGCGCCCGCATTGTCGCCATCCACGTCCCCTGCGATCACCTTCTTCAGACCGTGGATCACATGCTTGCCGCCAATGCAGACTGGTTTGGCAAGACGGTGTTACTATGCGACCCGGTGCTGTCGAGCCTCGCGTTGGGACCATTGGCTTCGGCGGGGGCGAAGGTTGCGTCGCTCGCGCCGGTCGATGGATTCGACGAGCACCGCTTTGTCGTGGAGGGTGACCCGGCGGCCGTGCGCGTCGCGCGCATGCTAGTCGAAGATAGCCGCACGCGCGTCATTGAGATCGCGCCGGGAACAAAGGACCTGTTCCTGGCCGGACTCGTTTTCGCCACCAGCCTCTTCACGCCCATGGCCGCCGCCGCTACCGAATGCCTGAAGGGCGCGGGTATGACCACGGGCGCCGCCGCGGCCGTTTGCGAGCGATTGTTCGAACGCTCCCTACGCGGCTACGTAAAGGCCGGCCGGAAAAGTTGGGGCGGACCGCTGGCCGCCAAAGACAAGGCGCAAGTCCGCCGGCACCTGGATGCTCTTTTCGGCGTCAGCCCGTTGCTGGCCAGCTACTACACGGAAAGCGCGCTGTTCGCGCTGCGACTGTTCCGCCAGGAAACCGGCTGGCTCCCCCTCATGCGCGCCGCCGCTAGCGCTTAGTCACCGGCGCGCCGGCGCGGATCGAAACCGGTCCGATCAAACCGCTGTGGGCCAACCGCGGCAGCTTGCGCGCGTGGTTGTCCACCGCCAGTTCGTTCTCCATGGTGTTGGTCACCAGGATCTTCATGGTGTTCTTGCCGGGCTGCACCAGATTGGTGATGTCGAAGGCAAACGGCAGCCAGACGCGGACCCCGGCGGGCTTGCCATTCACCCAGACTTCGGCCACGACGCCCACCTCGCCGCAATCGAGCGTGAGTTTGCGCCCGGCGTACGCGGCCGGGAGCACAAACTCCTTCTCATAGGCCGCGCTGCCTGAGTAATAGGGCAGACCGCGATCAAGCCAGGAGCCGAGCGTGGACTTGGCGGAGCCGAGCGTGAATTTAGGCGCGTCCTGGAATTCGTCACCGGCCACGAGTTTCACGGCCAGGACGTTGTTCGCGCCCTCGGCCACGGCCGGCAGCGCGGCACGGCGCTGGGAATCCGGAGTGAGTTTGATGCCGTTGTACCAGACAGAGTACGGCTTGCGGGTGCGCGGGAGTTCCACCGCCGTGGCGGTCGCCGGAACCGGGACGCGGTACCACATGGTGAAATACGTGCTCCCGGCGGGACGCAGCACCTTGTCGGGGCTGAACACCAGGTCGCTGAGGTTGTTTCCGGCGCTATCGGTAACGCGCAGCATGAAGGTGAACATCCCCCGGCGGAACCGCGAAACTTTCAACATCACGGGGTTCCAGCCCGCGTGCAGCCGCGCCTTGCGCGTGAGGCCGAAATTCTCGCGCATCTCGTAATACCAGGGGTGTATGTGCCAGTCGAGCAACCTTTCGCCGTTCACCCAGAGGTGAGCGTTGTTGTTGGCGGTGACATGGAAGTCCACTTCGCGCTCCGCCGGTGCATACACATAGGTAAGCGCGTAGGCCGTGCCGTTGGAGTTCAGCGCCAGACCCAGGGCCGAGTACAGATCCACGTCCATCGTGGGCGAGTTGTACCGCTTCCACTTGTACTCGCCGTAGACAGCTTTCGGATCCGGATTCTTCTCCGGCGGGAACGATCCATAGCACCCCGCATGGTCCTCATTCGGGAAGGGTCCCACCAGCCACCATTCGCGTACAGTCTGGCGCTCGCGGCTGAGCCAGTCGTCTCTCCAACGGCCTTCGTCGAGACCGGCCTCCGTGAATCCTTTGGTTTCACCCAGCCCGTCCCACGCCTGCTGATAGCGCTTGCCGTAAGGCGCAGCGATCTGCGTTTTCTCGGGCGTCAGTTTCCAGTCGCCGGCGAGCGCGATATCGTTGAGCTTCCTGTACGGAACTTCCGGGGCTTTCACCTTGGCGTCAGGGTTGCCGAAAACCACGTAGTAGGCATCCCAGGAGTCGAAATGCAGTTTTACTTCGGTGCCCGCGGACGTGACACGGGATTCCAGCGCCTCGCGCCCGCCCGTGGCGGCATCCCACTTCTCCGGCACGCCTTTCACGTTCAACAGCACGGTGAGGTCGCGCGGCGCGTCGCTGTCGTTCACCAGCCAATAGAATTCGATTCCACCCTTGGCGCGATGCAGGGCCCCCAGGTGCTTCGCCTCGCCCGCAATCACTTTCACATCGCGCTTCGAATTGGCATCGAGGATGGGGAACAGTTCTTCGATGTTGCTGCGAATGAAGAACGCTTTGCCGCCGGCCGAATTCTCCCGCGCGGCGAAGGACTGCGTGGTCACGTTGCCGAAAATCGCCTTCACGTCGGCGATGACTTGCGGGTCGTTGCGGCCTTCTTCCATCGAATCCTTGGGAAGCATGTTCACGGCCACTATCACGCCGCCCTGGTCGAAGAACTGCCGCAGCTTGCTCATGGTAGCGCGGCGCACGGTGGTAAGGGGCGGCAACACCACGATCTTGTAGGACTCATTGGCGAGAGTGAGCGTGTTGCCCTGCAGCTTGGCATGGTTGAGGAAATACGAATCCGCCACGTCGAAATCGCGCAGTTCCTGGGCCATGCGATCCATGAGGTCGCCATAGAACAGGTTGATCTTCTCCATCGGATTAGAGTCCCAATCCGGCGCCGGCGAAAAGTTCGGCTCGGCGTTGGCCCAGGCGGTTTCGGTGGGCTGGAACAGCAAAATGTCGGCGTAGTGGCGGCCGCCGTCGTTCATGTAAGAGATGCGGCGCGCGTAATCGGCGTAATGCTTGAAATACTTCCAGTAGGGCTGGTGAAAGAACCAGTCACTTGGGAACTCGATGCGCGAGGCGTTGTAGTTGAAGGCGTGCGGGATGAACAAGTTGGTGCCCCAGACGCCGAGCATGTTGGTCCCCAGCCGCATCTTCTGCATGTCCAAGTAGGATTCGCCGCCTTGCACGCCCTGGTTCTCCACCGTGAAGCGCGTGCCGCGGAAGTGCGCTACGGAGGCGGTGGCCTTGAGGTCGCGCGGCCAGCGCCCGAGGTCGTGCAGGGAATCGACTCCCGGCCACGGCCAGGCCCGCATGATCCGCTGCAAATCGCCGACGGCGGCTGCCTCGGAAATCAGGTTCTCTTCCCAAACGTGGCCCGAAATCTTGATCTTGTGCTGCTCGCACCAGTCGCCAACCTGCTTGAAATAGTTGTTGGTGTAAAGTTCGCTGACCACGTCCAGGTAATCGCAGCGCACCTTCGGCGTGATCCTGCCGCTGTCGAACATCAGCGCCGGCAGGTAGCGGCGCATGTCGTAGCCCTTCATTTTCTGGAAGGTCTCGAAGAACTTGGGTGTCCAGGCGATGCGCCGGCCGTAGTCGCCTTCGTGATCGCTGTAAAAGCTGTCGATGGTGGTGCCGAAATGCTCGGGGCCGAGCTTGTAGTACTTCTCGTGGACCAGGCCGATCCAGGTCTTGATGGCGTCGTGGCTCATCAGATCGACCAATCCGCCGTCACGGCCCTGGCTCGGTTCCAGATAGAAAGCCATCAGGCGCCAGCGGCCCTCGGGCGCCGCCCAGGAGACCGAACCGGATGCCGGGTCGCCCGCAACCACGGTGAGCGAATCGCCGTCCACGGAGCTCGCGCCATTGAGCCGCGCCGCCACGGCGAACTGGTAGTTCTTCACGCCGCTGATTTCGACGCGGCCGGGGCCTTGAACCTCCCTGGAGGTGAACCAGAGGCTGCGCATGCGGAAGTCCGGGTTCTGCTCGATGGTGCGGCTGCCCAGGCCCGGACGCCACGGATCGCGCGCCTCTCCGCCCGGCCACTCGTACTCGTCAACCACGCCGAACAGGAAGCCGTGCTTTTTGGACGATTCATAGGCCGACTTGACGATACGGAAGTACTCGTCGGACAGATACGGCGTCTGCAAGCCCGTGCGGTTGTGCACGTAAGCGCCATAGACGCCTTGCGAGACCATCTCGCGAATCTGCCGGTCCACTTCCTTCTCGTCGAGCACTCCGTTCCAGAACCAGAACGGCCGCACGCTGTAAGTCTTCGGGGGATCCTGGAACTGCCTGTAGGTTTCGGGAACTCCGGCGAACGCCGCTACAGAGAGCGCGGCCATCAAGGACAAAGACGCGAATTTTAGCTTGAACATCGTGGGCTCAATACCATCATAAAGACTTGGGTTATTATTCCACCACGAGCGCTGACACGAAGAACTTGCCGGCGCGCTTCACTTCGACCTTCAACTTCTCGCCGACGGAGAGATTGCCGCTGATCGTGAGCGTGTAACGAGAGCGGAGCACATCGAAAATCGGTTTGCCCGGCGGCTCGTTCGAAATCTTGCGCAGGTCGCGCAGATTGAAGCAGGCACCGCCGGTCTGGCGCGCGAGGGCCTCGAACATCGAACGTTCGGCACCAGATACGTAAACCGTCGAAATGGAAACGCCGTTGCGGCGGGCTATGCGCAAAACTTGACGCTGGTCCACGCGGCTGTAGCCTTCGTAGCCCGTTGTAAGCACCAGGACCACGCGGCGCATGGTGGCTTGATCGAAGCCCCCGTCGATGGCTGCGTAGATCGCGTCCAGCACCTGCGGCATGTTGCCGTACTTAACGCCTGCCACGGCGTGCTTGAGGAGCATCTTGCTCGAGGTGAAGTCCTGGATCAGGTCGGCCGAGGAGTGATAGCTCACGATGGCCATCTGCTCCTTCTCGCCGAGCTGCGCGATGAGCGTGCCCGCCACCGGCTGCACCATCTCGCCCACCAGGCTGGTGTCGAGCAGCAGCATGACGTCGATGGGCGTCACCGCGAATTCGGCCGCTTCCACTTTGCGCGGAGTGCGGTCGTCGAGCACGCTGAAGTCGCCGGCCGTGAGCCCCGTCACCACCTTGCCCGTCTTCTGATCCACGACGCTCACTTCG
>JAJFUV010000362.1 GCA_021372245.1 Terriglobales bacterium
GGCAGCAGAATGTGATTGCGCTCATGGGATGCTCTCTCTCCGCTCACCAAGAGAGACTACTCTCCCGCTTCAAGCGGATTATCTTGTTCCTTGACGGGGATAATGCCGGCGTCCAGGCGACAAGAGTTATCGCAGATCGGCTCGTGTGGTCCAGTTTCGTTCGGGCCGTGGAGATCACCGCGGGCAGGCAGCCGGATGAACTTTCGTCGGAAGAGATCCGAGGCCTTCTTCGGTTCTGAGACCCGTCTGAATACCAAGCCCCGCCTCATGCGGGGCTATCTTTGCTGCAACGTGATCCTCATTGAAGGTCGCGACCTTGGTAGCATCAGAGCCAAGATGAAGTGCCATTGCTGTTTCGCGAGGGCAGTATGCACTGAATGCGTACAATATAGTCATGTATTGGTGTTGTCTGGTACCCTTAGCCCCTTTCAGATCACACTATTGCCTTGACAGATGTGTAAGCCGCCCATATCATTGATCTTGATTACATGTTAACCAACGAACATGAGTAGAAGATCCGTTCTGGCTATTCTAACGCTCCTCCTGACGGCAGGCGGTATTCTATGGACCCAAACAACAAGGCCGTTATCACCCACTACAATCCCGAGCGCCCCACCCACCTGTGAGCCCAAAATCACTTGGTCAGGGCAGGCAATTCTCCCACCGGGTACGAACCCAGACCAGCGCCTCATCGCGACCCTCTTCCCGGGCACTAGCTCCACGACTTCAGTGGCTTTCCGAAGCACCTGTCCATTAGCAAACGTTGGGGTTGAGATCACTCCATCTCTCAATGGGCTGGTGGTCATCAGTCCAAACAGCTTTGCCTCCATCGTCCCGAACCAGGACTATCACCTCAGCTTGACGTTTACAGCACCTCCAGAATTTGTGCGCCGTGCATTTGGAGGGACGATCCATATTCGCAACAACGGTATACCGTCGAAGACGTATAGCTTACCCCTTGAGATTGCGTTGAGGGCGGACTGGAGTGTCTTCATCCCTTCATCTGAAAAGTACAGCATAAACTACCCCGCCACAGATGTATCGGTATTTGAACTCCAGCCGGGCACCGTGTTGTTCAGGCCACAAGAAGGTGATTCACTGCTTGAAGTTCCGTATATCTTCATTAGCATGAAGCCTAACCCGGCTGGCAAGAACATCTTTGACTTCTATAAAGACCCAGATCAACCTGACCTACTAGCTCAATCGGGTGGGAACTATACTACTGGCACCGTTAACGGTGCGCTCTACTATATCTTCAATCCCACCATGTCTGAAGCTGGGATGATGGTCGTTGTCGTTCCACGCCCCGGCTATTTTCTTGAGTTGGACGTCAGCGGTGCGTCGTCTGAAACGCCTAGTGGTGTATTTGGTGCAATGCTTTCATCGCTGATGGTCGAGTGAGGAAGCGAGGTTTCATTATGCTGAGCTTCAAAGGAGTTTCGGCTTCTATTTTCTTTGTCTTTCTATATAGTCCATGGACTATAAGTGGGCAGGCCACGTTCCGTTTTCCAATCGACGGTGATAGGACGCCCACCCCAGGTGGGGAATTTGGCGTATTCACTAATACACGCTTGGGAGATATTCGGTATTGTGGGCAACACCTGGGTGTCGATGTTGGGGCGGGAAGAGCCGGTACGAAAGTGTACCCGATGACTGCTGGAACGGTGAAAAGCGCTGGTATGATACGGGGTCTCGGATATGCAGTAATCATTGATCACACTTTGCCGCAAGGAGACCCGGTGGGTCCGATCGTCACAGCAGTGTACTATCACATGAAGCCTCCAGCGACTCTGTTGACTAACGGTGCTCCTGTAACACCCGAGACGTCAATAGGCTCGATTTCTGACGTACCGGGCGAGTATGGGACTGGCCCTGATCTACACTTTGGAATTCGAGCGCGTGTTTATGAGACTTGCGACGTCCGAACGGGACGATGGTTCTACCCAGGGTACACGAATATTTACAGTGATGCCAAGAACTGCGTTGGCGGAACACTTCAATGCGATTCGACTGACAGCATTCATGGGGAGATCAGAGATGAATGGTTTCCCCCACTCGAATTCCTGCTCTCGCGAGAGAACACAGGACCACAGCCTTGCCCGCCCAATTTCTTCGACTCCTTCAGTCGGCAAGATGGACCAGTCGGCAATGGTTGGGTAGATTCAACCGGGAACGTGAACGGCAACCTCGTGATCCGCAATGGCGCACTCAGTACGCCGGGGCCTGATGGGGGTGCGGGTATCTATAGACCGATTAATCTGTCTGGACCAGTCACAGTCTCCGCGACACTTACGCCAGGTAACGGGTATGGTGGCCTGTTAAACCGCTATGGTACCGGGGTTCTGTTTGGAAGCAACGGAGACCTCTCAAGTGGCTACGGCGTGTGGTTGTATCGAGCAGATCAGAATTATTCAAACTCACAGGTGATTCTATTATTGAATGGCACAGAGCTTGCATCTGTCCCATCATCCTTTCAGTTTGGGGCGTCCGTTACAGCGATGGTCACGTTCAGTCCAGACGGCAGCCTTAAAGGATCAGTGTCTGGAAGTGGAAGTATATTCAACTTTAGCTTTGGCCCGCGCACCATGGTACTTCCAGCGTCGAATATCATGATTAGTTTGGGGTTTCCCGATGGGCGGTCAAGCGTAATTACACATCCAACAGTGGATAATCTCATCGTCAGCTATTCGTGTAATCCAGGACCGCCTGAGCTTAATCTGGTGAAGGTAACCCCATTGCTGACCAACGGTAAGTACATGGCTCTGTCATGTAGTGATTTGCCGGATCCCCCCGCCGGCTATGATTGGTGGTTATATAATCTGGCTCTTGAGATTCCGACATGGGATTGGAATTGGAGAGCCTTCCGTGCTGGTGGTTCGGGTCCGACAAAACCGTGCATTGATAACAACTATATATGGGATCTATCGAGTCCTGGATTGATCCCTAGTGATTCTGATGTGTATCTGTTGGTGTTTGCACTTAGTCAGTCTATTCCGGATCTTCCAGTGAAAGATGCGCACTATTGGCCAGGCAACAACCCAGTCTATTATGGCGTGGTGCATTGGAATGGCACCTCAGGCACTGTCAAGTGAAGCAGGGTGTCGCGGGGGTAGTTGAGCCGGAGTTCTTGCGGAACATGAGCACGGACAAGAAGAAGCGGATCGCACCAGTGACCGAGAAGGCGTTGAGCTGAAACTCATGTCAGCCTGACGACGTTCGATCAGATTCTCGGCTTGAACGTACGCGTCTTGTCAACCCAGGTTGACGTCCTACGGTGAGTGGCAATAGTCCGTTGGGAGTTAAGTGGCAGAGGGTTTCCAGTTTGCGGGCAGCAGTTCATCCAGGGCGTTGGGGGGATGCTCTGCGATGCGGTCGAGCACGTCGCGGAGGTAGGCCCTGGTCGGTCGGCTGAACCGAAGGTTGTGGCTTCTTATGATCTTCTTCTTGGTTTATAAATCGACCCCAAACAAAGGAAAAACCGAGTCAGCTTGCGAGAGTAAGACTTGTTGTATGTAGAGGCAAGTTAAGACGCCGGTTCCAACTCATCAACCGGGGTGCATTTTCTTGATCTTCTTCGAACACGCTTTTTGGGAGTCTCTTTTGAGTCATCTTCTCCCTTCATGACGCGCGCAAAGTCTTGTATTTCTTGGTACAGTTGGTTCCAACTGTTACTAGTGAAGGGCACCAGAGTTGATTCGTCGCGTGCAAAATCACCCAATGTGTTGAAGAGAAGCCCTAGTTGGGCGGTTCGAATGTTTCCGGCCGTGAATCCGACCGGAAATATCAAGCGTTGGAACCGGGAGCGGATCGAAGGCGAAAGAGAGTTCCACGTATCAAGGAGGGCATGGAGAGGCACCGCGATTTCCTGAAGGCGGCTGCGGATATCAGCCGTGCTGAAAGGGGCTTGCTTTGGTGTAGCTTCGATGGCCTGTTCTTTCTCAGCAAGGACTGATTTGTGATTATTGAATTCTTCATCTGAGATGAGGCGCTGCGACCTCATGCGAATAAGTTCCTGAAGTTCTTGCTTCAGATGATTCAGGGTACTACGGGTGAGCGTTCGCTTCGAGCGCAAGGTCTTCTCGCGTCCTTCAGCCGATTTTGCCGCTACTTCTCCGAGCTTGTCCAGGAGTTCCGTCTTCGGAGCAATCAGAGGTAGGTACTCCTTGAATTCCCGATGTGCTTTTTCTACGGGAAGGCCTTTCCCGCGCAGACTGCAGTTGTCGTTGTGGCAGTGGTAGTAAGGGTACCGTTTGGATCGGCCGCGAGAGAAGCTGGCGGTCAAGTATTGGCTGCACCCGTTGCAGCGCACGAGTCCCCGTAGGGGGAACTCTTCCCGGTGCCTGTGATGCGGCATGCACCTGCTCCGCTTCCTAACGAGTTGCTGTACACCGGCGAATTCATCACGTGAGACCATGGGCACGTGATGGCCTTGGTATTCCTCTCCGGACCATGGATCGATGAGGATTCCCGCGTAGTATGGATTGCGGAATAAGTTGTCAATGGATTGGTCACCGAGTGGCACGCCTTTGCGGCTGACGATTCCCCAGCTTTCCATGAGCCTTCGCATTTCTGCTTTTGTGTAGACGCCAGTGGCGAACTGGTGCCAAGCTTTTTGTAGGAGTCCAAAGAGAGATTCGTCCGGCTCGTCGGGTCTGTTCTTCTTTTCCCGAGCCACATGAGCACTCTTGTATCCCAAGGGCGGCTTCCAGGGGAAGATCCCTTCCTGGATTTTGCGTCTCATGCCCTGTACAGTTCGGGCGGCTCGGATATCGTTGTCGAATTGGGCGAAGCCGGCCAGAATGGTCTCCATGAGCTTGCCCTCGGGTTTTGTATCAATCGGCTCGGTAACGGACACGATATCCACTCCGTACCTCTGAAGGGTGGCCTTGACACTGAAGTGGTCAGCGACGTTCCGAGCGAAGCGGTCAACCTTCCAAACCAGGAGCGTATTCACCCGCCCCTTGTTTTCACGGCAAAACTCGATCAGCGAAAGGAGCTCCGTGCGGTCGGCGAATTTTGCCGATTCACCCTGCTCGACGAATACTCGCAGCACGTGAATGTTTCGAGCATGGGCATACTCCTCGCAGGCAAGCTGTTGCGATTCTAAGCTGGTGCCTTCCACCTGCTCTCTTGACGACACACGGCAATAGATGACTGCATTCATTGCATTGTAATAAGTGAATAGCGTGAACGAGGTCTCGTTCAGTTGCAAATACTAGCGCGGGGCTTTGAAACTGTCAAAACTCAATACTGGGCAATTCCCGCGTCTTGTTCCTGGCAATATGCAAATCGAGCAGAATGTCGCCCATTGCGTGCATCTCCTGTCGAAGTTGGCGAAGTTCGCCATCGGTGTAGTCGTTCGCCAACGGACCGAGGAAGGTTTTGAACTCTGCGAGTTCTGTATTCGAAGCAGGTACTAGTCTTGTTGTACGTCTTCTCTTCTTCATGAGCCACAGGTTATCAGCCGCTCGCGAATACTGGGAGACTGACAGTCTGTCCAGCCTGGCAAGAATAGCCACCTCCTTTTTTTCGGCGGCCGCCGTACCCTTCACCGTTATTGTGACTACAGGCGATCAATCCAACTGGAACACCAAGAGGCCAAAAGGCGACAAGGCGCGGCCGACCATTTCAGCCGTACTTGAGGATGGCTCGCTCATCGAAATGCTCTACCGGCCGGAAGAGGGCCGTACGCTTCTATGCGTCTCCAAAGATGGTGAGGTTCGAGAGGAGCAGTATCTTGCCCTTAACGGGGAGAACCTGGTACCGTACTCGCCGAACAACAATTTACTTGCCCACGAAGTGGTTCTCTTCCCTTCGGAGCCGCTTGAGTACGGATCGACTCGGGAGCTTGTCGGAGAGATTCAGACTTTTATTCATGCGCACGTAGACATCTCGTCGCTCTTCGAACAGATCGCGAGCTATTACGTGCTCTTCAGTTGGGTCTACGACTCTTTCAATGAACTGCCATACCTGCGGGTCCGCGGGGATGCCGGCTCGGGCAAGACCAGGTGCCTCATCACTATCGGCTCCCTCTGCTACAAGCCGATCTTTGCCAGCGGCGCTTCCACGGTCTCTCCCATATTCCGCATCCTCGATTCTTTCCGGGGCACCTTGATCGTGGATGAAGGCGACTTCCGCTTCTCCGATGAGAGAGCTGACATTGTGAAAATCCTCAACAACGGCAATGCCGGGGGCTTCCCGGTGCTGCGCAGCGAGTCCCAAAACAACAAGGAGTTTTCCCCAAAGGCCTTCAGCGTCTTCGGCCCCAAGATCATTGCCACCCGTAACTACTTCGAAGATCGGGCTTTGGAAACCCGGTGCCTGACGGAAGAGACCGGAGGCCGCAAGCTACGAAACGACATTCCGCTAAACCTCGGGAAGGAATGGAAGCTGGCAGCCCGGCAACTGCGCAACAAGCTCCTCATGTTCCGCTTCAAGAACTTCGGCAAGTGCGAGATCGACGCCAAGCTCATCGATCGCACCATCGAACCGAGGCTCGCCCAGC
Source organism: Terriglobales bacterium (assembly GCA_021372245.1). Taxonomy (GTDB): domain Bacteria; phylum Acidobacteriota; class Terriglobia; order Bryobacterales; family Bryobacteraceae; genus JAJFUV01. The sequence goes on from JAJFUV010000362.1 coordinate 6,506, forward strand.
TTTTCGCACCCCTCCTTACCGTTATCGACGAACCTGTAGCCAAGGAACGACTCCTCGACCTGGCCCGTGACTATCACCGGGATCTCATTGCGGAGCGTAGTGCGGACGCTGAAGCCCAAGTACTCGAGGTCATCCGAGATCTTCTCTCCGAGTCCGAGGACGGGGTCGTTTCGGTAAAGAGAATTACCGCCTCATTTGTCGAACGCCACGCTGATGACTATGACCGGAAGATCACCCCGAAGTGGATCGGCAGCCTTATCCGCAGGAATCTCCAGTTGCGGACACACAAAAGTCACGGCATATTTGTGCTCTCCGCAACCGAGGCGCCCAAGCTCGACCGGCTATACGAGAAGTACGGGATAGAGGTGGCTGGCGAAGCTCTGGGGGCCACGGCGTCATGGCCGTCCATCGTGCAGCCGGATGGGTAGACTTGGGGACTTTGGGGACTTCGTCAGTTGGACGTGAGACGCTGCTACTAAGTGTACGCGAGCCTGCGGTCAGAGCAACGGAGGTCTCTGTGCCAACTTCGGTGCGCGGGTGGAGGTCCCCAAAGTCCCAAAGTCCACCCGAGACCGAAACCATGAGAGTGGCCGGGAGGACTATCCACCGCTTTTGCACTACTTATACTCCGTTTGAAGGTGTTTAATTAAGGAGCGCACTTGTCTCTAATCTCTCCAGTCAGTCCGGCTATTGTCGCCTGCGGCAAGTTTTCCTGTCTTTGAAGCGTGCACCCATCGGCATACGATGAATGCACGTTTTGTTTGATTATCAAAATGACAATACTTCTAACAAATTACCTCCGGACATATCGCAAGCGAAGCGGCCTCACGCAGGACGAGGTCGCGTACTTGCTCGGCCTCGTGAGCGGTTCAAAGGTGTCGCGCTACGAGCTGTATAGACGGATACCGAACTTGGAGACCGCCCTTACCTATGAGGCCATATTCAGGACACCTGTGCGGGAGCTCTTTGCGGGTCTTTTCGCGGAGGTTGAGAAGAAGATGCTCAAGCGGGTGGGTCGCCTTGGCAAGAAGTTCCTCGCCAAACCTGAAACGCCTCTTGTTAACGCCAAGCTGGAGGCTCTGGCCGTGATCCTCCGCGGAGGTCGCGCAACTGATAGAAAGCAATGAGTACAGCCACATCTCGCATCAGAGTCCTGAGCATTGACCCCACCAGCCGGGGCTTCGGTTTTGCAGTGTTTGAGGGCGTCGATCGCCTGATCGACTGGGGAGTAGTACACGCGAAGGCGGGCCATCGTCAGTGCCTCAACCGAATCGAGAGACTTCTAGAGCGATATAAACCATGTACCTTGGTGATCGAGGAGACCAAACGCGGTTCGCGTCGCGGACCGAGGGCACAGCAGCTGTTGTTCTCAACCAAAAGGTTGGCCGCTAAGAAACACGTGAAGTTGAGAGCTATACTGCACAGGCGGTTCCAGCAGCTCTTTTCGCAGACTGGCGCGACCACGAAACACCGGATTGCCCAAGTGATCGCTGAACGGTTCCCCGAATTGGCACTGCATCTACCACCGCCACGGAAGCCGTGGAAAAGCGAGGCGGAGATGATGGCGGTGTTTGACGCAGTTGCGTTTGCTCTGACCATTCTGGAACCGACGAGTAGCCAAGGACCGAAGTCGTTGTAGCCATCGGCCGGCAATCTACATCAGAAAAAGCCATCAACAGGAAGGACCCTTGCTTGACACCTGCCTTTTCAGGGCTACGATCGGCCATTGGCTTCTGATTGATTCTAAAACCCTTAACCATCACTCTCGCCTCTGAACCGCCTCATTTGTTGGAATGAAACGGAATGAACTCGGAATGGCCTATCGGACCATCCTGTCTACAATCTTCTTTTGCGACTCCGGAACAAACTGCCGATAGACATCCAGTGTTGCGCTTGCCTTCGCGTGCCGCATCAAAGCCTGGGCATCTTTCACGTCCTCTCCGGCGAGCTTCAGCCACGTCGCGAAGGACCGTCGCAGCACCTGCCAGTTGACCCAACCGATGCCCAACTTTCGCGCCGCTGGCTTGATGTGCCGCACCAGGACGTTGTTATCCCTCACCGGCATACCCTTCACCGGCGACTGGAATACCAAATCTTCCGGACCAGCGGACTTCAGCGCCGGATACTTACGGGTCCCTCTGCCGGCTTTGACCATCACCATCAAGGTCTTCAACCGTTGTATGCATTCGATCACCGTGCGATTGATGGGCAGTTTGGCGTTACTCGCCTCGCTCTTCGATGGCCCCCAATCCCCACGGCAGTAACGCTCCTCAATGGTTATAGACTCATCGTGCACATTTTTTTACCGTAAACCAACCAACTCGCTCACCCGCAAGCCCGTGTGCACGGCCACGTAAACCATCGTGGCGTATGGCTCCGAGATCATCTCCGCAAGTAGCGAGAACTGCGGTCGCGTAATCCAGGGCTTCATCTTCTTGCCCTTTCCCCGATGAGGCAAGGAAACGCCCTCAACCGGATTCTTGACCAACAAGCCGTACCGGACGGCAGATCGCAGCACGCTGGACAAGACATCTCGCACCTTGTCCATCGATTCGTATTCCAACTTCGTCTGCCGGAATCCTGAGATGTAGCGGTCCACCGTCAACACGCTGATGTCCCGCAAACACAAGCTTCCGAACTGCGGGATCAGATAATTGTTGAGGACGTTAGCGGCGAAAATGAAAACCAGCGAGTTCTTCAGGAGTGTAAGCGCCTGGGTGTCGGATACATCACGTTTACAAAGGCGGGGGACTACGACACCTTTGACACCGTGGTTGACGCCTGACCTAGGGACCCCAATCCCTATGCGGTGGACAGATTCATCCGGAAACAAATCAGTCAGCACAATCAAGACGAACTTCGGGAACTGCTGCGTTGAAGACAGCAGGGGGTGTTGGCTTCAGAAGTGCGTTCCGGCTGAGACTTGATCTGACACGGTTTATAGTTACCCAACACGAACATACGATGCACCTTTGCCTCCGGTCGGGCCCGGGCCACCGGGAGCCAGATTAAAGGTTCCGGGTGAGGGATTACCAACCTGCAGAGTGGGAGAATTTCATCTGGCGTAGCCCGGGGAGCGAAGTCCTACCCTTCTGAATCCCACGCGCCGCCCGGCGAGTTCGAGCAAGGAACCAATCAACTACAGATTAAGCTGAGCAACTGAATGCAGAAGACGTACGGCTACCCGCCACGACCTGATCGCAACGGCCTGGCAGGAAGTGGGCATGCTGGCATCTGAAATGTGACCCGGTGGGAACTGGTAGAGTCCATTCTTCGAAGGGGCTGTAAGCAGATGCTCGGAGAGCCTCGATCATGCGTGGCACAGATTTGCGTCTCTCCAGGAGTCGCCCAAGGAGGATTTCGAATGGTCGTGTTTCAATCTCCCATTCTGTAGGCACGAGGCGAACTAGAGACATGACGGCATGTTCGTCAACCGAGTCGATTGCCTCAAACCAAGGTTCAAAATCAGCCCAGGAACGAACAGCGCGATAGACAGCCTTGTCTCTATAAAGCCCGTACAGAGGAGCGTCCTCGAACGCCCAATGTTGACCACCGAAGGTATAGCCGTGGTCGATCATGCGGGCAAGGATACCCATGTGACGAGGATGCGCAGACTGAATGCCTAGGTTAGTGCGGATATTCCCGCGAAAGAACACGGCCTGCCTGACATCAATATTCCCCAACCACTTGTCCACTACAAGCATTCCGATGAAGTGGGACAAGTTGACGACCTGATCCAGCACCGTGGTAGGCAATAGGTCATAGACCGCGATTTTATTCGGATCCCCGGGATAAAGGGACCCAAAGTGATAGCCAGCGGGGACGGACTCCACCCTGTGGTGCAGCTCAATGCGAACGCCAGAATTACGTGAAAGCAGTTCGTCATCAACAAACACAAGACTGAAATCGGCGGCAGAAAGGCCAAGGTGCCGTAGCAGAGCGGAAGCAGCCAACTCGTTCACTAGTGTGCGCTTCCCCTGCGGATTATTGAGGAACTTCACCACGTGGTAGCACCCGTCGGAGGCGAACATGAGCTGCGACTGAGCACCGCCACGCATTCTTCTAAGTGCATTCACAGCCCTGATCCGAGGGCAGTGGTCAAGATTCACAAGGCCAGGAGGGTCAATCGGCCGCTTAAGTCGACGTTCCTTGTACATTGGCGAACTCCTAGATGCACACGCACTGTCAGTGCTTCAAGCAAAGCGCGCAGTTGTTACCGTATCGGGCGAGCCACTCCTATGGAGTTATCTGCACTGGCTCCGCCAGACGTCGAAGATTATGATTAGCTGATACCTATACGGCGACACGCGATTCTGGCCATCGCGCGCCATTTCCGACAACGAAACTGACTTTCGCTAATACCCATCTCCGCACAGATCTGGACGGGATCTTGTTCCTCCAGACAGAACCGGGTGAGGATCTCGCGATCAGTGGGTTTCAATCGTGCGAGCCGTCGAAGTGCGACCTCTCGTTCTTCACCGGTTAGCATGTCTGATTCCGGGCTCGGGGCTGAATCTGGCAACTCCATTTCTGCATCTGAAAGCGGAACCAGCCTTTGACGAGCAGTTATCCGACCCTTGATATCAGAGTAGATCATACGCCTCACGACAACGGCGATGAAGCCAGGAAGGCAGTCGGGTTGGCGCACTCGGTCATGCAATATCGCATCAAGCACAGCAACGTATGCGTCGTGCAGATGGTCTTCCGACTCAGCCCAGAGACCTTGCCTTCGCAGGTGCCCCATGGATAGGTTTGCGATCAAAGTGTATAACATTTCCATGGCGCCCGGTACCTGACTCCGAACACCCTCAAAGATGACCGATGGCGGTGCGCCATCCCAAGAAGACCCACACGACGGGGCAAGATCGGGCTCGCAACTGACGTCAAGAGAATCCAATGATAAGGCACTACCAGACATATGAAACACTTCCTCCGCAGCAAACGCGGTTGTTATGACAAGTCCTTCCGTGTCGCTGCCAACGGCACGTTTCATCGCAAAGCAACACCGGAAATTGGATAGTAAAGATTTCGCGGTCGCCATCACGGTCGATTTCAAGGACATTTGCGGGTAGCAGCGCCAACGCTTCTGTCCAATATTGCGACGCATTCATTTAGAGGAAAAGCATCGTGACTCAGACATGATTGCAGTCGTAAACACGGACAACAACACGACGCTGTCCATACAGCCTAGAGACCACCAATGGCAAACTAGGGGGAGCGGACTGTCCCTCTCTCTTCACGTACCGCGAGCTGGCACAGTCTTTCAGCGGTCATCCAGAACGCCAACGCTCCTCCCTTCTACCGCAAACAAGCGCAGACGGACGGGCGCACAGGTGCCGCCGGACTATCCTGTGAACTTCTCAGTTCACCCAACGCGGCGAGAATACTCGATGCGATCTTGCTCCGACAGCACACGGAACGCACAACGCTTAAGTTCAAGACCTAGCAGTCGCTTTACTTCAAGACTGGGCACGTCACGACCAATATTTGGGGCCCAATGAACAACCAAGATCGCCTGGAGGACGTACCTGTCTATTACGCGTCTATCAAGCGCAGTGGGTCTCAAATAGCGACGAAACGTTTTGCGCCCATATGGTGCCAACTCACTCCACAGTCGAGTGAGGTGCGGAATGGGGTCACCGTTGGCGCGGTGGACTGAACCCGTGGACGTGCCAACTGTGCGATCCAAGTTCAAGGAACACCCATTCTCCTGAACAGCCTGACAAAGGGAATAATCTTCCACGATTTAATAGCTCCGTCATGCTTTACAGACATAACAGGTTATCGTATACTAAGCGGTTTAATCAATATGGATTAAAAAAATAATCCGAGACAGTGCTCGAAGTGATCCCAGAACCTGGACGCAGATGTTCTTTGGTGTCGTATCGGGATGAGGGACTACATCGGATCCGGGCGGCGATGGCGGACAAGATACTTGACAGCAACTTCGACGCGATCGTTGCTGACGTTGGCCACGGCTTAATTGATTGAGGGCGTTTGAGGTGGCCGCTCGTGAGGGAGGTGTTTGGCCGTATTCTTGGTTTGCAGTTGCCGAGGGGAAAGCGCGAACACCAATGGCTGTCGTGTCACCACGGTGCTAATCCGCATGAACTGGACACATATCTGTGATGAGGATTTGGAGCGATACTACTTGGGCCAGGTGCAAGACGAGAAAGAACTGGCTCCGCTGGAGGAGCACATCCTTGCCTGCCCCTCGTGTGCGAGGCGGGCTGAAGATGTCCAAGATTACGTGGACACTATACGCATCGTTCTTATGAGTATCTCAGACTGATTTCAGGCGAGACGCCGAGCGCCTCTGCGAGCGAATTGTTGAGGTCCGAAGTAGCTTCGGATCAAGGTAAACCTCAATGATGGCGATAGAAAGATAGCACGAAATAGACTTCGTAGGGTGCCGCGGGGTGTAGAATAGACGGTATCCATGATGTGAGAAAGGGCATCTCGGTCGAACTTTTTGGCACATAATGGGTGATGTTGTTAGGGCGCGGCAGGTGGGCGTCCCAAGTGAGTGGTTCTGTAGTGCGTGTGAATCGCTTATGAAGGTTCGTCAAAAGGTGGGACGAGAACGACAGGGTCCTTGTCGCATCGGTCGACCACCCTTCTTGCCTAGCGCCACTGGGGTCTGTTGTATTGCCTTGGTGGCTATGGGCAGATGGCAGTCTATGTTCGGCGGCTCTGACACTTGACGAGACCACCGTAAGTTTCAGCGGAGATGGCAACAGGTTCATGAACAACGCCAATCGATGGAACATGGGAGCCAGGGAGTTCACCACCAACCCAACTCATCTTGCCGCTTGCCTAGCTGGGCCTTGGATGGCCAATTCGACTCCCGGTTCTGGCAACGAGTGCAGCAAGGTGAGGGCGACGGTAGCAAGCTCGGTCTATTTCAATGAGGTCATCACACCATCCCAAGCCAAGGATATGGTATAGCATGGAACGCCGCTCAGAAGTGCGCCTCGACGTTAATTATCCGGCCCGAGTGACCACGCTGGGGCCACACGCCATTCATTGCGCTGTCAATGTCCGCAATTTTTCCAGCCGGGGAATGAGGCTCTGGCTTCCGCAGACCGTCACTGCAGGCACAGGGATACGTGTTGACATTGACAACACCATGTATCTGGGGGAAGTGTGCTATTGCTCGGCCGAGGACAGCGGGTACTCCGTGGGAGTGATGGTTGAGCACATGTTAGGCGCGTTGAATGAGTTGGACCAACTGAACCGAAGCCTGTTCGGGGAGAGCGGAAATGGTCGCGAAGCTTCGGCGCCGGCTGTCGACCTACCGCCAACGTTGGAACACCGCGAAGCAGGGATACGAACAAGAGCAGGACCCACAGAAGAAGAATCACGATTCGACTAGCCGTCCTTCCCTGCCGCAACTCGGACTGGAGAATCCCGAGAAGACTTAGTTTGGCAAGTGGAGCTTTGCCGGGGGTACAGGGTCGTTTCCTTCTATTGAGCAAGCGCTCCCGAGATGCAGTGCCGGTGGCGTTGAACGATGGTCACGCACCTTGTTGGACTTAATAAACCTTGGAGGTCGGATCGCCCATGCCTTGAGGCGTCCGATCAGTGATTCGAGACCATCGGATACTTTCAAAGCGTACTTGGCTGTCTCACAGCTCACGCCTTGCAAGGCGGTCCCGAGGTCGGAGGTAGAAAAAGGTCGTCCTCGATCTGCAGAAGCGAAACGGCAAACGTGCCGTAAGCCCGTGCACTAGTTGTAGATATAGTCCTTGACGTGGTACCAGGCGTTGGGGTACAAAAGAAGAGAATAAAAAGAGAATATCCACAAACGAATCGACCCGGCGCGATCAGCAGCAAGGGATTTGTCGTCAGAGAGGGAAAAATGATAAACACCATGGCCAAAGATGACCTGAGGGAACACCCACCGCATCCACCACATCCTCCGCACCCGCCACATCCACCGCATCCGCCTGGGCCACCGGACCCACCCAAGCCGCCCAAGGATCGCCCAGTGGGTTGACGCGGTTGGAACCTTGGTACAAGCGGTTACCTGAACGCCTCAACTACGAGCTCGAAGAGCTCCGTAGAGCTGGCATTGCCTTCGCACAGGACCAGGAAGCGCTGACGTGCGGAAAAATCCGTTTGACTGTCAATACAGCGTTCGACGGACAAGACTTGGCTCTCGTCGTCGAGTTCCCGGATTTTTACCCGTACTTCCGTTTCGAAGTCGCCGCGCCATCGCTCGATCTGCCGCGCCACCAACACCCCGTGAGTAAGTACCTCTGCCTGATTGGCCGCGCTACGCGCAACTGGAAGCCGAGCGACACCCTCGCAGCATTCATCGCGCAGCGCGTCCCGGCAACCGTTGCAGCGGCAAGCGGCGACCCTAGCGTTTCTGAGGAGCCTCAGGGCGAACCGGCGACCGACTACTTCCGCTACGAAGCGAACAGCATCGTCCTCGTCGATACTGACTGTCGCGTGCCAGCCGGAATAGGTCGTGGACAACTGCTCTTGGGACTTGAACAGGAAGATCTCACCAAAGCTCCACTCCGAGGGGCTGTTCTGCAAGTCCTGAATGGCGACGGCGAAACCTTATACAGCGCAGATCCTCGATTGGAGGCGCTCTACCAACATCGCTGGAAGATCCCTTGGTTTCGCCTGGCCGCGCCCCCACCCTGCGGTGACGCGAAAGAGGCGATGGCGGCGTTGCATGCTGCGTTTCCAAGTACGACGAACGCGTGGACGAAATACAAGGACAGCAAATCCAGTATTATCGGTGTCCTCTGTCCCGAAGAAGTCCAGTTCGGCACGGTGTCGGACGCGTGGGTCTTCGTCGTCCAAGTCCAAGTCGGCAAACGAAGCATCGGACCGTACTTTGCGCGAGCTGGCAGAGCAGGAATCGTGGACTTGGCATCCCGCATCCCCGAACTGCACGCTCTACGAGACAAGAAGATTGGCATCGTCGGGCTCGGGTGCGTCGGGGCCCCCAGCGCCTTGCACCTCGCACGTGCCGGCGTCGGCGAACTCCGGCTCATCGACCACGACTACATCGACCCTGGCACCGTCGTCCGGTGGCCCTTCGGTTTCCGCACCGCCGGGTGGCAGAAGGTGACCGTCGTTAAGGACTTCATCACACACCACTATCCATTCACGAGCGTCAAGGCTTGGGATCATCGGATCGGCGACCCCACCCTCGATGACGCGCGCGCCATGACCGAGTTCTTCGACGGGCTAGACCTGGTCTACGACGCGAGCACTGAGGAGGGCATCAACCACCTCCTCTCCGACTTGGCATGGGAGCGACGCATCACGTACGTCGTCATCTCAACAACGACCGGCGCTTGGGGCGGACGCGTCGTCCGCATCAAACCAGGCAGTACGCAGGGATGCTGGCAGTGCATGCTCCACGCAACGGAAGACAACCAATTGCCCACCCCACCAAGCAGCGGGGAGGGCATTCAGCCGATGGGCTGCGCCAACCCCACGTACGCAGCTGCAGGCTTCGACACGGAAGAGGTCGCACTCATGGGCGTACGCGCGGCTACAACTGCGCTGGCAACAACGTACCCGAACATCCCAGGAGACGTGGGCATCCTCGTCTTCCGCCACAATGATCCGGTAATTGTGTCACCACAGTGGCAATGGCACACACTCGCACGACACCCCCGGTGTCAACACACCCATACATGACAGCATGGGTGGCCGAATCCGTGCTGCAGACGATGAGGAACGAAGCCCATCGACGTTTCCCCGTCGAGTCCGGCGGCGTCCTCATCGGCTACTGGGCCAAACAACAGGTCATCATCGTCGCGGCAACCGCGCCCGGACCAGACGCGCATCACACGAGTGCAAGATACGTCCCGGACCAAGCACACGACGAACAACAAGTCGCGCAGGCCTACAACGCATCCAGACGACGGTACATCTACTTGGGCGACTGGCACACGCATCCGAACCAAGACCCGTACCTCAGTGAGGACGACTGCCGCACCCTCGCACACATCGCCGCGCATGGGCCAGCACGTGCAACCGTCCCAATCATGATCGTCCTCGGCGGCGGCCCCAGCGACTGGTACGCCAAGGTATGGCGTTACCGCCACGGACGCTCGCGCCCAATGCGGCTACGACTGTACGAGAAAGCCGGAGAGCCTTGGTAGCCCTATGAACTGCAAATGGAGTCAAGGACGTGTCGCTTCCTTTCACCGCGTTCCCGCCGGGCAAGCGTGCTTGGGTCAACGCCCAGGCGTTTCGCCATTTCTTTTTGCGAGACGCCCTGAATCTTTCGAGCTTGTACCAGCTGGCCAGCCGGTGTTCGAGGTTCAGGAAGGGGGTCGTGGCCGAGGAATCCGATAATGGCCGGCCAGTGTCGGAAGGCGGGGGTGGTTGCGTTGTTTTCCCAGTTCCAAATGGATGATTCCACGACGCCGAGCCTTTGGGCGACATCGCTTTGGAGCAGCTGAAGATCAAGTCTCCGCTTCCGAATGTGGTCGCCCAGTGTTTTCAGTGCCTTGGGATAGGCATGGGAAAGAGGCCTTTGAGTCCGCAGGTGTACTTGGCAAAAAGGCAACGCGGGGGTGCCGGTGCGGGTTTTACGGCGACGCCACGCACGAGTGCCGCTGCACGGGAGGGGAGATCCAACGGTACCTGGGCAAGATCAGCGGACCGTTGCTTGACCGCATCGACCTGCACATCGAGGTGCCGGCCGTCCCCTACGCCGAGCTGCGCGGCAAGGACGGCGGCGACACCAGCGCTGAGATTCGCGCGCGTGTGGAGGCGGCGCGCCACATCCAGCAGCGGCGTGGCTTTTACAATGCGCAGATTCCCCACGCCCCGCTGCGGAAGTTGTGCGCCCTGGACGATGCCGGCGAGCGCACCCTGGAACTGGCCGTCCGGCGCATGGGCCTGAGCGCCCGGGCCCACGACCGCATCCTTAAGGTAGCCCGCACCATCGCGGACCTGGGCAGCACCGAAAACGTGAGCGCGAAGCACGTGGCCGAGGCTGTGCAGTACCGCAGCCTCGACCGGACCTACATGATTTGATGCAAGTCCGGTGCCTCAACAACCGAAGCCGCCGGTTTAGTGTCACCGGTGGCCGAAGCCATTCGCTGCCGGCTGCCGGATCGCAACCTACTTCTTCATCTGGTAAGCGTGCACCATCTTCGGCCTCCATTTCCGCGCCAGGGCCTGAGCTTCGGTGATTTGCTCGGGAGTCATCTTGCCAGCGGCCTCGTCACGCTTATCGGAGAATTTCTTTTGATCGGTTCTCCCAGCGCGAGAAGCCGCGAGGCTAAGCCACATGTGCGCTTGCACATAGTCCTTTGCAACCCCGTTGCCGTTGAAATACATGGAGCCGAGGTTGTACTGCGCGCGGGCGTGGCCCCTCTGGGCGGCCTCGCGGAACCAGCGGGCTGCTTCGGCGTCGTCTTGCGCTACCCCTACGCCCTGGGCGTACATGACACCGAGGTTGTACTGCGCGAGTTCGTGATCCCTGGTTGCCAGCCATTTCCACTCCCTCACCGCCGTGGCATAGTCACCCCTGTTGTAAGCGTCCTGCGCCCGCATTGCCGCCGGCTGTGCACTCGAGGGCAGAGCTAACACGCCGCAAACCGATACGCCGCAAATCCAAACCTGCCAGTTCATGGCCAGCACCTCCATACGGACAGAGGCGCCTCCGACTTGAACGGATACCCTCGCCTGTCTATCATCGGAGCAACCTCCGTTCTTGCTGTTGATTGCAGAAGCAGGTCGAGCACGATTCTCAGCTTCGTGTTCCGGTACTTGGATACGCGCCGCGTGGACGAATCTGTTCTGCCGGAGTTGGTGGATGCTCCTGAAAAGGCCGGTTCAATCCGGACGGAGTTGGTCCGCTTCGTGTCAGCGTTTCAAGCCAGATGGTCCGCTTCTGTTTGGGCTCACGAAGCTGAGTACCCAGGAATCCCAGTAAAGAATCCTAGGAGTATTCTACACGATGAACCTCGATAGCGAGCCGCGCGTCCACCGAGGTTCGGTTTGCGTCTGTGGCAATCGGATTACAATGAGAATCGAATGCGGTTCGCTGCGTTTATCGCCGCCGTGCGGCGCCTCGGAACTGTTTGCGCCGTGCCGGCGCTGGCGGCACTGCTTCTCGTCCAGGGCCCGGCGCTTCGAGCGCAGCGGCCACTCGAAGACCAGGATATTTTACGATACCTGAGCCAGACCATCGCCTGGTACCGGGATGTAGCCGTCGTGGCGCAGTCTTCCTCCGATGCGAGGCAGGCAATCTTCGCCGACAGCCTGCGCCAGAGTTCCGCGGAGGCGGTCCGGCTGGCCTTCGAATTCGCGCGCGCGCAGGCTGCGATCCCACGGGCCAGGGCTCCTGAGGCGGCGCCGCCCGGGGGCGCTCGAAGCCACACCTTGGCGCAATCGGCCGCGGCCGCGGAGCAGCGGGCGGAGCAGGCCCAGGCGCAGATCGAGCGGATCAACCAGCAATTGGAGACCTCCCCGCCACGCTTGCGCCCTCGGTTGCTGGCGTTGCGGAACGAGGTTACCAGCGAGGCTAACTTCGCCAAGGCGCGCCGGGATGCGTTGCGCAACCTCCTCGGTTTTTTGAGCGCCCCGGGCGAGGGTGGACTAGCGGCGAAGGTCAACGATCTGGAACGCACCATCCCGGAGGTGGGCAACGCCCGTCAGAAAGCCGCTTCCGCGCCCACGGCGAGTGTTCAAAGTGTTGCGCCGCAGGGCTTCAATCCGGAATCATCGGGCCTCGCCGGCCTCGCGACGGAGATCTTTTCCATCTACAGGGAGATGCGGCGGTTGGACCGCCTGGCCGAGGAGACGGACGCCCTGCGTCAGGCTGGTGAGGGACTCCGCGGGCCGCTGCGCAAGGCTTTGCGGGAGGTAATCCGCCAGGGTGACGCTACTACGCAGGCCCCGGAGTCATCCGACGTCGCGGCGTTGAAGGCACAGCAGAGTGAGATCGACGCACTGCTGGCACAATTCAAACAATTGTCGGCATCGACTGCACCGTTGAGCGAGCAATCCACGCAGATCAACACCACTCGCGGCCGCATACTCGAATGGCGCGGCATGCTGGCCGAAAACCGTGACAGCACCTTGCGTTACCTTCTGCTGCGCGCCGGAATGCTGGCGGTGGCGCTCGGGCTCATCTTCGGACTCGCGGAACTGTGGCGCCATGCCACCATGCGCTATGTCCAGGACCTGCGGCGCCGCCGGCAGGTTCTGCTGTTCCGGCGGATTGTGGTCAGTTGCGCCGTCGTGCTGTTTATCGTCCTCAGTTTTGTCACCGAATTCGGGTCGCTGGCGACGTTCGCCGGGTTCTCGGCTGCGGGACTTGCGGTTGCCATGCAAAGCGTGATCCTGTCCATGGTCGCCTATTTCTTCCTCGTAGGGCGCTGGGGCGTTCGCATCGGGGACCGCGTGACAGTCTCAGGAGTGACGGGCGAAGTGGTGGATATCGGCCTGTTCCGGCTTTACCTGTTGGAGTTAGGCGGATCGAGCCCCACCCTCCACCCCACCGGGCGCATCGTGGTGTTCCCGAATTCGGTGTTCTTCCAGTCCTCGGCCCTGTTCAAGCAGGCTCCCGGGATCGATTACGCCTGGCGCGCCATCACCGTGCAGCTCCCCGCAGCGGCGGATTCCGCTGTGGTTGAACGGCGCCTTCTCGCCGCCGTCGAATCCGTCTATGAGGAATATCGCGAGGTTATAGAGCGGCAGCACGGCACCGCGCAGTCACGGCTGAGCGTGACGACCGACGTGCCGCGCCCGGAGAGCCGCCTGCGGTTTGTCGACTCAGACCAGGAGATCACGATCCGTTATCCGGTCGAGATTCGCAGGGCTGCGGAGATCGATGGCCGTATAACGCGGGAAGTGGTCGCGCAGCTCGAAAAGGATCCGAAGCCTATGTTCGCGAGTGGCGGCGGGTACAAGATCCAGGTGACAGCCGGATAGATCTTGCCGCACTCGCGACACGAAAAAAGGGAGCAGTCCGTGGACCGCTCCCCAAGAACTCATCAAAGGCGTGACTGTCTAGGAATTTGCTCCCACGACGTAGCTGCCGAGCACCTTCATGTAATTGGCTCGAAGGTACGCGGTGGGCTGCGCCACCGACTTCATGCTCATGGAACCCTGCATCTGCTTGATGGATTCGTATTCGTGCTCTTCCATCCACTTCGCAAGGCCCTCGTTGAGCGTCTTGATGTGGCCGATGCCGTTCTGGAGCAGCGCTGAAGTCATCATGGCAACTTTGCCACCTGCCATCATAGACTTCAGAACGTCCTCGACGGTGTGGACGCCGCCGGTGATCGCCAGGTCGGCCTTGACGTGGCCGTACAGCGTGGCAGCGGCGTACAGCCGGAGCAGCAGTTCGCTGGACCGGCTGAGAGTGAGGTTCGGAACCACTTCGAGGGCTTCCAGGTCGTAATCCGGCTGGTAGAACCGGTTGAAGATCACCAGCGCGTCGGCGCCCGCTTTGTCCAGGCGCCCGGCGATGTTGGCGAACGAACTGAAGTACGGCCCCAGTTTGACAGCGACCGGGATGCGGACGCTGGCCTTGATGTGACTGACCAGTTCCACATAGAGGTCCTCGATATGGGAACCCACTGTTTCCGGGTTTACCGCAAGGAAGTAAATGTTAAGCTCAAGCGCGTCGGCGCCGGCTTCCTCAATCAGCTTCGCGTAGCGGATCCACCCCCCGGTGGAGACGCCGTTGAGGCTGCCGATGACCGGAATGTCGACGGCTTCCTTCGCCTTGCGGATGTGCTCGATGTAGCCCTCGGGCCCGATCTGGAAAGTTTCCATGTCGGGGAAGTAGCTCAATGATTCGGCGAAGCTCTCGGCCCCAGCCGAAAGGTTCCGGTCGAGGTCCTGGCTTTCCAGTGTGATCTGCTCTTCGAACAGCGAATGCAGGACCACGGCGGAGGCACCCGCATCCTCCATGCGCAGGACGTTACCGATGTCCTTGCACAGAGGGCCGGCGGAAACCACCAGCGGGTTCTTCAGTTTCAAACCGAGATAGCTAGTCGAAAGATTAGGCATTCTTCACCTCCTGGGGGACTTCCACCGGATTCGTCCCGTTAGCGGGCATGTTGGCCCAGTGCTCGTACAACTTCCAGCGGCTGATGACATCTTCCTGCGCTTCCTTCAGCAGGACTCTCGCCGCTTCCGGCTTGCTACGGGTCAACATCGAGTAGCGAGTCTCATTGTAAATGTACTTCTCAAGAGGCAGCGCCGGGGCCTTGGAATCAAGTTGCAGCGGGTTCTTGCCTTGCTTGATCAGATCCGGATTGAAGCGATACAGCGGCCAGTAGCCGCTCTGGACAGCCGCCTTCTGCTGATCCAGGCCGTGGATCAGGTCGTAGCCGTGAGCGATGCAGTGGGAGTAGCAGATAAGGAGCGACGGCCCGTCGTAGGCTTCGGCTTCGAGGAATGCTTTCACCGTCTGCATGTCGCCCGAACCGAAGGCGACACGCGCCACGTAGACGCTGCCATAGGTCATCGCCATCATGCCCAGGTCCTTCTTGGGCATCGGCTTGCCGCCGGCTGCGAACTTCGCCACCGCGCCGCGCGGAGTGGCCTTGGACATCTGGCCACCGGTGTTGGAATAGACTTCCGTGTCGAGCACCAGCACGTTGACGTTGCGGCCGCTGGCGAGCACATGATCGAGTCCGCCGTAGCCGATGTCGTACGCCCAGCCGTCTCCGCCGAGGATCCACACGCTCTTTTTGACCAGCATGTCGGCCAGGGCGAGCAGGTGGCGCTCCTCGGTCGTCGAAGCACCGGCCAGCTTCTTCTTCAACTCCACGACGCGATCGCGCTGCTCGCGTAATGCAGTCTCGGTAGACTGATTGGCGTTGAGTAACTCGCCAACGAGGTTGTCGCCGATCTTCGACGAGAGCTTCGTCACGAGTTGGCGTGCGTATGCGGTCTGCTGATCGGCCGCCAGCCGCAGGCCCATGCCGAATTCGGCGTTGTCTTCAAACAGCGAATTGGTCCAGCTAGGACCACGGCCATTGGCGTCGACGGCATAGGGAGTCGTAGGCAGGTTGCCACCGTAAATCGACGAGCAGCCCGTCGCGTTGCACATCAGGGCGCGGTCGCCGAACAACTGCGACACCAGCTTGAGGTAGGGCGTCTCGCCGCAGCCGGCGCAAGCGCCGGAGAACTCGAACAGAGGCCGCAGCAGTTGGACGTCCTTCACTTGGTTGAAAGCCAGCACGCGACGATCGGTGTCCTCAATGTTCTTGAAGAACTCCCAGTTGATCCGTTCGGACTCACGCAGCGGCGGCTGAGGCTCCATGTTGATGGCCTTGCGCTTAGTCTCGGTCTTGCTCTTGACCGGGCAGGCCTCAACGCAGATTCCGCATCCGGTGCAATCTTCCGGCGCGATCTGCAGGGTGTACTTCTGCTCCTTGAAATCCTTCCAACGGGCCGCGGTGCTCTTGAAGGTCGCCGGCGCCCCGTTGAGAGCGGCGGCATCGTACACTTTACCGCGGATGGTGCCGTGCGGGCAAACCAATACGCACTTGCCGCACTGGATGCAGAGCTTCTCGTCCCACACCGGGATTTCGAGGGCGATGTTGCGGCGCTCCCACTGCGCGGTGGCGGTGGGGAAGGTGCCATCCGGCGGCATGGCGCTGACGGGCAGATCGTCGCCTTCGCCGGCGCAAATCCGGGCCGTTACCTTCTGCACGAACTCGGGCGCTTCCTCAGGCACCGGACGCCGCAAATCGAACGTGCTGGTGACCTGGGTGGGAACCTTTACTTCGTGCAGGTGGTCGAGAGCCGCGTCGACGGCGGCGTAGTTCTTCTGTACCACGGCTTCGCCGCGCTTGCCGTACGTCTTCTTGATGGCTTTCTTGATCTGCTCGATGGCTTCCTCGCGCGGAAGCACGCCGCTGATGGCGAAGAAGCAGGTCTGCATGATCGTGTTGATGCGCACGCCCATGCCGGTGGCATCGGCGACCTTGTAGGCGTCGATCACGTAAAACTTCAGCTTCTTGTCGATCATCTGCTTCTGCACGGTTCTGGGCAGGTGATCCCAGACCTCTTCGGGAGCGTAAAGGCTATTGAGAAGGAAGACGGCGCCCGGCAGTGCGTCCTTCAGGATGTTTAGGCGCTCCAGGAAGGTGAACTGGTGGCAGGCGATGAAGTTGGCCTTGTTGATGTAGTAGCTCGAACGGATATGCTTGGGGCCGAAGCGCAGATGCGAAACCGTGACGGCGCCGGCCTTCTTCGAGTCGTAGACGAAATAGCCTTGCGCCGCGAGGTCGGTTTCTTCACCGATGATCTTAATGGAGTTCTTGTTGGCGCCGACCGTTCCGTCCGAACCCAGGCCATAGAACAGCCCGCGGAAAGTCTTGGGATCTTCGGTGCAGAAGTCCGGATCGAAAGCCAGGCTGGTGTGGGTCACATCGTCGTTGATGCCGACGGTGAAGTGGTTCTTCGGCGCGCTCTTGGCGGCTTCGTCGAACACGGCCTTGACCTGCGCGGACGAGAAGTCCTTGGAGGAGAGGCCATAGCGGCCGCCGATCACGCGAGGCATGGACTTGAACGGAAGCTTGCCGGCGGCGCTGCCTTCCATCAAAGAAGTGACCACGTCTATGTACAGGGGCTCGCCCGTCGCGCCGGGTTCTTTGCAGCGATCCAGCACGGCAAGGGTCTTCACGGAAGCAGGCAGGGCGGCGAGGAAGTGCTCGACCGAGAACGGCCGGTACAGATGGACCTTCAACACGCCGACCTTTTCGCCACGCTCGGTGAGGTACTCGACGGTCTCGTGGGCGATGTCCGCGCCCGAGCCCATCATGATGATTACGCGCTCGGCGTCCGGCGTGCCCACGTAGTCGAACAACTTGTACTGGCGGCCGACGATGCTGGCGAACCGGTCCATGACGCTCTGCACGATATCGGGGCAGGCCAGGAACCACGGGTTGCAGGCTTCGCGCGCCTGGAAGAAAACGTCGGGATTTTGCGCCGTACCGCGCATGATCGGGCGGTCGGGGTTCAGCGCCCGCTGGCGGTGCGCGGCGATAGCGTTCTCGTCGAGCATGGCCAGCATGTCTTCTTTGCTGAGCTGCTCAATCTTGGCTACTTCGTGCGAGGTCCGGAAACCGTCGAAGAAGTGCACAAAAGGAATTCGCGCTTCGAGAGTAGCCGCGTGGGCGATCAGGGCCATGTCCATGGCTTCCTGCACCGAGTTGGAACTCAACATGGCGAATCCCGTGCTCCGGCAGCTCATGACGTCGGAGTGGTCGCCGAAAATCGACAGCGCATGCGTGGCTAGCGTGCGCGCGGAAACGTGAATCACGGTGCTGCTGAGTTCGCCCGCGATCTTGAACATGTTGGGGATCATCAGCAGCAGGCCCTGGGAGGCGGTGAAAGTGGTTGAGAGGGAGCCGGCCTGGATCGCGCCGTGCAAGGCGCCGGACGCTCCGCCTTCACTCTGCATCTCGACCACCGTAGGTACGGTGCCCCACACATTGGGGATACCTTTTGCGGCCCATTCATCCGCCCATTCGCCCATGTTCGAACTGGGCGTGATAGGGTAGATGGCCGCGATTTCACTGACGTTATAGGCGACGTACGCAGTCGCCTCGTTGCCATCAATTGTTACTTTTGGTCTGTTCATTTCGTTGGATGCGCCTATGATGAAGTACAGACTGCTCTGGTCGGAGTCCGTCTGCCGGGACGCGCGTCCCGCCTCAACTAGTATAGGATTTTTGCTCCGTTTTCGCTGGCCGGAAACGTCGATATACGACCGTTCAGGTCCAGCGGAAGGCGTCGTGAGAGCTTCGGCGCGATGGTGCTTGCCAAGCGCGGCTGTATTGAGTACATTTGTTCAGTCCGGAGGAAATCGACAACAACATGGCATTCTGTCCCAATTGCGGTACTCAAGTGGAAGGGAAGTTTTGCGGCAAGTGCGGTGCGCCCATCGGAGCCCCAAGTGCTCCTACTAGCGCGGGAGCGCCCGTACCCCCGCCACCCGCTCAGCCCGCCGCCGGCGGCATGACCGATAACGTAGCCGGAGCATTGTGCTATCTGCTCGGCCTGATCACGGGCATTCTGTTCCTTGCGCTGGCCCCTTACAACCAGAGCAAGTTTGTGCGTTTCCATGCTTTCCAGTCCATCTTTTTCAACGTGTTCTGGATCGCTCTGTGGATCGTCGAGATGATTCTGTCGGCGATTCTGCACACCATCCTGCCCTTTGGGGCCGGCCTGCTGTTCGCGCTTCTTGGACTAGTGATCTGGCTGGGCGGTTTGCTGATCTGGATCTTCCTGTTGTACAAGGCCTACTCAAACGAGAAGTACATGCTGCCGGTGATCGGTGCATTGGCGGAAAAGCAGGCCTAAGAAACCCTGCCGCTGGCGGCGGCGTCCATTAAAGTTCGCGGTATTGTTGGCAAAGGAGAGCAATCATGACATGCTCGGGTTGTGGTGCGCCTATTGAGGCGGGCATGAAGTTTTGTATGCAGTGCGGTAAGCCGGCGCCTGCTCCACCGCCGCCACCCGCCGCCGCGGCAGCGAAGGTGAAGTGCACGTTCTGCGGGGCGGATGTGCCGCCCAACGTCAAATTCTGCATTGCTTGCGGCACCAGCGTGACGGCGAGCGCCGCGCCGCCGCCACCTCAGCCGGCGGCTGGACCCACTCCGCCGCCTCTGCCGCCAACCCCGAAACCTTCCGTGGCCCCACCACCGCCCCCGGCGCCCACCGTGGCACCAGGCTGGCAGGCTGCGCCCGAGGCTCCGCCGGCGAAGAAGATGGGCCCGTTGGTCTTCATCCTCATCGTAGTGGTGGTGGCCGCGCTAGGCGTCGGCGGCTTTTTCGCATACCAGAAATTCCTGGTGCCTGCGCCGGCTCAGCCGCCTGTGGCTGCAGAACAGCCGGTGGCCGTCGAGCAGCCCCAGGCTGTAACTCCTCAGGCGGAGCAGCCACCCATGGGCGGCCAGCCGGCGGCATCCGGCTTCGAGCAACCCGCCCCACCGCGCAGCCCCGCTCCAATGAGCAGCCCGGCGCGCGGCGCGAAGCCTTCCTCGATGACACCGCCCAAAGCGGCGGCGTCCGCTCCCGTGGCAAGCACGCCTCCGACCGCGGCCCCCAGCAGCACGCCGTCCGCCGCACCCGCGCCGACTGCCACAGCTCCCGCCGCCGAACATCCGAAGCGCGTCGAGATTCTGAAGCCTGAGACGCCCATCCCTCAAGAGGCTCCGCGTCCGGCCGCGCAGCCGGCCAAAGCTTCTTACAGCGGCCCGCCAGCGGGTGTGATGTTGTGGTCGGGACAGTTGGACAAGAACGGTTCGGTCACCATCAACGGCAGGACGGCCTCCTTCGGAAACCTCACCGGCGAATTGCCGGGTGTGCCTGTAATGATCGAACTCGATCAGCGGGAGTTTGCGCTGGCTGAGGCCCCTGGTCCGTCCAACAACTGGAAGCGGATCACGATCCGCAGCCGCAGCAAGCGTCATAGTGTGGTCACTATCAGATGGTCCATACTGAAGTGAGGAGACAGATCATGAAGAGATTCGCTGCGATTTTCGGTTTGTTGGGCGCGTGCCTGGCTGTGTCGGCCCCGAGGCTCGCGGCCCAGACGACGGTTCCCGAATCGGATTTTCGGGTGAAGCTGCTCGGCCCCTTGAGCACCAAGACCAGCCAGAAAGGCGACAAGATCACCGCCCAAGTGCTCAGCCCCCAGGAATTCAAGGGCGACACCATGGAAGGCAAGGTCACTGAAGTGAAGACCAGCGGCAAGTTCAAGGGCCAGGCGGTGCTGAACTTCACATTCGAGACATTGCAACATGGCGGTCAGAGTATCGCCGTGCAGTCTTCGGTCAAATCCGTCACCAACTCCAAGGGTCAGCAGGATGTGGACGAAGAAGGCCGTGTAATCAAGAAGACTAACAATCTCGGCAAGGCCGCCATTGGCACCGGCGTGGGCGCGCTGCTCGGCGGTATCATAGGCGGCGCGAAGGGCGCGGCCATCGGCGCCGGTGTAGGTGCGGCGGCTTCCGTCGTCATGATCCAAATGACGGTGAAGGGCAATGCCGTGGATTTCGCTCCGGGTACTGAGTTTCTACTGTCGGTGAAGGAGGCCAGAAAGTCTGGCAACTAGAACCCTCCCCACGCATCCCGGCCGCGAAGGCTTGTGGCACATCCCGACCGTGCTGCGGCTGTCTGTTTCAGTGCTGCTTTTGGCCGGTCTCTCCGCCGCCCAGGTCCCGCGCGTCGGGATCATCGATTTCTACGGCGTCCGTAAGGTCAAGCTTGAGCGCCTGACCGAGGCCCTCGGTGTGCGCGTGGGCGATCCGATTCCCCCCTCCAAGAGCGCCATCGAGGAGAACCTGGAGAAGGTTTCCGGAGTGGTCCGGGCCCGCGTGGAGGCCGTTTGCTGCGATGCGGGCGGCGCTATCATTTTCGTCGGCATCGAAGAAAAGGGCGCGCCGCACTCGGAGTTCCGCCCCTTGCCGGCGAAAGATACCACCCTGCCGGCTCCCATCCTGGAGACTTATGCCCAGTTTCTGCGCGCGGTGGAGCAGGCCGCGCGGCGCGGGCAGACCTCGGAGGATTTCGTCGAGGGGCAGTCGCGTATGGTTGACCCGGCCTGCTACCAACTGCAGCAACAGCTAGGGATTCTGGCCGGCGAGCGCCTGGCCGAGTTGCGCGACGTGCTGCGCAATGCGGTCGACGACGAGCAGCGCGCCATCGCCGCGGCCGTTCTCGGCTACACGCCCAAGAAGAAGAAGGCGCTCGTAGTAAACGATCTCCAATATGCGTTGCAGGATAGCGGCGACTCGGTGCGCAGCAATGCGGCACGCTCGCTGGCCGCCTTCGCCGTCCTGGCTCGCGGCGATCCGGAGTCGGGCATCAAAGTTTCCGCCACATGGTTCGTCGAGATGCTGAACTCCATCGTCTGGAGCGACCGCCACAACGCCTGCCTGGCGCTATTGCACCTGACCGAAGATCGCAACGCGGATGTGCTCGCACTGATCCGTGATCGAGCCTTGCCTTCGCTCGCCGAAATGGCACGGTGGAACAGCCTCAAGCACGCCTTACCGGCCTATATTCTGCTGGGACGCGCCGGCGGCATCGCGGAAGCGGACATCCACAGCGCTTGGGAGCGCGGGGATCGCGAGCAAGTGATCCGAAAAGCCCTCGGCGGCCGCGGCAAGCGCCGCTAGTCAGCCTATCTGAACAGCGTTTGGTTGCACTACAGCGGGTGCGTCTGATATCCCTACCTTGATGTTCCAGTCAATTTGGATTCGCCTCGCCGCCGGTTCGCTGGCGCTTACGGTTGCCGCCTGCGCAGCCGAACTGGCCCGCTGGGAGGCGGGCCAACCCTCGAAACAGACAGGGCTATCCGTGGTCTCGAATTCCGGATCGGTCATGCGGCCCGAAACCGTCGCGGGCGCCGCGGTGGTGCGCCTGGAGCCCAGTAAGGACTATTATTCGCGCGCCTCCTATGTCTTCAAGGTCACCCGCCCCGTAACCGGGCGCGCCTGGCTCGTCATCGAGTTCCTTGATCGCGGCTTCGGCGTGATCTCGGTTTCGCCCGGCGCGCGGGAAGCCCGCCGGTGGGGCACCGTGCGCGTTAACACGGGCCTGATGCGCCGCGCCACGGTGCAGTACGATTCGGCGGCGGTCAAGGATGCCATCCACATCACGGGCCTGGATTACCTGCACGCCATATGGATCACGGACCAGCAGCCCCAGCTCGAGTACGCACCGTTGGTCCTGCCCGCGGTTAAGTTCGCCGTCGACGGCGAGCGCGTGGTGGCGGCGGCCGGGCATGTGCAGGACCGGAGTGAAATCGAGGAGGCCCTCGCCGGTCTGCGCAACGAACTGCCGCTGTTCCGGGCGCTCGGTTTCAACGGTGTGGAGAGTTACGTCCGCTGGGGTTGGGTGGAGACCAGGCGCGGCGTTTACGACTGGAGCTTTTACGACGCGATCGCGAACGAAATCGAGAAGCACGGCATGCGCTGGTTCCCCATGCTGCTCGCCGGTTCGGGCTACGCACTGCCCGATTGGCTGTACGACTCGAAGGACAACTTCGGATTCGTGTGCCTGGAGCACGGCATCACGCACGACACCCAGTCCATCTTCCAACCGTTTCAGACCGAATACGCCAGCCGCTTCATCCGCGAGTTCGGCGCGCGTTACGGCAACCGGAAGATGCTGCTGGGAATCCGCCTCGGGCCGAGCGGCGACTATGGTGAAGCTCAATATCCGGCCAAGGGACCTGGCTACCGCTTCCGCAATCATCACACGCACATCGGCTACTGGGCAGGTGACGAGTTGGCGCAGGCCGCTTTCCGTAAATATCTCGCTGCCCAATACAAAGACATCGGCGAACTGAACAAGGCGTGGGGAAGCCCATACAGTTCGTTCGATCAGATAAGGACTTTCCTGCCGGACACGGCGAAAACGCGGCGTCAGCGCGTGGATTTCGCCACCTGGTACTACGGCGAGATGAGCGCCTGGTGTGAGAAGTGGGCCGTCTGGTCGCGCGAAGCCATGCCGAACAAGGCGATCCACCAATCCTCGGGTGGCTGGGGGCCGGTGCAGATCGGCACGGATTACAGCTATCAGGCCCGCAGCATGGCGAAAGTGAAGGGCGGCATCCGGCTGACCAACGAGAGCGACAACTTTCCGGACAATTTCACCATCACGCGCATGGCCAGTTCGGCCGCACGCTTCTACGGCGCGGCTCTGGGCTATGAGCCGGGCGGCTTCGGCTCCAAGCGAGGAGTGGTGGCTCGCCTGTACAATGCCGTGACCACGGGCGCCGTCCACCTTTTCTATTACGGCGGAAACCTCACGAACAACGATCAGGCCATTGACGCCTGGGCCCGGCTGGGGCCGATGCTCGACCAGAGAGCCAAACCCGCCATCGACGTTGCCACATTCTATCCCGACACGGCCATCAAGCTCGACGACGAACTGGTGCGCTACCGCTGGGGCTCGCCGTACTTCACCATGGCGCGCGCCCTGCGCTCGGAGATGGATTACGATTACGCGAGCGAGCAGATGATCGCGGACGGCGCGCTAGACCGTTACAAGGTGCTGGTCTTCCTTTGGGGCAATGTAACGGAGAAGAGCGTGCTAGACCGCATCGACAAGTGGTTGCGCGCGGGCGGGACCATCATCTACTGCTACATGCCGCGCGGCTGGACGTCGACGGTGGAAGGCGATGAATCGATGATGCACCGCTGGGCCGCTGGCGATACGGGCAAGGGCAAGTTCATCGTCTATCCGGGCGACGCCGTGCCCCCGGAGTTCTACTCCGCATTCGTCCGCGACAAAGTCCGCACGATGCCCCAGGTGCGCGCCTCGATTCGTTCGGCGCTGGCAATGCGCAAGCCGGCGGATGTGTACTGGAGCGTGCTTGAAAACGGCAAGCTGGCGCTGCTGAACTTCTCCGATGACGCCGCCACGGTACGCCTGGAAAGCGGCAAGACGACCCGCGTCGGTCCCTACGAGATGGTGCTCGAATGATCCGCTCCGCCGTCCTCGCCGTCGTGGCGGCCGTGTCCGCGTGCGCGGCGGATTTGGCCTCCTGGACGGCAAGCGCGCCGGTGAAAGCGGATGGCATTGTCCTGAAAAGAACACCGGGGTGCCGCTGGCGAATCGAGAATGACGGCGGCGTGTCCATTTCACGGCTTCAGCCGGCGGATGATTACTACACGCAGGCGGAGTATGTGTTCTCCGTCGAGCGTCCCATCACCGGCGCGGCCTGGCTGGTGATTGAATTCCTGGACCGCGGCTACGGCCTTACATCCGTCACGCCGCGCGTCCCCGAGGCCGAGCAGTGGGGCATCGCGCGCGTCAACACAGGCCGCCTCCGCCGCGCAGTGCTGCATTACCGGGCTGGCGCCCTGAAAGATGGCATCTGCATCGCCAACCTCGACTACCTGCATTCCGTGCGGCTCACCGAAGACCGTCCCATGATCGAACAGGCGCCGCTGGTGGATCCGGCGGTGCGCTTCGAGCGCCCCTCGCAGCGAGTCATGCCGGCCGGCGGCGACTACCTGACGCCGGAGCAGTTGCCCGAGATGCTGGCGGGGTTGCGTAACTCTCTGCCGCTGGTGCGCGCGCTCGGCTTCAACGGCATCGAGAGCTTTGTGCGCTGGGGATTCGCGGAGCGCCGGCGCGGCGTCTATGACTGGAGCTTCTATGACGCCATCGCGGCCGAAATCGAGAAGCACGGCCTGAAGTGGTTCCCCATGCTACTGGCCGGTTCCGGCTATGCGCTGCCGGATTGGATGTACCGTTCTAAGGACGATTTCGGCTTCGTGTGCCTGGAGCACGGGTTGCGCAATGACACGCAGTCCATCTTCCACCCCTTTCAGGCCGAGTATGCCGGGCGGTTCATCAGGGAGTTCGGAAAGCACTACGGCGGGCGCAGCGTGCTGCTCGGCATTCGCCTGGGGCCGAGCGGCGACTACGGTGAAGCGCAATATCCGGCGCGCGGCCCCGGCTTCCGCTTCACCAAGAGTCACACGCACATCGGATTCTGGGCGGGAGACGAGCGCGCGCAGGAGGACTTCCGCGCCTGGCTGCGCGGCGCCTATCCGGACATCACCGCGCTGAACAAAGCTTGGGAAAGCCGGTACCGCTCCTTCGACGAAATCAGGACCTTCCTGCCCGATACCGCGCGCACGCGGCGCCAACGGCTCGACTTCGCCAATTGGTATATGGGCGCGATGAGCCTCTGGTGCGGGAAGTGGGCCGTGTGGTCGCGCGAAGCGCTGCCCGGCACTTCGATTCATCAGTCATCGGGTGGCTGGGGGCCGGTCGAGATCGGCACCGATTACAGCTACCAGGCGCGCAGCATGGCGCATGTCAAGGGCGGCATCCGGCTGACCAACGAGAGCGACAACTTCCCGGACAACTTCGCCATCACGCGCATGGCGTCCTCCGCGGCCCGCTTCTATGGTGCGGGGCTCGGCTACGAACCCGGCGGCTACGGCTCCAAGCGCGGCGTCGTGGCACGGCTCTATAACGCCATCACCACGGGCGCCGAGCACCTGTTCTACTACCACAGCAACCTGCTCGCGAACGATTACGCGACGGACGCCTGGCTGCGGTTGGGACCATTACTGGACCAGCGGTCGAAACCAGTCATCGATGTCGCCGCCTTTTATCCCGACACCGCCCAGAAACTCGACAACGACGTGCTGCGCTGGCGCTGGGCTTCGTCGTTCTTCACCATCGCGCGGGCGCTGCGCGCCGAGTTGGACTACGACTACGCCAGCGAGCAAATGATCGCGGACGGCGCGCTTGATCGCTACAAGATGCTGGTATTCCTGTGGGGATACATCACCGAGCGCGGTGTGCTGGAACGGATCGACAAGTGGGTGTGCGGTGGCGGCACGATCATCTACCCACTGATGCCGCGTGGTGCGATGCAGACAGTGGAAGGCGACACGTCCATCATGCAGCGCTGGCTGGCCGGCGATACGGGCAAAGGCAAGGCCGTGTTCTGGCGCGGCGATGCGATTCCGCCTGAGTTCTATGTGGCGTTCATTCGCAAACAATTGCTCGGCATGGATCAACTTCATCCGCGCCTGCGGGCCGCCCTGCGGATCGACCGGCCCGCGGGCGTCTATTGGAGTGTGCTCGAAAACGGCAAGCTGGCTTTGCTGAATTTCTCCGACGAAGCGGCGACCGTGCGGCTTGCGGATGGCAAGACCGTGCGGATTGCCCCGTATGAAATCGCTCTTGAGTGAGCCGCGGCGCTTGTTTTCCGGCCGCCCGTTCCATTACTCTTCCCAATGAGGTGAACTACGGTGAAACTTCTTTCGCTGGCTGTAGCACTCGCTTCCGCGGCTTTCGCGGCCGAGCCCCTGACGCTGGTTGAGAACGGCAAGTCCACGTACTCGATCTGCCTTTCCTCGGAGGCTTCGCCTTCGGAAAGGCGCGGCGCCGCGGAGTTGCAGAAGTTCCTGCTGGAGATGTCGGGCGCGCAACTGCCCATCGTCACTGATGCCGGTAAGGTCAAGGGCAACCTGATCCTGGTGGGGCGCGGCAAGCTCACCGACCGGATGAAGCTCGGGATCGACTACACCAAGTTGGGCGACGAAGGCTTTGCGCTCAAGACGTCAGGCCGGCGCCTGGTAATTGCCGGCGGCCGCCTGCGCGGCACCATGTACGGTGTCTACACGTTTCTGGACAGGCTCGGCTGCCGCTGGTTCACCAGCCAAGTGAGCCGAATCCCGAAGACGCCCACCATCCGCGTTCCCGCGCTCGACGAGTCGCAGACGCCGGCGTTCGAGTACCGCGAACCGTTCTTTACAGAAGCCTTCGAAAAGGACTGGGCGGCGCGCAACCGGATCAACGGCGCTTCGATGAAGCTGGACGACTCCACCGGCGGCAAGGTGACCTACTACCCGTTCGTGCATTCATTCAACCAGATGATTCCGCCGGAGAAGTACTTTAGTAGTCACCCGGAGTGGTTCTCACTCATCGACGGCGCCCGCCGCTCCGAACGCAGCCAGCTCTGCCTTACCAACAAGGAAATGCTCCAGGAGAGCATCAAGAACGTGCTCGAATGGATCCAACAGCATCCGGAAGCGCGCATCATTTCGGTTTCGCAGAACGACTGGACGGGCTGGTGCGAATGCGACAACTGCCGGCGCGTCGAGGAGGAAGAGGGCGGCGTCCACTCCGGGCCCCTGCTCCGCTTTGTCAACGCCGTGGCCGAAGAGATCGGGAAGAAGTATCCCGATAAGTTGATCGACACATTGGCCTACTGGTACACCGAAGATCCTCCGGCCAAGGTGCGTCCGCGCCCCAACGTGCGCATCCGGCTGTGCCCCATCGGGGTGTGCGAATCGCACCCTTACGAGAAGTGCCCGCGCAGCGCGTACTTCATGCGAAACCTGCGGAACTGGTCGAAGATCACCAATCAGCTTTACATCTGGCACTACAACACCAACTTCGCCCACTACCTGCTTCCCTTTCCGGACTTCGATGAGTTGGCCGCGGACATCCCCATGTACAAGCGTCACGGTGTGGTCGGCCTCTTCCTGGAAGGCGCCTATCCACCGGAAGGCGGCGGTGAAAACGGGGAGCTGCGTTCTTACGTGATGGCACGTCAGCTCTGGGATACACGGACGGACGTCGACAAGGAAGTGAATGAGTTCCTGGAAGCGGTCTATGGGAAGGCGGCCAAACCCATGCGCGCTTACTACGATCTCATGCACCAGCAGGTACGCTTCGCGCCCGAAGGCCGGGGCCGGCACCTCTACATCTTCATGCACCCCAGGGCGAGTTATCTGTCGCGCGAGTTCCTGGACCGCGCCGCGGAACTCTTCCGCCAGGCCGACGCCGCCGCCGGCAACGAGGTGATCCGGCGGCGCGTGCGCCAGGCCCGGATATCCATCGATTACGCCAGGTTGATGCAGGACCGTGAATACGAGGTGCGCGGCGATGTCTTTGCGCCTTCCGATCTCGACGGGCTGAAAAGCCGTTTTGCGGCGTTGTGGAGCCTGATTCGCAGCTACGGCTTCACGTCCATCCGCGAGAGCGCCAATCTCAAGCAGGATGAAGAAGGCTTCTATGCGCTGATGAAGCCTTACAAGATTTCGACCATCCAGAACTCCAACTGGACTGTACACATCGCGCCGGATCTGAACGGACGGGTGGTGCGCATGATCGACAAACGCACGGGCCGCGACGCCCTCTACCGCGTAGATCCCGGCGAGCGGACCTATCCGAATGCAAGCGGCCTCGCGCTGAGCCTCTACCCGGATCATCACACCCGGCAGGCGTACGACATTGCCTGGACGGTGTCGGATGCCACGTCGCCGGACCGGTTGGTGCTGAAAGGCACTACGACCCAAGGGCTCACGCTGGAGCGTACGATCGGCTTCACGGTCGACGGGAAGCTGCTGCACACCGAAACAGTCGTCACCAACGCGGGCGACAAGCCCGTCGCTACAGCCATCCAGACCACTTGCCGGTTGGGCGCCGCCGATGCGGAAGATGCGATGGCCTCCTACCGCCGCCTGGATGGAACCGCGGGCCGGAAGGTCATGATCGAACCGGAGCGGGAGCCCGTGGGATCGGAGAACTATATCGGTCCACAGCGTTTAGACGGGGCTTGGAGGGCAACCAGCCGGCACGCCGGTTGCGCATGGATCGCGCGCTTCCCGAAAGATATCACCAATCGCTCCTACGCCAACTGGAACCTGCGGGATGACATGAGCATCAACTTCGGCGTCTGGAGCGACGCGAAAACACTCAAGCCCGGCGAAACCCTGCGCCAGGAGTTCGACTACGGTGTCGAGGCGCAGGGCAACTAGAGACCTGGCACTTCGCTAACTTATTGATGCGGCGCCTGTTCCGGCGCCGCATCGTCCCCATCACAATTATCTATTGGACGTGTGCCACCGGCCGCGATATTCTGGAGTCCAACAACGGGGATGAGTGTTTTCGGATTTGTAGGGCGACGCCCGAAAGTAGCACCTTCTGAAGCCGATGCATACCATTTAACTCGCGCATTTTCAAGTGATTAGTCCCGTATGCCGGGACCTGGCAGCCTGTTTCCATAGGAGGTCAAAACGATGAAGCCCGTACTGTCCCAGGACGATTCACTCGAAACACGGTTTTTGCGGAATTCCCACCACGGGTACCTGATCGACATGGATGGAGTGATTCACCGCGGCTCCGAACCTATTGAAGGCGCAGCAGTTCATTTCTTACTTGGTGGAGAACGACATCCCGTACCTGTTCCTGACCAACAACTCCGCCTACACCCCGCTCGACGTGGTTGCCAACTTGAGGAAATTCGGGATCGAGACTTCCGAGGAACACGTCTACACTTCAGCGTTGGCGACGGCGGAATTCGTACACACGCAAAGGCCCAATGGCACCGCGTTTGTGATCGGCGAGGGAGGCCTTCTAAATGCCCTCAATGAAGTGAACTACGCCATCAATCGCGATGCGCCGGACTATGTCATCGTAGGCGAGGGCCGAGTGTTGAACTTTGAACTCGTTGAACGGGCGCACCGGCTGATAGCCAACGGCGCAAACCTGCTTTCGACCAACAGCGACACCTGGTGCCCGACAGATTCCGGGCCGCGGCCGGGCTGCGGCGCCATCGTCGCCCTGCTAGAATCGGCTACCGGCCGCAAGGCCTACCACGTCGGCAAGCCGAACCCCTTCATGATGCGCGCCGCGCGGAAACGCATAAACTTGCGCACCGACGAAGTCATCATGATAGGCGACACCATGGACACGGACATTCGTGGCGCCACCGATCTGGGTTTCCGAAGCATCCTGGTGCTCACCGGCTCCACAACCATTGAAGCGCTGAAAGATTATCCGTTCGCGCCGACCTACGTTGCCCGCTCCATTGCCGATGTGGCCGGTGCCCGGCAGACGATGCAGCTCGAAGCGCAGTAAACGCTCTCTTTTGGTCTAGCCTTCCGGAAGTACTGGGCGTATTCTATGGACGGGAGGGTGTCCGTGAGGAGTTCGTTCTGCCGGCATGCCGTCCGCATCACCCGGGGCGGGTTCCTGTCTCCCGGGATCACGTCACAATTCGTGCATGTACAGGAAGGAGGCAACTATGCCCTCGGACAGATTTGAATTCCGGGTTTCGTATGGGAAGCTTCTGTTCTGGCTGCTCATCACCCTGGTACCGATCGCCGTCGTAGGGCTGTACAGCCTGTCGCACAGCGAGAGTTCGCTGAGCCGGATGGTAGGCACACACTTTGCGAGCATTGCGGAATCGACGGCGGCGGAAGTTTCGCAGTTCATCCACGATTGCGTGGTCGACGCCGGTGTCATCGCCATCGAACCGGCCATTGTCAGTGCGGCCACCGACGCCAACAAAACCTATGCGGGCATGACTGACGCCGCCTTTAACACCCGCGTGGCCGCGACCGAGAAGATCTGGAACACGCCAGCCGCCAACGCGATGGTCGAGCGGATCCTCTCCTCTCCCGCTTCAAAGCTCCTGCGGCGGCACCGCGAGCTCGACCGGCGCCTGCTGCGCATCACGGTCACCGACGAGCGCGGCGCCGTGGTCGCGGCTACCCACAAGACCATCGATTACTTCCAGGCCGACGAAGACTTTTGGCAGGCCATTTACGCCCACGGGCGCGGCGCGGTGAACCTGACCGACGTTCTTTACGACGAGGTCACGAAGTCCCACTACATCGGGGTCGGCGTGCCTATCCTCGAGGAAGGATCCAACCGCTTCCTGGGTGCCGTGGACGCGCTGGTGGACATTTCAAGCCTCTTCCCAATCGTGAACCGGCAACAGGTGGGACCTACCGCGCGGACACTGTTGGTCAAAGGAGACGGCACGGTGATCGCGGGCCCCGGCATCAGCCTCGCGAACAGTATGAAGTCTAAGGAAGTCAACGCGTTGCGGGATGCGGTTGGCGCTCTCGAAGGCCGCCAGCCTGGCTACCTGGCGGCGGACGTGCAGGGCGGCGGGCGGCTGATGATGGGATACGCCGATACCGGGTTGAAGCGCGACTACCAGAACCTCGGCTGGCAAGTGATCGTCAGCCAGCAGGAGCCTGAGGCGCTCTCGCCAGTGCGCGGCGTCGCGCGCATGTTGGCTTTTCTGGTGTTGCTCTCGCTGGTCACGGTCATCCTGAGTGCGGTTTACTTCTCCGTCCACCGCCGGATCCCCATGGCGGAGATCGAAGAGTTGCACCCGCGAACGGAAACGCCCAGCGCGACCGAATAGGACTCCGGCTACTGTTGACGGTCGTAAATCTCGGTCCAGGTGAGTTCGCTCTCGGGACGTTTTAGGTGGACGTGGCGCGTGAGCATCTTGCCGTCCGCCGAGACGCTGGTTTCCGCAGTCTCGCTGAGCAGCGCGTCGTTTGAATGAAAAGTGGACGCGATCACGTTGCCCGGTTTGCGCACGTATACGATTTTGCCGTCGGCGAACGCGCCGTGTACGGTGTACTCGCGCCCGTCGATGGCGCCCTCGAAGGAAAACTCGCGCCCCTCGCTGTCGGAGTCCACCACACGCCCCGAGTACTTCAGGGCCGGCTCGTTGTGTTGGATTTCAAGGATCACACTGGTGGGCTTGTTCACCTTGCCCCATTTTGACTTTCCGATGTTCAGCTTCCAGTTTCCGCTGATATCCGGAGCCTTGGAACCGCAGGCTGCCAGAGAGAGAAACATCGCCGCCACGACAAACACTCGCGTGTTGACAACCATGGCTGTCACCCTCCTCGGTGTGTCATGCTGAGCTTAGTTTAGCTCTCTTCTGGAGGATCGGATGCCCCGTTTGCCGGAAAGTCTCGACGCTGCTTTGCGTGCTTTTCAGGAGAGCAGAACCCTGTTGACCGCCATTGAACTCGACGTCTTCACGGCGATCGGCGGCGGCGCGCGAGCGGAAGAGGTGGCTTCGCGCATTGGCACGGACTCGCGCGCCACCCAGATGCTGCTGAACGCCCTGGTCGCGCTGGGCGCTCTCAACAAGCGCGACGGCGTCTACAGCAACACACCTGCCGCGGCCGAGCACTTCGCCTGCGCCGGCCGTCTTCCCCTGATGCACAATGTCCATCTGTGGGACCGCTGGTCGCGGTTGACCGAATGCGTCCGCCAAGGAACGGCGGTGGACCTGGTGGACATCGAGAAGCGTGGCGAGGAATGGATTGCCGCCTTCATTGCCGCCATGCAGCGCAATTCGCAAGAGGGCGCTCCCGCCGTCGTCGAAGCCGTGGACGCCTCCCGCGTGCGGCGCATGCTCGATGTGGGCGGAGGATCGGGGGCCTACTCCATCGCTCTCGTCCAAGCCAATCCCCATCTTCAAGCGGTCATCTTCGACTTGGAACCCGTGCTCGCGATCACGCGGACGCACATCGACCGCGCCGGCCTCGCCACCCGCATCACAACGCGCGCCGGCGATCTGCGCACGGACGCTTACGGCGAGGGCTTCGACCTGGTCTTCATCTCCTCGATTTGCCACATGCTATCTCCGGCGGAGAATGTCAAGATGTTCCACAAAGCGCTGGCGGCGCTCAATCCGGGTGGCCGCATCGTCATGCGCGATTTCATCCTGGAAGACGACAAGACCGCCCCCCGGCAAGCCGCCCTCTTTGCATTGAACATGCTGGTAGGAACGCGCGAAGGCTCCAGTTACAGCCGCTCCGAATACAAGAATTGGCTTGAACAGGCCGGCTTTACCGGTGTACATCACGTCGGCCTGCCGGCGCCCGCCTCCCTCATGATCGGCGTGAAACCTTGAGGCAGGGTCAGCATCCGCTTTCACTGAACACGATTTCGCGACGGCATCCTCTCACATCCATTTCGTACTCGATGGTTTCGATTGGCGGCCGCGCGTAATGCCAGGTAAGTCCACCAAGGGCCGCCGCGCCGACGTGCGGGAGAATCGGATCGTCGAGCAGCGCGTATACGTTGTGCACCGTGTAGATATCGACGGCGGTCGACTGCTCCCAACCCACGCTAAGCTCACGCAACCGTGCTTCCATCAAACTCAGGACGAAGCCCGCTTTATCGCGCAAGGCGCCGAGGGATGTTTCGCCGTGGCGCACCACGTCGGCCGGATCGAGCGATCCCTCGGGCAGTTCGCCCGCGCCCGCGATCACGAACGTCGGCGCAGCGTCCGCTGAAGGCTCGGTGTAAGAGAAGCCGTAAACCGACGGCGTAGATTCAGCGGCGAATGCGGGAGCGACGTTTGTGCGCGCCACCGGGTTCAATCCGTCAACCAACATGTCCCAGTTCTGGAGCGTTTCGATGTAGCTCGCGTTGAACTCCGCAAAACCAGGAAACGTAAACGGACGGGGCGAACGCAATTCCAGCCCGCACAGCGCCTGCACGGGGCGCCCCTTCCGCTCCACGTGCGCCCGTGCGGCGCGCAGGCCCGCTTCGAGCGGCAAAGCCGGGAACAGGCGCGCATGTATGATCTCAAATCCTGCCAGCGCCGCAACTCCGCAGGAGTAAGGGGCAATGCCCTTCAAAAACGCATATCCGCCGCGGTTGTTCTCGATGAGCATGGTCGCCTCACCATGATATGATTTCACCCGGCTGGTTGTGATCACAATTGCAAGGAGTCGACATGCGCTCTCATCCCTTTCTGCTTTGCGCCATCTTGGCATTGTTCGAGGTTGCATGCCAAAAACCAGCGCCCTCGGTTGCCCCGCTCGAACCGATCCGTGAGCGCCCCAAATGGCTCAAAGACGGCATCGTGATGGTGGGCAACTGGGAGCCCCTCATCTTCCGCGAACGGCGCGGTGGACAGGCGGTCGACGAGCGCAAACTCTGGGAGGTGGAACACTCCGAACAGACCGTGATGAAGCTGAAGGCGCTCGGGGTAAACCTCATCATTCCGAGTTTGCACAAAGGCTTCGGACTCCGGGCGGAGGCCGAGGACATCGCCGCCACGCGGCGTCTGGCCGAGTTCGCCCACAAACACGGCATGCGCGTCGGCGGATACATCGGCGCCACCATGGCCTACGAGACGTTCTTCTCCGAGGAACCCCGCGCGCGCGACTGGATCAAGGTCAATGAGTTCGGCCGGCCCATGTATTACAACTCCGAGCAGACCTTCCGATACCTGGCCTGCCGCAACAACCCCGGCTACATGGAGTTCCTCAAGAAGGTGATGCGGCTGGGAGTCAAGGACCTGGGGCTGGACCTCATCCATTTCGACCAGATGGAGATGTGGAGCGAACCGCGCTCGTGCCGCTGCGAATACTGCAAGCGCGCCTTCCGCGCGTTTCTGCGCGCGAACTACAGCGATCCGCAACTCACCGCTCGCTTCGGCTTCGCGCGCCTGGACAGCATGGCGCCTCCACCCTTCAATGCGGTTTCGGGTGCCATAGGCATGGAAGAATTGGTCAATCCGCTCATGCAGGAATGGGCGCGATTCCGCACCGCGTCGGTCACGCGCCATTACGCCGAATTCGATCATTACATCCACTCGCTCAATCCCGAAGTTGCGCTCGAAGGCAACCCGAATCTCAATTTCAGCCAGAACCTGGGCTGGCGCAACGGCGTCGATTACGGCACCCTGCTCGCGCACGGCGACATCGTCTGGAGCGAGGAGCCGAACTTCGCCGAGTGGACCGCGGACGGGCGCCTGGTCTCGAAGATACGATCGTTCAAGGCCGTGCGCTCCATGGGGAAGTCGCTGTTTCTTTACACCGGCCCCGGCTACACACAGCCGCAATCGCCCTCGCACCTGCTGCTGGCCGAGGCCATGGCGTACAACGACATGAATCTGGGCGACGTAGGCGCCGTGAATGCGGACGGCACCACACTCACGCCGGAAGCCAGGGACTACATCGACTTCTTCCACCGGCACAAGCGCGAGCTGGTGAACACTACCGAAGTGGCGGATGCCGCCGTGCTGCACTCGTTCGCTTCGGTCGAGTTCAATCCGGCCGTGTCGCTGGTCTCCAAGACGCTCGCCGAGCAGGTGCTCATTCAGTCGCGCATTCCCTTTGCGATGATCTTCGACCGGCACCTGGATCAACTCGACAAGTATAAAGTGCTGATACTGGCCGACCAGGACGCGCTCAGCGACGCCCAATGCTCCCGCATCCGCGCCTTCGTCGCCGCGGGCGGTGGGCTGGTGGCCACCGGCACGAGTTCCATGCTCACGGAATGGCGCCTTCACCGATCGAAGTTCGGCCTGGCTGATGTGTTCGGAATCTCCGAGCCGCTCGCCGCGGACGCGCCGGCCAAGCCCATCCGCAGCCAGTACGGCAAGGGGCGCGTCGTGTACATCCCGCGCATCGAGCCTTCCATCGAGCCGCCGGACCCCGCCATGACCTACACATTCCCCAACGTTTACTGGACCCTGCCGCGGAATCACCGTGACCTGGCGGAGGCCGTGGGTTGGGCTGCCGGCGTAGATCTCTCCGTGCGCGTGGAAGCCCCCGAGTTCGTGACCATCGAACTGGCCGAGCAGAAAGCCACCGGGACCTGGCTGCTGCATCTGGTGAATTACAATCCTCCGCGGCCGCAGGCGAATATCCGCGCGCGTGTCCGTCCGCCCGCTGGCTTTGCGATCAAGCAGGCGAAGCTCGCAAGCCCCGACGGCAATGTGGAGCAGACACTCGCGCTTACCGCCGCCAGTGACGGCACGGCAGCCTTCACGATTCCCAAGCTGAAGGTATACGGCCTGGTACTGCTCACCCTGGAGAAGCGTTGAGGGATGAAGCATCCGAGCCCCGAAATCGGCTAGGATATAGATAGCCACGCACTGCGGTGAGGTGCGAGAGTGGTTGAATCGGGCGGTCTCGAAAACCGTTGACGGGGTGACTCGTCCCTGGGTTCGAATCCCAGCCTCACCGCCATAAAACCAACAGCTTAGAGGCAATCTAGCCGTCCCCTCCCATTGGTCAGAATCCGCGAGTTGCAAACATTCTGCAAACGGACTCTTGGGCACTACGTGTGATTCCGAGGTATAGGGAGGGACGAAAAGGCATGGTCGCGTCATACCACACAAGAGCGTTGTTTCTCCATTTCCTTCCTCAGGGCAGCGTCGATTCTGGCAGCCGCTTCTTCCTGCATTCCAGGCAGCACATGCGAGTACACATCAAGCGTGATGCCCACGGAACTGTGCCCCAGGCGTTCGGACACCACTTTAGCGCTGATCCCGGCCTTGAGGAGTTGCGTCGCATGAGTGTGACGAAGGTCGTGAAACCGTAAGCTGACGCCAATCCGCTTAGTGAACCTGAAGTAGAGAGCAGTGAAGGACTCGGGCTTCCAGATCTGACCGTCTGAGGCGCTAAGCACGAGATCGCTGTCCTGGTATACAGAATCAAGGGTCCTACGCTCGCTGGACTGAACTGACAGATGCCGGCGTAATTCCTCGAGAGAAAGCAGCGGCAGCGAGATGAGACGGCGTCCCTTAGCCGTCTTGGGCTCTTTGAACCTAATCCCTTCCCTGGTTTCCTCGACCGACCTCACTACCGCAAGTGTTCCTTTCTCCAGATCGAGATCGCGCCATCGAAGCGCCAGCAGTTCTCCTCGACGAAGTCCTGTCGTTACCGTAAGCAGGATCGGCAGGTAGAGTTTCGTGCCCATCGCCGCCTTCAGCAGCCAGGCTGTCTCGGACTCGCTTAGGGCCTTCATCTCCTTCCGCTGGACTACGGGAGGCTCGACAGCATCTGCAGGATTTCTAACGAGCATCTGCCATTTGACTGCCTGGCGGAGACTCTCTCTCAGGACCCTGTGATGGTGGAGAACCGTCTGAGTTGAGAGTCCGCCCTGCCTCTTGTCCAACCTTCCAGATTGCAGCGCCTTCGAGTAATAAGCCTGAATGTGGAGCGGGGTCAGTTTGGCAAGAAGGATCGGCCCGAGGGCTGGAACCAAATGACGAGTAGCTATTTCTCGATATCGCTCGAACGTCTTGCCGCTTAGGTTGACCTTCACGGTCTCCAGCCACTTGGCCAAGTACTCCTCGACCGTAAGCTTAGCTGGCTCCACATAGGTGCCGATGTTCATCGAGTGGAGTATCTCAGCGAGTCGCTCCTCGGCCTTTTTCTTTAGCCCGTGGACCGTTTCCCACTTCTGCCTGCGCTTGCCATCTGGCCTAGGTTCCAGTTCAACGACGATCGACCACGACGACTTGCCGCGCTTTCGAATGTGACCCTTCACGTGACCTTTCCTCCCTGTGTTGCTTGGCCTTATGTTCGTCGCAACAAAAAGTAGCATCTTCGTTTCGACCCTCCGGGTACACAGGTGATTTATGGGCAATCCACGTGTCACAGAAACGGCATTGGCTGAACTTTTGATTCACCGCTACCGAAAGCGCGAACTGGCTCCACAGGCATCCGATCAGGCTGATCGGGATGGAGAACGGAACAAGTAGGCTGTTTTCCGGTATGTAACAAAAGCCTCCGGCGGTCCCATGTTCGGCCAGTTTCCTGTTGAGGATCTTCATGAGCAACACCCTCCCCGCACCGACGTAGTCCCTGGCATCAATGCATTGCTTGAGATCTGGTCCTGCCCAGGTCTGGACACCGAGTCTAGGGAGTCGAGATCCGGGATAGCTCGAAAAGACGATCATTGAATTCCTGAAGTCGATATGGTCCCTCAGGACCGACATCGAATCACTTCGGGAAGCTTCGTCAAGGGCCCGCCTAGATAGGCTTCGAGTCCTTCGCCTCTCACACGCCTGAAGGGCCTCCCAAAGGATGACTGCGTATGCCATCTGTTGAATCTCAACGCGCCAATCAACTTTGAGTTCGTAGGCATCCTCCGGTAGCTCTGGCCTCCGAGCAAGGCCAAGCAGTCCATACTCATTCGCAAAACGCTCGATTTGAGTGCGGATGGGGCTCAAGTCGGCGAACTTCCTGAATAGGCAAGGCTCCTCCTTCAGAGGACGAAACCGACGGCAGTGCACTGATTCAAGGCTGTCACCCACGAGGCACTGTTGGTTTGTCTCGACCGACTCCATTTTGCCCTTGACCGCCCTGCCTGATACTCCTTCAACGCGCCGCCATCTATGAAACCTGGTGGTCCGCACGCGAATGCGGAAGCCCCCTTCACGAGTCTCCCATACGAAGTCGTCATTCCGGCTTCCGCAAATGACCATCAAGGGATGATAGCACCCATAGAAAGCTCTGTCCACTCCAATTCGTACGGATAGACATGGCAATCCGTTACAAGATGTCTTGCACTTGCACGGCCTTTCGCGGCATCATTGGCCCATGACATATTCACCAACTCGACTCACTTACACAGTCACAGAGGCAAGTGCATTGCTGGGACTCAGCAGGAACGCAACCTACATGGCAATACGCCGAAATCAGATTCCGAGTGTGAGGATTGGACGACGGCTTGTTATTCCTCGCCAGCAACTCGAAAGGACGCTCTTATGCATGGCTGCTGCGGACTCACCCCGTTCCACAGTCAATGGGATGGAGGTGCCGAATGGCAACTAGCTCCTCACCTGACTGGTTCGAAGGCATGGAAGTTGCGCCAGATGGTTGGAATCCAATGTATAAGAAATACGTTAAAGCCCTCGTGAAATTTCGCACGCGTCGCGGCATGGCGCTTCGCGATTGTGCCTACCGGTTCAGGGGGAATGTGCGGGACGTTTTGCCTTGCCAGGTGCAGACCGGCGCGGGCCAGTATAGACAGCTCATCGACTTCGATGATTCGGAGGAGGCGGCGGCGTTTCAGCGGGCAGCCCTTGCCGCAATTGACCGGCATCTGGCGGCATCGTACCCGCCACCTGAGCCCGATGAAACCGCGGCGGGGTAATTCCTCAGCTCGTGCGTGGTGAAGAGAAACCAGTGAAAGCTAGGAATGGTCTATGTTTACTCGTTCAATCCTACCGACTTCGTGGCCAGAACCCCACACACTACTAGCGATCTCAAGCCCTGTGATGGGTATCGATGTTCGCGCTCTGCTTCCACGAGTGGCCGCCGCAGTTGTTCTCTCAGCTACGGCGGCATTGCAGGTGGCACCTGACCTCATTGCAGTCCCGCTGATGGTCGTCTTGTCAGCCGCGCTTGGTCGGCGCGCCCTCATTAAGCCTAAACGGAACGCAGCTTGGCAGGTCGTCCCAAACTTGTGGGGCTATATCGTAGCGGGTTCCGGGTCCATGAAGTCGGCCTGCCTTCAGCTCGCGCTCTCCTGCCTGATAACACTCGAAGAGGAAGCAATCCGGACGCCAGGCAGTCGTCGTCGGTATCTGACGAACGATCCAACTACAGAAAAACTACTGGAGATACTCGTTGACAACCCTGCGGGAATACTGGTCTGGCGCGACGAGTTGACAGGATTCGTCGGGAATTTGAGCCGTAGGGGCCGTGAGGCTGACAGGCAGATGTATTCCGAAGGATGGCCTGGGAATCAGCCATTCAGTCAGGATCGAATCGGTAGGGGAACGATCCGAGTGCCGCGTCACTGCATATCGATCCTCGGAGGCATTCAACCCGATCCCTGGCAGGAGCTGTTGAAGGGTTCCGCCAAGGCTGGCATTCTCGGAGACGGCTTTATCCAGCGGTTTCAGATGGCTGTTTGGCCGGACCCACACAAGGACTATGTCTACGAGGACGAGCCTCCAGATGCCGAATCCGAGCAGCGTTTGGCCGCTGTCTTCAGGCGGATCGTCGCGATGCCGGCAGAAGACCCCGTGGAGTTTGGTTTTGACGACGACGCCCAGGAAATGTTCGTCGACTGGTTTGAGAAGCTTGAACGCCGCATTCGGAACGAGACGATGCCTGAGATCGTCCGGGAGCACATCTCCAAGTACCGCAGCCTCATGCCGTCGCTGGCTCTGATTCTGCACGTGGCAGAGAAAGAGGAGCACTCAACGCTCATACCACTTCATCGCGCAGTCCGGGCAATTGAATGGTGCAGGTACCTCGAATCGCATTTGCCGAGGCTCTATTCCTGCGTCATCGGAAGTGCCAACCCGAGCGCCGAACTCCTCGCCGTACGGATCAAGGAGGGCAAGCTCGGACAGCGGTTTAGCATCAGGGAGCTATCCGAGAAGGGCTGGTCTGGCCTCAATACTCCGGGTAAGGTTCGTGTGGCTGTCAAGATTCTCGAAGATGCCGCATGGGTCCGTCAATTGCCCCGTGATCCTAACCAGGTTGGTCGTCCCTCGGAGGGCTATGAGGTGAACCCCCGCATTGCGGAGGTCTGAGAGGGAATTTGCGGGTTTTGCGGGTTCCGGCGCCGGGGCAGGGTAGGAGTTCACCAGACCTGAATCACATGATGGAACAAAGGGCAGGAAGTGAAATAGACACCGTGAGGAAGGTAGTCGAGCCTAAGATAATGACCATGACCGAGGCGTGCCGCTCGCTCGCGCAATATGGTCATACCTTGCCCAACTCGGGGATCGCGCCGCCCGGCCGAGAGGCCCCGCTAAACCCGCAAAAGAGCCTTCTCGTGTTGCCAAAGCACGTAGGTCAGAGTCGAGCGCAGGTCAATAGAGACGTCGATGCCGGCCGAATGTAGCCCAAACCGAAGCCCTCGGCTCGGCGGGCAAGGTGAAAGTGCGTTAAGATGGCCACAAAAAGGAGCGTTGTTTCAGGTGGTGGAATTGCCGCATCTTGAGTTCGCATTTGTGACCGACAAGTCGTTGCGTTGCATCCTTACTGAGGAATATGCCGAGGCGACGCGGGCATATGAGGCGGGAGCGTACCTGGGCGCCATGGTCACCGCGGGCGCCGTGGCAGAAGGATTGCTCACTTGGGCGCTATTGACGCGCGAAAAGGAAGCTGTTGGGAACAAGAGCGCCATGCGTGACCGTAACGGCCAGTTACTGCCCATCGAATCGTGGAACCTCACCAGCCTCCTCTTAGTCGCCCAAGACATCAAGCTGGTAGGCGAGTACGCATGCAAGGGATCCTGGGCTCTGAAGGAGTTTCGCAACCTCATCCACCCCTGCAAGCTGTTGGGCACCAGCGCGCGACCAGACGCCAGCCTAGCGCTGAATGCGATCACCGCGCTTGCCGAGCTCAACCGGAGCCTCAAGGAACGCGTCGCCCTATGAACCACGATGATGCCGTCCTCATGAACTTCACATGGATCATCGAAGGCCAGCTCGCGGCATGCCGTGGGCCACGCAACGACACCGACCTGGCGCTCCTCAAGAACGCAGGGGTTCGCGCCTTGGTCCGTCTTGCGCATGAGGAGGAAACTGGCATGACCACCACTGCGGTGTCCAGAGCGGGGTTGCGGGATTGCTACGAACCCGTCCCCGACTTCACGGCACCAACGCAGGCACAACTCGACCACACCACCCGCTTCATAAAGGATTCCATGGAACGGGGCGAGCCCGTTGCAGTCTCGTTAGCGCCGGCATGACCGCCGAGCAGGCCATCGCCGCACTCATCGCAAAGCGCCCTGGCGCGCGAGAAATCCTCCACGTTCCAGGACAAGCAGCAGCTATCAGCGCGTTCGCAGGACGGCAAATGCTACGAAAGCAATCGTAGGGCACCGGCCACCCCGATTCACGGTCGCGGATTCCGCGATAGATGAGCATATCGAGGGTCTAAAGTCGATGTTCCTCATGCTTGTCTGAACGGCAGGGTCGAACCAACTCCCGGAAACGTCTCCGCCAACCCTGCGCCCCCTTTTCCACGCCTCCAGAAGGCCCTAGGACGCGTCGTCCAGACCGGGCCGGGCGCCGGGGGCCGGGCGGCAGGCGGACTGTGACAGGGCGCGTCGATGAGTCTATGCCCTCACTGACTATAACGGATTAGCTGTCGCTCCTTTGGCCTTGAATGATTCACCTCCATCACCTTGGACTCTTCAGGATGGAACCATCCTCTCGTCAAACGATGTATTTTCCATGCTCCAAGTGAGTCAGGCTGAGAATCACTTCGAGGAATTGCCCGTACCCAAGGGGAAGCTCCAACATTCTCGGGAGAACAGTGGCGTTCGTTTCCACTGCAGGCTAGGCTGGATTTGATTTCAGCGCTTGACTCTGTATCGAGAGGCAAGGCGTGAATGGGTCCGCAGCGCGATCAAGAAACCTTAAGCTGACGGTCTTCTCCTCGTGTCGGGCACGGTCAATACCCAACCCCTTCAGATCAGAGATCTGTCTCACGTCGTCAATGGAGAAGCGCGCCGTCTGCACTACTGGGTTCACCCGGTATGGTGACCTTCCGAGTAGGATCGCTGCTTGTTTTGCCGCCCCGTCGGCCTGTGCCTGCATGAAGAGCGGAACTAGCTTGTTCCGCCACCTCCATGCGCCGCCCCTTCTCCGTAGTTTCTCAGGCACGTGGAACGGCTCGTCTGTGGTCCCGATGTTCAACACGTCGATCTGGTTGGGCCGCTGCCCGATGTTCGCTATCGCTTCGATCACGCCGACCATGATCGGGTTGTTCGCCCAAACTCCGCCGTCGAGGTAGATCCTCCCATCGCCGATGTCGTGGGCGGGAAGATACGTCGGAGCCGCCGACGTCGCCAGCGCGACATCCACGCAGCGACGTAGGTAGTCCTGCTTGAAACGGTCGCAGTGCGCGGTCTTGAAAAGCGCGATGCTCCCATCGAGGACGTTGAATGCCGGAATCACCAGTCGCGTCCTCGAATTGCCCAACTTCCTATCGCCGAAGACCTCTTGTAGCGCCTCCCTCAGTGGAGCAGGATCATGTTTCCCACAGACCAGCCAGCGCGACCTGCGCCATGTCCGCACGTGAACACCGACCGAGGGGAAAATCGTAGGTCCATGCTTGAGGTAGAAGCTGAGGATCTCTGATGCGGGCAGACCGAGGCCTAGCCCGATGGCGATGATACCCCCGGTGGACGTCCCGGTGATCAGGTCGAAGTAGTCCGCCACCTGCTTGCCCGTCATCCGCTCGACCTCCGCGAGGAAGGATGCGCTGAACACGCCCTTGATACCACCGCCATCGAGGGCCAGAATCCTAAATGGTCGCTTTGAGTCAGTCGTCATGTTGCTGGTTTCTCCGCACTCCTATGGTCAACACCGCCCCCGAGCCACTCCCCCGTCGCGCTCCAGATCTCGTAGTACATAAGCCAGAGCGAGAGCCAACTCACGATGGAAGTGGCGATCTTCATCTCCGATGTCCAGTCGGCGTTGGCGGGATAGTATAGGCAAGGTTCGTCGTCGGCGTAAGTGTGAGGTATCGACTCGTCCTTGTCGCGACGCCGGAGTTGGCCGTTCGGAACGAACACGCGTGGGCGGTGGCCGAATGCATAGTGGATGATGACCCTGTATTCTCTGCTCAGGGGCGTGGGTTGAATAACCCCTCTGCAGATCAATTCACGCCCAGTCACTTCTGTCTGGAAAAGCGGGAGGTTGTTGCGCATCCAAGCTGCCTGTTCGCGGACGTTCAATCTGCGTTTACCGGTCATCAAGCCTTTCCGAAGAAGTTGTTGCGCGGAATGGCCAGCCCACTAACCGCCGTTGTGATCGTCGCCGTCTTGGGGGCCACCAGCAATTCGCCTCTGTCGCGAAGTCCCCTCGTCAGACCACCGAAAGCACTCACAGCCTTGGTTGCGATGGAACTTCCGAACAGTGAACCAAGGCCCTTGCTGACATCGTCGAGTCCACGTTTTGCCAAGAGTGCGTCGAGTTGCTGACGGAAGTGCCGGATGTACCTCTTGAACTGGCTGTAGGTCTCCTCCGTCCAGCTGTCGGCGAAGTTCTCATCAGGGTTGGTTGGGTTAGGTATCGCAATGATCCCCGGAGTGGACTCGACCAGCCGTAGGATCGCGCTCACGGTATCGTCGAGGCAAACCGTTAGCGACTCCTGGCCCCGGTAGAAGGTGGCGGCCAGTGTGGTAAGCACTACCGATCGCGCCGCCTCCGGGTTGCCATTGAAGAACGAGTCCCGGTGCCGCTTCAGCAGTTGTACGGTTCGCTGGAGGGGATACTTCATCTCGGAGGGCACTGGGCTTGGCAGGGGCCGCACATCTTTAGCCAAGTAGCCGAGCGCTCTGTGCGGCTGGTATCTGCAACGGTCGAAAAACCAGCTCGCGAAGCCGATTGGATTCGTTGGCATCCAGCATTCGAGCTTGCGGTCGGGCACCTTCACACAGGCTCCGCCGCGCCGTGGGTCTGGGCAGGCCGGAAGGATGTCCAGATGGAAGTTGCCCGCGTAGTTCAGCCTCAGGCAGCGCTTCTTCTTTTCCAGGATTTCCGTGTAAGTGCCGTGCTCGTTCAGCCTGCCAAAGACGAGGTCATAGACGACCAGCGGGTCTGCACCGCTGCAACCGTGAAGTTGGCACACAAGATCGAGGTCGAATTCTTCCCCAACCCAGGGCCGGTTAGTCGTTCCCAGCCGCATGCTGCCCTGCGGGTAGATCATCGGATGGAAGACCTGGAGTAGGCTTCCGTCTGCCGACAGCCACTCTCCGACAGCCTCGTACTTCTGTTTGGCGTCAGCGTATTGCGTGGGCGTGATTTGGAGCGCAATGCAGATCTGCTCGAGTAGTGAATCGAGTTGCCCCTGTCTGCTGTCGAGTGCAATTGCAGGATGCGCCATCGTTTCTC
This sequence comes from Terriglobales bacterium, assembly GCA_021372245.1. GTDB lineage: Bacteria > Acidobacteriota > Terriglobia > Bryobacterales > Bryobacteraceae > JAJFUV01. The sequence goes on from JAJFUV010000362.1 coordinate 51,399, forward strand.
GTCCTCCCCCAGTGCTACCGGCACTCAGGCAGGCTGAGGAGGTTGTTGGGGTGTTCTCCGTCCGCCGTGGTCTTGAGATACTTGTTTCCGAGACGGCTGACGGCCACGATGACCCAGACTGTACTGCCATTGACCGATACATAGAATTGCCATCGTCCACTTTCAATTCCGGCGATCGCATCCTGTTGGGAGAGTTTCCACCTCGTTCCGTCTGGGTTTACGCCACCGACGTTGAGAATCCTCTCGTGCGGATTGGTCCGGTCGCTTTTGTTGATGCATCGAATCTGAATTTGTTGTGCCATTTCCAATACCTTTCTGCTGACGCCTCAAAAGGGTCTGCAACTCCAGTATAGCATAGCATGTGAACAAATATTCGCTGCCAGCGAACAAAATAAATCAGGTCTTGCATATCTAATTGAAAAGGCTCAAGATAGAAGGTTGGTGACACATGGACACAGTAGGTAAGAGGATACGTAAGCTCAGGGAAGAAAAGAGGCTTACCCTCGATCAGTTGTCCGAGCGCACGGGCATCAGTAAGGGATTCCTCAGTGACGCAGAGAATGGAAACCGCAACATGAGTTCGCAGAATCTGCTCAAAATTGCGAACGAGCTAAACGCCTCGCTGGACTTCCTCCTGCGCGGTGCCGAAGTGGCACCGCCAAAACCCGAGCCGCTCACGATTCCGCCGGAATTGACTGAAGCCGCACGAGAACTCGACCTGTCGTTTGCGCAAACCGAAGCATTGCTCGCAGTGCACCGATCCGTTGTGGCACGACGATCGAACGAGGGACTCCGCACGCCCACCGTGCAGGATTGGAAGGAGATGTACAAGAGCCTGAAGAAGTTCCTCGTCTAGCGCCGCTATGGATCGCCTTCACGCCCAGAAGATCTGGAAAATCGCGTCGGATTTGGGGCTTCCGCCGAACGGAGCGCCAGCCGACGCTATCCTCGGCTTTTGCGAAGACCGGGCGAAGGCTATGTTGTTCGACTTTCCGGAATGCGCATCGCCGTCTGAACTGCTCGACATCATGGCCGCTACGCTCGGCACTCGCTTCGAGGAGGTGCAAAGCGACGATGAACTCTTTGCGCTCCAGAGACAGTACGTCTTGAGCGGCGAGTTGGGATTCACTTCGCTTGGTAAGGAACTCGAAGGCGAGTCGTACGGCGTGACCTTCCTCAGGATGGTGGCATGCACCGGCGAACGGCCGTTCGTATCGGTGATTGATTGCCGAGGGAAGAAATCCCTCCGTTCATACTTCACGAAGTGGCACGAGATCGCTCACCTTCTGATTCTGACCGATCAGCAGAAAAGTGCGTACAAGCGCACGCATGGGTACGGCGCCAACAAAGACCCCGAGGAGACCCTCGTTGACTTGATCGCAGGCCACATGGGCTTCCTCCCCACTTTCCTATTGCCCGAGATCCGTGCGGATGTGTCATTCTCGGAGGTGGACCGGATCAGGCTCAAGCTCTGCCCTGAGGCCAGTTTCCAAGCGTCGGCCATCGCGTATGCGAAGAATCATCGGCTCCCCTGTTTGCTCATTGAGGCGAAACTCGCTCTGAGAAAGGACGAGGAGGCGGAGACCTTTCAAGGTTGTTTCTCCTTCCACGATCCACCCACCCCTAGGCTCCGCGTGCAGATGGTCGTGCCGGGCGGTGATGCCAGGAAACATGGCCTCTACATTCCCAAGAACCATCGCGTACCGGAGACGTCGGTTATTCACCAAGTCCACGATGGGCAGCAGGACTACGCTGTTGCTACCGAGTGCCTGTCATTTTGGAAGTCTTCGGATGGCAAACGCCTCGAAGCCTTGCCAGTCCGGATTGAGGCGCGCAAGTCGTTCGATGCTGTTCTTGCGCTGATCTCTCTGGCAGGCGATGGCCCACATCTTCAACGCGGCACCCAGAAGAAACGAAATCCAGGTGGCACCCGCATCTTCGATGACAGTTATTGACCCATGGACCAATCTCAACTCAACACCCTGACCAATTTCATCTGGAACATCGCGGACGACGTTCTCCGCGACGTCTACGTCCGTGGAAAGTACCGAGACGTGATCCTGCCGATGACGGTGCTCCGCCGACTCGACGCTGTGCTTGAGCCAACCAAACAGACCGTGCTCGATATGAAGGAGGCGCTGGATCGCGAAAAAATTGCCAACCAGGACGACGCACTGCGTACCGCGTCAGGGCAAGCCTTCTACAACACCTCTCCGTTCCTGCTCCGGGACCTCAAGTCCCGCGCCACCCAGCAGAAGCTCAGGGATGACTTCGAAGCATACCTCGACGGATTCTCTCCCAACGTACAGGACATCCTGAGCAACTTCGAGTTTCGCAATCAGATACCACGCCTCTCGAAGGCGGACGTCCTCGGCCTCCTGATCGAGAAGTTCCTCGACAAGGACGTTAACCTTAGCCCTAATCCGGTCGGCGATCTGCCCGGGCTCGATAACCACTCAATGGGCACGATCTTCGAGGAACTGGTCCGCCGCTTCAATGAAGAGAACAACGAAGAGGCTGGCGAACACTGGACGCCGCGAGATGCGGTGCGGCTGATGTCCAACCTGATCTTTCTGCCTGTGGCCGATCGGGTCCAGTCGGCCACGTATCTTCTCTACGATGGCGCATGTGGAACAGGCGGGATGCTGACCGTGGCCGAGGAGACGCTGAAGCAGATCGCCCAAGAACACGGGAAACAAGTCGCCACCCACCTCTACGGCCAGGAAATCAACGCGGAGACCTATGCCATCTGCAAGGCCGACCTCCTCCTGAAGGGCGACGGCGAGGCGGCGGACAATATCATTGGCGGCCCTGCACATTCCACGCTTTCCGCCGATGCTTTCCGGTCTCGCGAGTTCGACTTTATGCTCTCCAACCCGCCTTACGGCAAGAGTTGGAAGAGCGACCTCGACCGCATGGGGGGAAAGAAGGAGTTGAAGGACCCGCGCTTCATCATCAATCACGCGGACGATCCTGAGTACTCCTTGGTGACCCGTTCCAGCGACGGTCAGATGCTGTTCCTCGCCAACATGCTGAGTAAGATGAAGCACGACACGCCCCTCGGCAGTCGGATCGCCGAAGTGCATAACGGGTCGTCGCTCTTCACCGGGGACGCTGGCCAGGGCGAGAGCAATATCCGCCGATGGATCATCGAAAACGACTGGCTGGAAGCGATTGTCGCCCTGCCGCTCAACATGTTCTACAACACGGGCATCGCGACCTATGTTTGGGTGCTCACGAACCGCAAGACCGAGCAGCGTAAGGGGAAGGTCCAGCTCATCGACGCCACCCAATGGTTTCAGCCCCTGCGAAAGAACATGGGGATGAAGAATTGCGAGCTTTCCTCGGACGACATCCAGCGAATCTGCCAGACCTTCCTGGCTTTCGAGCCGACGGAGCAGTCAAAGATCCTCCCCAACAAAGCGTTCGGGTATTGGAAGGTAAAGGTCGAACGCCCCCTCCGCCTCCATAGCCAGCTCAGTCGCAAAGCCATTGAGGCACTTCGCTTCGCTTCTGGCGATGAGAAGATCCGCTCCGCGCTCTACGAGAAACTTGGAGAGGACTTGTTCGAGAACCCCGGAAAGGTGCGGAAGCAGTTGGAACAACTCGTGAACAACTGGGGCAACGGCGAAGATGAAGCCGAGGATGAAAACGGCAAGGGCGGCGGCACGCCGACGACCCTGCCCGAAGCGAAAAAGAAAAAGCTGCTCAGCGAGTCCACATGGAAGCGGGATTCCGCGCTGGTCGAGGCCGCTATCAAGCTCCGCGAAGTCCTTGGCGATGGACTGTTCGAAGATCACAACGTATTCGTCGAGCGTGTGGACGATGCCCTCAAGAAGCTGAACCTCAAGCCCAGCGCCGCCGACTTGAAGGCCATCATCAATGCCGTGAGCTGGCGAGTGGAGCACGCCCCGCCCGTGATCAAGAAGACTCACAAGCCCGGAAGAGCTGAGGCCGATCCCCTGCGCGGCCTATTCGAAGCCGAAGTTGGTGGTAAAGCCTGTGTAGTGGAGCATGAACCCGACAGCGAACTGCGCGACTTCGAGCAGATCCCTTTGCTCGAGGAAGGCGGCATCGAAGCATTCATCAAGCGAGAAGTGTTACCGTACACCCCTGACGCCTGGATCGTGGAAGACGACACCAAGATCGGATACGAAATCAGCTTCACCCGCCATTTTTACAAACCACCGCAACTCCGCACCCTCGCTGAGATCAGCGCAGACATTCGTGAGCTCCAGCAGGAAACGGAAGGACTACTGCTTGAGATCACCGGGGAGAATGCATGATGATCGATGGCCTCAAGCCGTATGGCGACTACAAGAGGGCAGGACTGCCGTGGCTCGATGTAATTCCTGCGCACTGGGATTTGACTCCCAACCGAGCCCTCATGCAGGAACAAAGAGCCGTCGTAGGAGAACGAGCCGCAAGCTACACTCTCCTCTCTCTGACACTCGGTGGGGTCATTCCTCGCAACATGACTAACCCGAAGGGCAAGTTTCCCGCCGAGTTCAACACGTATAAGGTGGTCAAGCCTGATGACCTCGTATTCTGTCTGTTTGACATAGACGAAACACCGCGTGCTGTAGGCCACTCCAAACTGGATGGCATGATAACTGGAGCCTACGACGTTTTCAGCCCACGGGCTTCCAGCGACTCTCGTTTCCTGTTCCATTACTATTTGTGGGTAGACCAAGGCAAACTGCTAAAGCCGCTGTACACTGGCCTTCGGAAGACGATTCAGATGGGGGTGTTTGCGAGTCTCAAGACGCCCAACCCTCCACCTGAGGAGAGAAATGCGATCGTTAGGTTCCTCGACCACGCGAATCACAAAATCGACGGCTTCATCCGGGCAAAGCGAAAGCTCATTGCGCTTCTGGACGAGCAGAGACAGGCGATCATCCGCCGCGCTGTGGCACGTGGCCTGAACCCGAGCGTCGCGTTGAGACCATCGGGAGTCCCGTGGCTGGGAGACATCCCTGTTCACTGGGAGACTTGGCGTGTCAGTCGGCTGGCTAAGATTGGGAACGGATCGACTCCATCGCGTGGTAAGCCAGAGTATTGGAATGGAGGCCGCTATCCCTGGTTGAACAGCTCTCACGTTAACCGTGGATTGATCGATAGCTCGGATCAGTTTGTCACATCGACCGCCCTTCGCGAATGTCATCTTCCTCGCGTCCCAGCAAACAGCGTTCTGGTCGCGATCACGGGTCAGGGAAAGACTCGCGGGATGTCTGCAATCTTGACTATCGACGCGACGATTAATCAGCACCTAGCGTACATCACCCCGAAGACTTCCATCGTTACGCCCCGTTTTCTCCACTTGGCCCTTACCGCCGCGTACTCACCGCTCAGGGCCTTGAGCCAGGACTCTGGGAGCACAAAAGGCGCATTGACCTGCGAAGATCTGAAGCGTTTCAAGATTCCTGTGCCAAAACTCGCCGAGCAGCGCCTAATAGCCGAAGCGATAGAACGCGATACGAGCAAAATAAGAAATGCTGTCGCTCGCATCGAGCGTGAAATCTCATTGACACAGGAATATCGGATGCGCCTGACGGCGGACATCGTGACAGGCAAGTTCGACGTTCGAAGCGCAGTGGCGACATTGCCGGATGTGCCCGACGTTGCGGCGTCTTCACCTCACATTGCTGCGCCTGGCGGGGAGGTTCTGGAGGAATCCGAGATCGAGGAAATCGATGAGTGATCGACCCGAAGTCCCGATCGCGGTCAAGCGCGAGCTTCTCTTCGAGTGTCGGTACCGATGCGCCTGCGACTGCGAGCCAGTTTCTCTTGAGAGATGCCACATCGAGCCGTGGTGCAAGACAAAGGACAACAGCTTCGAGAATCTGGTTGTGCTTTGCGCGAACTGCCATACACGTTCCCACGCGGAGAACTGGCCGGAGGCTCAGCTTCGTCGATTTAAGGAATCGCCATGCGCACTTGAACGTGATCGCATGCCAGTTGTCTCGGCGGAACAAAAGGCAATGATCGACCTGATTGCGGCAAGACAGCCGGAGTCGATGACGCCGCGTGAGCGCGAGCGACTAGTGCGGATGGCCGCCGCCTACGCGTACGTCAACGTGCTCGATCTCAGGGTGTTGGATGTAGTGCAAGCCAACAGCTCATTGATTCGGCTGGAGATGCCGCGTTCAGCTGCCGAACGATTGATCCTGGGCTTCCAATCGCATGACCCGCGACTCATCTCGTTCCTTGATGAGTTCGCTGTTCCCCCAGGAGAAGGCAACATAGCGCAGCTAGCCGAGCGGATCGACTGGTCACCGCTCGGACCGGATGGCGGGATTAAGCTGATCGAGACGGCTCGGCCAACCTCGCCAGAGAAGCCACCTGTGACGAACGTCAAGGAAGAGGGTCTGGAGTCGCTGATCTTCAACTCAATGACCTGCTTCGGGTGGATTGGCGGAAAGAGCAGCGACTACGACCGTGAGTATGCCGTCGATCTGGGGCAACTCGCCGCTTTCGTGGAGGCCACACAGGAGGGAGTTGCCGCCGGGTTGGAGTTGCGCATTGACGGTCCTGTGCGCCGGAAGTTCCTGGCCCAACTGCAAGGCGAGATCACGCGTCGTGGCACCATTGATGTCCTGAGAAAGGGGATGAGCCATGGTAAGTACCACCTCGACTTGTTCTATGGCTCGCCCTCTCCGGGGAACGTAAAGGCGTTTGCCCGCTATGGCGCGAACCGCTTCAGTATCACGCGGCAGCTTCGGTACAGCCGTGAGGAAACGAAGCGTGCGCTCGATCTCGCGCTGTTCATCAACGGACTTCCTGTCGCAACCTTCGAGCTGAAGAACAGCCTCACCAAACAGACCGCCGAGGATGCCGAGGAGCAGTACAAGCGCGACCGCGATCCTCGCGAGACGCTCTTTCTGTTCGGGCGCTGCATCGTGCACTTCGCTATGGATGACCAAGAAGTGCGAATGTGCACGGCTTTGAGGGGGTCAAAGGGTATGGCGCAGGACTCCTGGTTCCTCCCCTTCAACCAAGGGTGGAACCATGGCGCGGGCAATCCGCCGAACCCATACGGCATCAAGACCGACTACCTTTGGCGGCGCATTCTCACTCCCGGCGGTCTCACTGAGATTCTGGAGAACTACGCCCAGATCGTTGAAGAGAAGAATGAGAAGACCGGGAAGAAGAAGCGGGTTCAAATCTTCCCCCGCTACCATCAGCTCGACGTGGTCCGCAAACTCCTCGCCGATGCGGCGTGGTTCGGCGCTGGCAAACGCTATCTCGTCCAGCATTCGGCCGGCAGCGGCAAGTCGAACTCCATTGCGTGGCTCGCGCACCAACTGATTGGGCTGCGAAAGGACGGGAAGGAGGTCTTCGATTCGATCATCGTAGTGACGGATCGGAGGATCCTCGACAAGCAGATTCGCGACACGATCAAGGGCTTCGCCCAGGTGTCGTCGATCATCGGGGCCGTCAAGGAGGGTGAGGGCGAGTCCAAGACCCAACAGCTTTCGAACTTCCTCAAGCAGGGCAAGAAGGTCATCATCTCGACGGTGCAGACCTTCCCCTTTCTCCTGGACCGGATCGGGGAGGAGCACCGGGGGAAGAAGTTCGCCATCATCATCGACGAGGCGCACTCCAGCCAGGGTGGGCGTACAGCCGCCGCGATGAGCATGGCGCTGTCCGAGGCCGGGGCGGAACAGGAAGAGGAAACGCTGGAGGACAAGATCAACCGCATTATCGAATCGCGGAAGCTCCTCTCCAACGCCAGCTACTTCGCCTTCACCGCAACTCCGAAGAACAAAACACTCGAAATCTTCGGCATCCCGTATCAGGTGGGCAACGAGGTCAAACATCGCCCGTTCCACAGCTACACGATGAAGCAGGCCATCCAGGAGGGCTTCATCATCGACGTGCTCAAGAACTACACCCCGGTGGACAGCTACTACCGCTTGGCAAAGACCATCGAGGGCGACCCGGAATTCGATGTGAAGAAGGCACGGAAGAAACTGCGCCGTTACGTTGAAAGCCACGAGAAGGCGATCCGCGATAAGGCCGAGATCATGGTGGATCACTTCCTGGAGCAGGTCATCGGGCAGAACAAGATCGGCGGTCAGGCGCGGGCGATGGTTGTGACGGGCAGTATCCAGCGTGCCATCCAGTATTACTTCGCGTTCCGCGACTACCTGACTGAATCGAAGTGCCCGTACAAGGCCATCGTCGCGTTCTCAGGTGAGCCGGAGTACCAGGGTGAGAAGGTCACCGAGGCGAAGCTGAACGGCTTCCCCAGCGGCGACATCGCCGACCGAATTCAGGAGGACCCGTACCGGTTCCTGATCTGCGCCGACAAATTCCAAACTGGGTACGATGAGCCGCTCTTGCACACCATGTATGTGGACAAGGTGCTTTCGAGCATCAAGACGGTGCAGACGCTGTCGCGGTTGAATCGCGCCCACCCGAAGAAGCACGACGCTTTCGTCCTCGATTTCCAGAACGACTCCGAGACCATCGAGAAAGCTTTCTCGGACTACTACCGCACGACCATCCTCAGCAAGGAAACCGACCCGAACAAACTACACGCGCTCAAGGCCGACATGGACGCCTATCAGGTGTATTCGCCCGAGCAGGTGAATTCGCTGGTAGATCTATACCTGAACGGCGCGGACCGGGACCGCCTCGACCCGATCCTCGACGCGTGTGTCGCGGTATACGTGAACGATCTCGACGAGGATGGACAGGTTGATGTCAAGGGGAAGGCCAAGGCGTTCACGCGGACTTACGACTTCCTGTCCACGATCCTGCCGTACGGAATCCAGGATTGGGAGAAACTGTCGATCTTCCTGAACTTCCTCATTCCCAAACTGCCAGCCCCCGTCGAGGAAGACCTCGCCAAAGGCATCCTCGAAGCCATCGACATGGACAGCTACCGCGCCGAGAAGAAGGCGACTTTGGCAATCACCTTAGCAGACTCTAACGCGGAAATCGAGCCTGTTCCCGCTTCGGGCGGCGGGTACAAGCCCGAACCGGAGATGGACAAGCTCTCGAACATTCTGAAGGCATTCAACGACCAGTTTGGCGGTTTGTTTGCCGATCCGAAGCGAATGGAGAAGAGGATCACCGACGAGATCCCAACCAAGGTTTCCGCCGACCAAGCCTATCAGAACGCCAAGAAGAACTCGGACCGCCAGAACGCCCGAATCGAACACGACAAAGCGCTCAAACGGGTAATCACGGCACTCTTTACCGATGACGCTCAGCTGTTCAAGCAGTTTCAGGACAACGAGTCTTTCCGTCACTGGCTGACAGACACTATCTTCGGAATGACCTACGGACAATAAGCGGCTTTTGGATGTGCACAGTCAGTTCACACCCTCGTCGAAGCCTGTGAAGCTAGTTCGGACTTGCTGACCTTCTTCGGTTCGTTACAGTTGCCGCATTCGTACGATATCGCCATTGGCATCGCCCCGAAACCGCACTTCTGGAGCCACTCGATTGGCGAACACCTGTGATGGTTCTAGCAGACCGGTAGAGAGAGTCCTGTAGCGTGGGAATCACATCTCAGGGAATGACTGTTAACCAACCCCTTCGTGATGTTCACTTCCACAAACAATGCCGATTCGAACGAGGGGAATTCTTAATCCAGTGTTGGATGCGTCCCTCAACTATGCTTGGCACTGCCAACATTCAGCCGGCAATAAAAGCCATATTATGCTCATTACCCCTGGACGGCTTCGGGCGCGGCCGGGGGCCGCCGGGAACCGCAGTCGACGCGTCCTAGGGCCTGCCAGGGGCCTCCACGACCGCTTCTGCGCCTGGCCGGCCGGTGTGAGGCCCGACGACCACCGGGCAGAGGTCAAAATGGTAATTCAAACTACGAATAAAAGACCGCGTCCATGAACGCAACCCGCCTACGCCAGATCTCTGACTCATCTGTGCGCTGCGGCATGCTTGATTGAAACCACGGAGCCGCATGAATGAGTTTCAGGAGCCGGATGTATCCATCAGGGCTTTGAAAGGTCGCCTGTGCAACACCAAGCGTCCTGGCTAGATTCTTTCTGACTGCGATGGAGGCCACAGTACAGTACAACTCAGGACGCACCAGGCAGAGAAGTCTGCTCCACACCTTCATGCTTGGCCCAAGACTTATGAGACGGTTCAAGGCCTCACGAAGGCGTGCCCAGTCGACGGGAGGACTGGGTGCCCCAATCGTGTTGATCGAATCAGAGATCGCCTGCCATTGCTTCCTTGTCCCGTGTGCGAGAAGTCCCCGAAAGTGCCCAGATGCCGCCACGTGCCCTAGCCAACCGTACTCACCCATGCCGCCGATGATTCGACGCAGCTCTAGATCCTCGAAGTAGCTGGGTTCCCAAGGCAACGATAGTCGCTTCCCAGCGGCATCTAGGACCTCGAGGTACTCTTGCCTATTGCGTTTGAGGCGCTTCAGCCCGTCCACGACTTCCTTGTAGAACGTCTGCCAACTAGCATTACAAAGCCAGCTGCTGGACGAGATCTCGCTTTCGAACTGTCGAGGGCTTCTGATCCGATTTTTCTTCTCTTTTCGCAGAGTCTTCTCGAACGTTGACCGATACTCCGCAATCCAATCTGATGTGGGTAGCAACGAGAACCGGTCCGAGTGCCACTCGTTTAGCTGATCTTGCAGGGACTTCACCTGTGCCCGCTCGACGCGCTCAGGCAAGCCTTCAAGCAGTACATTGGCCTCACAGTTGCTATAGAAACCACTGTAGGTGAAGTTCGAACTTCCTATGAAAATGGCAACCTCATGCGTGTTGCCGGAGGAAAAGAGGTACACCTTCGGGTGAAACAATCCAGCCTCTTGACGAAAGATTCGCACGTCCGATCTAAGCTGCCGGAAGAATTCGATTGCGTCGGGGTGCGTGTGGTCGAAGGCCCTTCCCAGGGTAGCCATGATCTTTCCCCTAAAGGCCTCCAAATGACTATATGGGAGGACGTTACTCGGATCTCCACACCATGCAGTGGCAATGTGAAGGTGGGAGTAGTGACGGCAGCAACGCTCAAACTCCTTCGTGAATTGTGAAATGGTGCTCAATAGAGTGAATCGCAACATGTTCAGCTCAATTCTCCAACGTGCGTCAACGAGTCCTTGGACAGATTACTATTTCGGAGCAGGTTCAGCCATGCGTATCCCTGGCGATTCTTGTACTCGACGACCATCGTTCTGGTGGTGTGACATACCCCCGTTCTCCGCCCCAAGATGGTCAGGGAGGCGATCATGCAATCACGGCCATCCACCAAGCCATGCAGGATGACGAGTCCATGCTGATCGGTCTTGCCTGCGACTTCCTCAGCGCTCAGGTTCAGCTTCGCAGTCCTCCGTCTCAGAGTAGCCTGAAGTATATCGGTCTCTGACCTCGGTGAGTCGCTCGGGGCTAACTGCAATCTGTTCGCAGTCTGGGAATCGAACCCAGGCCCATCTCCGTTTTCGGATGGGAGTCTCGTATATCGCCATCAGCATTCCCGTCCTGTTCTCCTTAGTCCGATCGTCGAACAATGAGACCATGCAACCCATTCTCAGTCCGGTCTCGGGATCGACGTAACCTAACTCCCGTAACAGAGTATGGTTAGCTTCAAACATCGCGCGATTCAACCTGGGCCTGAAGAACGGGTAGTAGATGCCGTACTTGACGTTGTAATAGATCATAAAAAGAAATCTGTTCACCTTAGCGAGCATCCAAATTGCCTCCGAATGTGGGTCCTGAAACAGTATGCACAATATCTCTCCTGATGTCCAGATCAAAGCATCTGAACTTCTGTTGTTCTTCGCTCCGCCTGCATCCGCTGGTTGTGCCGACGTGCTTTACCAGTCCTTCCCACAAGCTCTTGATTGCTGGAATCGATCTTCTTTGACATCAGCAATCGAACTAGTTCGAGCCCTGAGAATATGGTCTGTCGCCTGGAAGATTCGCTGAGCGGCGTTCTCGGGGATGGTCTCACCTTCCAGCCAGTGCTGGATGTATCCCCTGGCCTCGGCAGCTCCGGGCAGGCGTAAGGTCTCACAACAGATGAGTGCAACGGCCTCAGCCTCGACCTCCTTTAATGACCGCGAGATCTTCTCACCGTCTATCATCGGGCCTGATCCAATGTGGCCAAGAACGATATGTGCCATTTCATGAAAGAGCGTCTTCCACGGCAGTGCAGCGAGTTGTGAGATAGCGATCTTCCGCTCCGTCGTGGCATAGCCTTGGCAGTTCCCATCGAGCATTGTGAATGGCTCCTCCTGAATCCCGAGTGTTGCCAGTGCAGCCTCACGGTCCCAGTCCGGAAGCGGTTCCGATTCATAGGCATTGCCCTCAGTCTGGGAGAGTACAAACCATCGGCTCCTATATACGAAGATGGTCCTGGCGCCAGCGTCGTCAGCGTTATTGGCGGCGGCGTCACCGGCAGCCTCGGCACGCCTCCGTTCCCACTCCTTGGCGTAGAGGGTAATGGGCATGCAGAGTGTCAGTGCCTTCTCGCCCTTCCGTACGTGCCGCCCCAGTTCCTTCCATCGCTGGAAGGTCGCGATGGGGCCTGGTTGAATACTACGAGCATGGCACTGGAGTAGTGCAAGGATCTGGTTCCCAAGCGAGTAGTTCCAGAACCTGCTGTAAGCCTCATGGATCAGTCCAGGCTGAGTAACCGCTGCTTCGAGTAGTTCTCTCCAGGACAGACGAATCTTGTCATCAATCAAAGACATAGAATTCACCTCGACTATGGGAGTCTGCGGGGGTTGCGGGGGATTGCGGGGGTTCCCCCGGCCAACGCGGGGGCCGGAACGGAAGGCGGCGCGGGCCGGGAAGGGCCCGGCTCTACCCCCGCAACCCCGGCATCCCCCGCAAAGCCTTCTCAGCTACGACTTCTGCTTCTTCACCTGCCAGAGAACGACTTTGTTCCTGGCTTCTCCTGCCTTCACAAGGTGAAGGCCGAAAGGTCCATACCGTCGCTCATGTCGCTGACGAAACGCATGAGCGATTCTCCGCTGAAAACTATTTCCCTTCCGCTCCTCGTCGGGAAGATCATCAGGAAGCGACTTGGAGATCGGTTCACCCTGCCGGATCAGTTCCACGAGTTCATGTGCAGTGAAGCTGTCGCCCTCGAATTGGTCATAGATCGCGTCGAGAAAAGCCTCCCATTGCTGGTGGGAGGGATCCGACTGCTCGTAAAGGCTCTCCAGGTTCGACAGGAAGCCTTCGATGCCGGCATAGGACAGGATTCCGCCTACGATCCGTGACCAGTGCTCGAACGATCCCAGGATAGGCGCCTTCGACTCCGGCCTTCCTGCCGAGTACCATGCCCGGGACATGGTCAAGAGTGCACTGAGGAGCCTCGACCGGTTGTCACGTGCCCACTGCCTGAGATCTGGAATCCTGAATCCGCTCCGTTGCCATGGCTGCGGGGTCCTGGCATCCAAGCGGATCCAATAGCACCTGCGAGGAATATCCCCACCGAGCATGATATTGTTTCCCGTCGCGATCCAAGTCGTCCGCTGGGGGACTGTGATGGTACGAGTCTGCCCCAAGAGCCTATCTGTCCACGTCGACGCGGTTACCGCCAGTGCCAGACTCGGCGAATCCAGCCTGTAGGTGATGTTGTCGAAGATTGTCAGGGCATTGCCAACGAGAAGAACCGCGCTCAGCGTCTTCCGCCACTCCTCTTCATCACGGCTGGGAGTGGGTTTCATGGCCGCTGCCACTCCCGTATGGATGATGGCAACAAGTTCAGCCAGCAGGCTCTTGCCAGTCCCAGCCTCCGGGGCATCGATCAACGCAATTGGCACGTTCCCGAACACTGCCCGTCGCAACATTGGTGTCAGGAGCATCGCATACGCGTTGGCTCGACTGGCCTCATCAACGAAAGGAAATCCTTCCAGCGCTTCATCGAGTGTAACCACCGCTTCAGTAATCTCGTCCGTGATCGGGTCGTCAGGCACCTGCAGATTCGGCAGATCAGGATTCGGTGGATAGAACACTCGCGTTAGGGCATCGTATCCAGGGGTCAGGAGAACCGTGCCATCAGGGCGTAGCAGTGGAGCCTCCGTCACGGTTTCTAACGCCGGGAATTGCCATTCAACGGAAGAGAGCGCCAACACATCCCTTACGACATCGATTGGTGGATTCGTGGGACTCTGACTCTTCATCCCCTCGCGGCCCCAGACCCGGCAGAAGTTGGCGCATCGGCTCATTCGGCCGCGCAGGAACGCCTCCGTCACCTCACGGATCGAATGCCGGCCGTCTTCGTCCTGAGCTACATTGACCATCTGGCCAGTCCGCACGAAGAGTTCAGGAGGATTATTGGCTGCTCGAAGTGCCTCGATCACGTCACTGGACACGTCGCGGAGTTCCCGGTCGCTGGCGACGATGGTTGGCAGCGATCGTTCACCATCCGTCGGTGCTGGAGATGGTGACCGTAGTTCGATCTCCGTCACCTTCGACTGAGCCCGTGATGTCCACGGTAGCCGTACTGCTTTACGGAAGGCCTGCCGAACGCTGTGCAGCGATTCCTCGACTGTGTAAGATTCAACTTCACCCTTTGCATTGAAGAGAGGGGTATGAGATCGATACGAATCCATGACCGCTATGGCTTCATCTTCCGTGTAGCCGTTGTCACGAAGTTGAACTGCCAGCCAGAATCCTGCGTCGTTTCTCCCTCGACCACCGTTGATCAGTGCCAGGGCTCTTTGCACGAGCACTTCACCAGCAATTCGTTGAGCGGCTGTTGCATCGACCTCTGGCGTCAACAATCCGAGGAATTCCCTGAGGTCCAGTGGAAGTACTTCAAGTCGATCAGGTTCCATGTCGCGGAGCCATTCATACTCACCACTCTGATTCCTCCCGGCGAATACCGCATAACCCCCATCAGCTCTGATGTCCATACCGGCATACTTCTGTCCGAGTTCGTGCTTCGACTTGCAGTTCAGGGTCTTCACTGGCCAGCCGGGGTGTTGGAAATAGACGTGTGCTCCTCCTGAGCCCGTCAACACGTGGGGGCGAAGAGTGAGCATCTGAAGAGTGGCAAGTCCTTCGTGACCATCGAAATCGAGAATGACGGCTCCGCTGATGGCGCCCGCAACAACAGCCCATGCGTCGGGTCGCTGCTTCCACCAATCGTTGAGTTCATCTGCTGTGGGAAGACGTTCCTGATAAACCTTCCATGAAAAGCGGGGGCGTTTATCGCGATTGACGGGGATCGTGCTGAATCCTCGCTCTCGAGCCTCACGGAGCAACACGACCGTGTCCTTACCTGGCATCGCCACCTCCTATGCCGCTACCTCGCCGTTGCTCTCGCGAGAAGAACAGGACGGGACCTTCTGACAAGGTGTAGTTGGCGTGGGGGAGGACGGAGGCGGCTCCGTCTGATTCAAGGTCCATCTCGGGCTGAAGGACGAGTCCGCAACTCCGCGGGGTTATCAAGGCACACTTCTGGTGAATCAATTCGGCTGAATCTCCTTGTCGTGGAATTCTGGGGCGAGACGAAGAAACGCTGGCCGCACGAGCAGCGCGTTTCCGCCCCCAAGAAAAACGAGCAAACCAAGGGCCAAACCGAGGCTGCATCTTATTGCAGTGACATAACTTATGATGACATCCGCGATTAGCCTTCGCAGTGACAATCGACGATGAAAAGCGCTGCGATTCAATGGCCCAAAAACCCTCCGCGTGGATACGATTAAACGCGCGGTAAACAAGGGCGGGTTTGGCCCTGAATTTGCTTTCCCAAAAAGGGGCGGTTTCGGGCCACCGAGACACAGCCTCATTCCCTGAACAAGTCAAACGAAAGGAGTGCGTTCAATGAACGTGGCGATCTATGCTCGCGTCTCGACCAAGGACCGCGGTCAGGACTGCGAAAACCAATTGCGAGAACTGAGGCAGTTCGTGGTGCGACGGTCCGCCGAGGAGTGGAGGCTCGTCAGCGAGTACGTTGATTACGCTAGTGGCGGCTCCAGTGACCGCGAGCAGTTCAAGAAGCTGTTCGCCGATGCCGCCGAACGGAGGTTCGATCTGGTCCTGTTCTGGTCACTCGACCGCTTCAGTCGTGAGGGAGTCCTGGAGACGCTCCAGCATCTTCAGCGGCTCTCAAACCATGGCGTGGATTGGTTCAGCCTCAAGGAAGAGTACCTCCGAAGCGTCGGTATCTTCCGTGAGGCAGTCCTTTCCATCCTGGCCACCGTCGCCAAACAGGAGCGAATCCGGCTCTCCGAGCGAGTGAAAGCCGGATTGGATCGTGCAAAAGCTCAGGGTAAGAATCTCGGTCGTCCAGGACTGATCGTTGACCGTCAGAAGATCGTCGAGCTACGCCGGCAGGGACTGCCACTGTGGGAGATCGGACAGCGACTTGGCATCTCGAAGTCGAGCGTCGGTCGAATCCTCGAAGAGCAGGTTGGCGAGAATGCCTCGTAGTCTTCGTAATGGCGATAAAAAGATGAATGCCGTCGCTACTGCCTACCTCATGATCACCTGCTCCCCGAATGGGCCTCGGTGAGATTGTTGTCATGTCCCACCCGGCCTGGCCGACCGCCGGGGCCACCGCGGAGACCGGCCTATAGCCCGCGTGCGACGCGCTAGGACGCGTCGGAATCGCGGCGGCGGGGCCGGGGGCCGCGGCCAAGGACGCGAGGCCTACCAGGGCGTTCTAGCACGCCGTACCTCGGCAGTCGCGTCTTGCTACTTGACCGAAGTCAGGGCTGATTCGACAAGATCCCATCGCTCCAAGTAGTCCTTCTCCTCGCCTGCCGTGATCCACATCATGAATCGCTTGCGGTCGCATCCGTCGTTCATCTGCTCGTGAACTACATGGGAGGGTACGACGAAGACTTTGGGCGATCCGTCTCCCCCATTGAGATCCACGAATGTGTAAAAGAGGCGCTCGCTCTTCTGATGCATAGCTTTCTCGCCGACGTCAAACTCCCAATGGTCACGTTCAGGAGTCCTCTTGTAATCCCTCCAGGCCCCGCTCGACGTCTTGACCTGGATCGAGACGGAGTGTGCTCCTGAAGCATCGCTCACCAACAAGTCGAGGCTGGGCACGTTGGCTCGTGGAATCGCTACCAGGAAGCCACGAACCGATAGCTGGTGTGCGACGTAGAACTCTCCCGCAGCAGCAGTGATGGTAGTGGGACGTGTCGGCATGGCGTGTAGTCGAAGTTGGACTATTCCAAAGCCGACTATACCCTACTTTCTTGCTCTATTCCACAGAAAAAGGACGAGGGTGAATGGAGAAGTCGATCTTCTCTGAATGCTACGCGTCCTTCCTGCATTTGCTTGTGGACGCACGAAAGAACTCGGGACTCACCCAGGTTCAATTAGCCAAGAAGCTCAAAGAAACCCAGTCCTGGGTCAGCAAGTGCGAACGTGGTGAGCGTCGCCTCGATATCATTGAACTCCGCGCATTCTGCGAGGCGATGGAAATTTCCTTTCTGACGTTCTGTGAAAAGCTCGACTCCCACCTCAAGAGCAGCGTGAGAAGTTCGCGAAGGGGTAAAGCACCCGGGTGATATCACCCGGCGGGTGCTTTAGCCCTTGCGTCTGCCTCACGAAATACGAGCTACCCACGTTGAGCGCTCGGAAGATGCGACGGAACTACAACCCTCGAACGCGATTACGTCGACTATCCCAGAGTGCCAGCCGACAGTCTGAACCGGCAGTCTGAACTACTGGATCGCATCTGAGCCCGTCTCCGGATCCAGTAGTCTTGCTGACGGCTCCGCAGCATTCAGGCGGTATTTCGACAGCTTCTCCTTCATCTGTGCCGCTGCCTCAGGAGAGAGCAGAAAGGCTACTATATCTACAAAACTCTCGACAGCAAGGAAGCCGTACATCAATTTGAGTCGTTGATGATCACAACTATTGAATCGTTCATCTGGCTTAAAGTCCGTCTCCACAGTGCTGCTCGCCCTCAGAGGAAAGAGATCAGTCATCTTACGCTTCCAAACCAGTCTTAGACTCTTCGCAGCAAATAACGATTCTAGGTCTGCCATACCGAATGCGCTCAGGACGATCAAGTCACCCGCCATAATTTCGACAGATGACTCCGGCCTGAACCACTGAGTAAATGGACTGACCTCCGCAACTGCCTCAACCCGCCGCCGGATGTTCGAGACCACCCAATTCCCGTTGGCCGTCAGTGTATCGAGGGTTGATGAAAGTTCCCCGACCGCGCGACGACGGGCTACAAGATAGTGCTTTCTTCCTCGCACTACATGCGCGACACCGGTATTGCGGAGCGCTTTGTGGATCTGCCCTGCAATGTCCCAATGCCAGTCCTCTTTGACATCAGAGTCAACTCTAACCGCGCCAGCCATGACGTCCGGCACACCAGATATCCGATGCCGGCGGTCCAGAACATCGGTCTTGATGTAATCGTGGATCGACCTAGGGATCTCGATCTGTCGAGTAGCTTCTTTCGATTGATATGCCCTGGGATTTGACTTCACCTCAAAGGTCCGCACTTCCTCCCCCTTCCTCAATGTCAAGTCACCAACTCGCAATGAGTGCGTAAGGTCGTTTAACAGAACCATGTAGCCACGTGCCAGGAAGCTTTCGGCCGCCCTGATTTCAGATTCGAGTCCCTCCTTGCCGTGTATAAAGCCTGCTGGCTGAAAGTTGGAGAAGCGGCGAATTGTGTCCGGGTCCAGCAGCCTCGCAGCAATGTGATCTCCTATGATTAGCAGGCAGTCCCGAAGGTAGAGTTGTTCCTCCTCCTGTCGAAACAATTCATCGGCGCTGTGTTGGATCGTCCGGACGGCGTCCATGTCACCTTCGGATCGCAAGCGCGGGATCCGTGAGCGCAGCGCCTTCGCCCTCGAACGCAAAGAGGTCACGTTGGCTTCAACTTCGGTCACGATTTCCAAGAGCTGAAGCTGGAGTGGCCAGATGCGATTAAAGTAATTTCCGAAGGCGATGCCAAGGAGGTCGGCGAGCTTGCGTCGCCACGTGAGGTCGAGGTCAGCCGGAGGCTTTAGAAGATTCTGAGTGTCTGTGTTGATAATCATCCGGCTATTTGCCCTCACAACAATTCTATGGTCGCTGCCATCGATTCGCACTATGTCCGGTTGGTTCGCCGAGGTGTGCGTTGAGGTCGTTTAGGTCATGAAGCCACCGTGAAGCTGAAGGGCTACATTCTAGTGATCGGACAGTGACAGTCCGCAGTCGGTCGAGACTCGGGACCGCATTGGCAAGCTGCTGACGAAGGGCGAATCGCTGGCACCTCTTGTCATTAGCGACCAGGCCTCTGTTTCTGAGAAGCGCGAACAGCCGTTCGTTTGGATGAGGATAAAGAATACTCGGCAGGTGTATCGTCGGTGGAGGAGACGACGTCATGCCGAGCGGGTCCCAACACGTCGCCACGGTTCTTCCGATGCTGACCGGATGGAAGGCCCAGTGGTATGAAACGGAGAAGAACACTGGCGTACTCTGCAAGGCCATCTTGGCTTCACTTGCTCCAAAGAACCTCTCTTCCGACGATCTTTGGAACCTGCTGCGTCTGACTTGGATCACCGTAAACGGCCAGGATGTCTTTCGAGGGCACTGGAAGCTTCTGAAGGCTCCAGCTCTAGCGCACCTGTACCGGAGGCCACTTCACGTCGGAAACGACTTGTCCTCGACAGTTCAGCCGATGTCGCTGCCTAAAGCAGTGGCCGACGCGGCATGCCAGGAAACTGGTGTGGTCAACTTCCGAAATGTGTGGCGGAACTCTTGTCGAGCTTGGTGTGCTGCGAACCACCAGCGATTGGTGAACATCATTCGTAGAGCGGCGAAGTTGCCTTCCAACGATCAGCGGCGATTTGAACTAGCCGCCGAAATCGAGTCCCTCCCCTCGGTCAAGTCTCCTGGCGGAAATAGCGAAGTCGGCCCTGCCGCTGTCCTGACTCCATTGGTCGCTTGCCTTGACCCTTCCATGAAGTTCCCCATAGTGAATGGTCGCGACAGCGTGAAGGGCCTGCTTCGCGAACTGGGGCTGGCGAACCAGACCCTTGAAGCGCAGGTAAAGGGGCTAGTCAACCTTATCGGGCAGTTCGGCATTGAGAACGCATTCATGCTCGACGCATTGGCCGAAGATGTCGTCACGCTGAACCCCAAGAGTTCGAATGCTACGGTCGCCCCTCCTCTGCCAAAGCAACGAGGATCTCAATTGCCCTACCTTGATGAGGCTGAACATACGGCAACCTCCAAAGCAAAGACCATCACCTACCGAGACCGCCATGACAAGATGACGAACCGGATCAAGGACCTTTTCTCGGGCTTCACTCTGATGCGAGGCACCGATCCGGAATGTCGCTACGATGTCCTGGTCAAGAACTACGATCTTGCTGGGCGCGACCTCCTGATCGAGGCAAAGCCAGACCCTGACCGCGGATCTGTGCGGATTGCCATCGGGCAGTTGTTTGACTATCGAAGAAGCCTTCCACACCGATTGGGAACGGACCTCGCCATTCTGACCATCTCAAAGCCACCGCAGAACTACGCCGACCTACTGCTCGACCTCCAGATCTCCCTCTTGTGGTTCACTTCTCAATCTTGTGGCTCATTGAAGGGTGCAGGGAAGGTATGGGAGTCTGTCCGCAAGGCACTGAAGGGATGACGATGGTCCTCTCATCGCAGAGAAGCTGCAAACGCTCTGCAAACGGACGGCCTGGTTTTAGCTAGTTCTGGGTGGGGCGCAATGGCATGACTGCCGCCGGACGAGCCAATGAAATCAGTCGATTCGGTACCCGGAGACACTAGATGGTACGATCAGCCACGCACTCGAAAACCGTTGACGGGGTGACTCGTCCCTGGGTTCGAATCCCAGCCTCACCGCCATTCCAATTGGTTTCCGAAGGGCATCTTCGACGTCGGTAACTACAGTTACTGGACGTTGTTCATTTCGCCGGGTTCTCTGGCACTGTCAAAGGCGCGTGGTGAAACAGCTTCGCTTTGAAGTCCCCCAAACCCCGCCAGCGCGTTCTCGCGTCAAGGTCCACCTCCGCGATGGCGATTTCGCCCCATTGCTTCGCCACAGCGATTGTATCCCCCGTATGGTCCCAAATCGCGGTGAGCATCCACTCGCGCGAGATGTCTTCATACGTGCTGCTTACCAGATAGACGTGGTTTTCCGCCGCACGCGCGCGTGCCAGAGCCGGATTGCAGCCCCAGACCGGCCACGCGATTATCTCCGCGCCACGGCGCGCCAATTCGCGCGCCACCTCGGGGAAGAAACCGTCGTAGCACACCATCATCCCGAGCTTCCCAAACCGCGTCTGAAAGACCGGGTACTCGGTCCCCGGAGCCACGCCCTGGTTCCACTCGCCGTCGGGCAAGACCACCTTTCGATACTTGCCCGCAACCTTCCCGTCCGGGTCAATCAACACGGCGACGTTGTACACTAAATGCCCTGCTCGCTCAAACAGGCCCGCAACGATGTACAGGCCGTACTTCCGCGCCAGACCACCAAAGTATTCCGTCGATGGTCCGGGCACGGGTTCGGCCGCCTGCAAGACGGTCAGACCGGTGCCGTAATACGTCAGAGTTTCCGGCAGAACCACAAGGTCCGCCTTCTGCGCTGCGGCTTTCTCGATCAGCGGCGCGAACAACCGGCAGTTGCATTCCGGCGTTTTGCAACCCAGCGGCCGGAAATGCACCGCCGCCATTCGTACCCTTCGCCCGGCCTGCGCTGCGGTCTCGCGGAGAGTTACGTCGCGCCACTCGACGCGTCCCTTCGGAGCCCAGAGAAAGTGCAGCTCCACTACTGCGGTCTTGGCTGCACCCGGCGCCTGATACCTCGCACCGAACTGCGTCCATCCCTGTTCGTCGGGGGCGCCCTCTTCCGGGTACTCGGCGTATGTCCACGCCGGGAAGGTCTTCAGATAACGCTCGACCAGTGGGCGGTCATCCATCACCTTCATGTTGTTTCCGTCGCGCCACTCGATCGTCACGAATGCGGACCGCCGCGGTGAATCTACACGCAGGACTTTTCGCCGCGCTTTGAACTCGTAGTGTCTGCCCCCTATCACCGGGAACTCCTTCCGCCAATAGCCGTGAAGTCCCTCCCGGGCGTCCTGCTCGATTACCAGGGCACCGCTCGCATCTCGTGAGAACTGAGGCCTGATCTCATCGCGCGGCGCAAGGCTCGTCCATTCCTCCGAACCCGCTGCCAGCGCGGCACTCGCCAGAGCGGCAATCCACCATAGGTTCATGCGACTCATTGTAGGTCCGGAGATGCACACGGGCAAACACGGCAGTTGTCCGCCAGAACTTCGGATCGGGTGAAATGAACGTAGTAGCGCTGTGGTGCGCGACGACTCCGTCCGGAAGGGAATCAACGGCTTGGCGGCATGCAATGTACCACCTTGCGAGACGTTATCCCGGCTGCTTGAATTAGGCCGCAGCTCCCATGCCCTTCGAAGAAATGGGGCTCCATACGGATGATCTGCGTCCGCCGGCCTTACACCTCCGGTCGTGCGCCACTCTCGAAAACACTGGCCGGCATGATTTCCAATTTGGAGGCAATTGCCGGCTCGAAATCCATCTGTCCGAGCACCGCTTCCGACGGGTCGATACCGGGAGCGATCTCGATCAATTCCAGACCGGACCCCGTGAGTCGAAATACGGCACGCTCGGTGATGTAAAGTACCTGCTTGCCTCGTCGCAGCGCTTCCGGCCCGCTGAAGGTAATATGTTCGACACTCCGGGTGAATTTCCTCGCATTCCCCTCCGCGCAGATCTTCAGTTGACCGTCCGCAAAGGATGTTCGCAAGCCCCCGGCCGTGAAGGTGCCCAAGAAAACCACCTTGCGTGTCGGCTGAGCGATATTCATGAATCCACCAACGCCGGGTACGCGGCCGCCAAACTTGCTGACATTCACGTTGCCCTCACGGTCACACTCCGCCATGCTGAGGAACGCGACATCGAGGCCGCCACCGTTGTAGAAATCGAACATGTACGACTGATCAATGATTGCCATCGGGTGCGTAGAAGCGCCAAAGCTGAGCCCGCTAGCAGGAACCCCACCAACCGCACCGGCCTCCACTGTCAAAACCATGTCATCGAGTCTGTTCTGCTCTTTGGCGATTTGCGCGATGCCCTCCGGCATCCCGATCCCGAGGTTCACAACGTCGCCGTTTTGAATCTCGTTCAGCGCACGCCGGGCGATGTATCGCCTGGGTCCATCGCCCATGGTCGCCAACTCGACTTCTTTGATGCCCCCTTGAGTGAGATAGCTGGAGTTGAATTGCTCCCCGAAGGTCTGCATGTGGTTCGCCTTGCTTCCGAGTACGACGACATCGACGAAGATGCCTGGGAGCCGGACAGCCTTCGGATCACGGGAGAAATCGCTCACCATCCTGTCCACCTGGACAATCACCATCCCTCCGGAGTTCCTGGTTGCCTGAGCGATGGAAAGAGCTTCTCCGGTCAGCACCTCATCGTCGAGCGAGATGTTGCCAAATGAATCGCTGGCAGTACCCCGCAGAAGCGCAACGTCTATGGGGAACGCCTTGTAGAGAAGCCACTCCTGTCCCCGCACCTGCAGAAGTTCAACCAGATCCTCGCGAGTGCGCTCGTTCAATTTTCCGCCGCCCCATCGCGGATCGACGAAGGTGCCAAGGCCAATGTGGGTGATAGTGCCGGGATTCTGGGCTGCAATGTCCCGGAAGAGCTGTACGATCACCCCCTGAGGAAAGTTGTATGCCTCGATCTCATTGCCGCTAGCAAGCTTGCCGAGCTTTGGCGCGAGGTTCCAGTGACCTCCGACCACTCGTTTGACAAGGCCCTTGAAAGCAAAATGATTCAGCCCACGGTTCCGGCCGTCGCCTTGGCCTGCGGCATAAACCAGGGTCAAGTTCCTCGGCCGGGACTCCGCTTGGAAGCGCCTTTCTACCGCCAGCGTCAGTTCTTCAGGGTGACCGCATCCTACAAAACCACTAGTGGCGACCGTTGCATTGTCAGGGATCAACCCGACCGCCTCGCCCGCCGTCAGAAACCTGACTCTTCTCATTGGGTGGACATCCCTCCAAATGATAGATACTACTTTCACTGACGCCCGTATATAGGGTTAGTGAATTTACCTGGCTCCGACCGCGACTAACGCGGTGATGCGGTCGGCGCCCGTGTCCGGTAGGATTCAGTGGTATTTTGATCTGGGAGCATGGATGGGCTGGGTCCATCAGATTCGGCAGGTCTTGAGA
>JAJFUV010000019.1 GCA_021372245.1 Terriglobales bacterium
ACCAGGTGGTTGGCTACCTGGCGGTGCCGAAGGTGAAAATGCCGCTGCGCAGCGGCAGTGCGGAAATCTTGAAAGCGAAGTCCTGAACCGTCCGCTGAAATGCAAGATGCCGGGGGACGCCAGTCTCCCGGCTCTTTTGTGTCCACAGCCAGCAAACCCGCTCCCAGCGAGGCAATCCCGGATAGAATAGGTCTGCTACCAAGTGAAGGGAGGGGATGCGCTGTGAAGAAGCTGCCCGCGCTGCTGGTCTTTTTCACCTGCCTGGCCTATGCAGGGCCGAAGTGGGTGAGCCTGTTCAACGGCAGGAACCTGGATGGTTGGGAAGTGGTTGGCGACGGAGTCTGGGACGTGCTCAGCGACGGAACGATGGTCGGCCAGCGGCACTTGGGCAAGGCGGACCACCAGGCGTGGCTCTACACGAGAGAAGAGTTCGGCGACTTCGAATTCGAAATGGACTTCTGGACCCGCCTGGACGGCAACAGTGGCGTTTCGATCCTGGACACCTCGCGCGGCCGTTACTCGCACGGTGTGGGGCACGATGGCTCAAAGCTGCCATCGGCGATCGGCTATGAAATTCAGATCGCATTCGGAAGCACTGAGGGGCGCTTCCCGACCGGAAGCATTTACCACTACGTCGGAGCGAAGCCCGGAGTCCGCAAGCTGCACGACTGGAACCACTTGAACATTGAGCACCGCAACGGAATGATCCGGGTGAAGTTGAACGGGCAACTGGTCGCCGAGATGCCACGTCACGCTGAGCGCGCCAAGTCCGGGCCCATCGGATTCCAACTTCACGACATGAACAGCGTGCTGATGGCGCGCAACATCCGGATCAAGAAGTACCCGGCAAAGTAGCCGCGGTGGCCTGACCGCTTAGGTGATGTGCGCCCCTCGGGTTCCGACGTACAGCGAATACAACGACTGGCTCGCCGTCATAAACAGCCGGTTACGCTTGACCCCGCCGAAGCACACGTTAGCGCAAATCTCCGGCAACAGGATCATCCCGATGCGCTGTCCGGCCGGCG
Source organism: Terriglobales bacterium (assembly GCA_021372245.1). Classification (GTDB taxonomy): domain Bacteria; phylum Acidobacteriota; class Terriglobia; order Bryobacterales; family Bryobacteraceae; genus JAJFUV01. Next base: position 1,026 of record JAJFUV010000019.1, read on the forward strand.
AGAAGATGTGTACGCCATCGTAACCGGCCCCGCCACTCGCCGCGGCCCAGATGTTGCCGTCGACATCGGCGCGAATCCCATCCGGTCCGCCGGACCGCCCGTCCATCTTCATGCCGGTGAACCGCTTCTGATTGGACAGCTTGTTGCCGGAGATGGCGAACACCTGGATATCCCGCGGCGCCCCCGTGTCGCACACGTACAGCTTCTTGTAGTCGGGCGAGAAGCAGATGCCATTGGGCCGGTCCAGCGCGTCGGTGACTATCTCGATCCTGGCCGTCTTCGCATCGACGCGGTAAACGGCCTCCTTCAATTCCTGCCCGGCCTGGTCACCCTCATAGTTCCCGAGGATGCCATAGGGCGGATCCGTGAACCAGATGGAGCCGTCGGGATGAACAACGGCATCGTTCGGCGAATTGAGCGGCTTGCCGGCGTACTTGTTCGCGATCGTGGTGACCGTGCCGTCATGCTCGTAGCGCACCACACGCCGCCCGCCGTGTTCGCAGGAGATCTGCCGGCCTTCGAAGTCGAAGGTGTTGCCGTTGCTGTATCCCGACGGGTCGCGGAAAGTGGCTACGTGTCCATCTTCCTCCAGAAGGCGAAACTGCCGGTTGCCCGGGATGTCGCTCCACACGAGGTACCGCCCCTGCCCGCACCAGGCAGGCCCCTCGGCCCATTTCGTCCCCACGTGATGCCTATAGAGTGCTGCGTTGAACAGCTTGTACTTGGCGAAGCTCTTGTCCAGGACCACGACATCCGGGTCGGGATAACGCACGGGCTGATTGTTTGCCCAGTCGCGTTGCGTTTGCGCCAGGGCGGGAACAGCGGCGGAAAGGGCCAGGAACGACCGGCGGCCCAGACCGGCAGATTCTGATCGATGGGAAGGCATGCGGGTATTGTATGCCAACGGCAGCCTCCGCACAGTCAAGTTTTCCTGGCTGAGTCCCCCCTTGAAGTGGAGGCTCTTTGGCGCTATTCTCAGGTCGGCTATTCACTGGGGGTGCTCATATGACAGGCACCGCAACAACCAAGACAAAGCAAAAGGTCAAGATCAAGAAGCCGCTGCCGGTCTACGGCGGAGAAACGCTGCCGGCCGGAACGGAAATCACTCTGACGGACGAGTGGGAGACGAATCCCTACAACGTCAGGAACCGGGTCATTCTGGATCCGCAGGGGACCAAACGCCTCGTTCAGGATGACGATCTCGAGTACGCACTCGGAGCCCACTAGGACTCCTTTCGGTTTGCGCATCCGAAGGATCGGAAGAAAGGGGGTAGCGGCATGACGCGATCTGGCAGTATAGACGCCGAATTGCATCGAGCCCTCCATGCGAGCGCAGTCCACGAAGGACTCCACGGAATTCACCCCCATTGGGGCGACGGTGAAGAAGAAGACGAAGGAGAGGAAGAGGTAGAAGAGCAGGAAGAACAACCGGAAGAGGTTGAGGAGACATCGGAAATAGTGGGGATCAGCGGAGGTGAGGAGGAGAACGAGACATAGGGCCCAGAGATTCGAAACGGCAAGATGTAACCGGGAATCTCCCAGACGCATCGAGCAGGACTGCGGCAAGTGCTGCCGCCTGGAGATCCCGGCATCGCGACGGATGTCGGCGTTGTTGGTTCAATTGCATCAGAGTGGTGGTTTTCGGCCAGGAGGAACGCTCCACGCAAGTATTATCTGCGTTGTTTTTCAGCAGCTTGCAGACGGAACTCGGTGTGCTGATAGAATAGTGCCCTTCTCCGACGGAAGAGCGGAAGGTGGTGCAAAGTGAAATCACCGTTCACGGGATTGGTGATTCGGCGGACAGCAGCAGTAATCTGCGCGCTGCTGATCGCCCTTCCGTTCAGCATGGCCCAAACGCCGGCGGACCCGATTTCGAGTATGCCGGACCCGCAGACGGCTCAAACGCCACTGTCGCCCCAGGAATTGGAAAACCTTGTGGCGCCCATCGCCTTGTATCCGGACCCGTTGCTCGGCCAAGTCCTCGCCGCGAGCACGTATCCACTCGAAGTCGTTGAGGCGCACCAGTGGCTCCGGCAACACAGCAACCTCCACGGATCCCAGCTCATGGACGCCGCCAAGCAGCAGAATTGGGACCCCAGTGTCCAGGCCCTGGTGGCTTTTCCAGACGCGCTCAGGCTGCTGGCCGACGATATTCGCTGGACAACGGACCTTGGGAACGCGTTCCTGGCCCAGCAAGCCGACGTCATGAACGCTGTGCAGCGAATGCGCGCGCGGGCACGGGATAGCGGCCGGCTGACTACTACGCCTCAGCAAGTGGTGAATGTAAACACACAGGACGGCCAAAATGTGGTCGAGATCGTTCCCGCTGATCCACAGGTAATTTACGTCCCGGTCTACAATCCGTACTATGTTTGGGGCCCCCCGGCCTGGGGCTACTACCCCGATCTGTGGTACGCGGATTTTGCGTGGGGATTCGGCTTCGGCCCAGCGATTTACATAGGCGGTTTCTTCCCCGGCTGGATAGGCTGGGGTGGTTGGGGATGGGGCTGCGGCTGGAACCACCACAGCTTGTTTCTACATGACGGCTTCTTCAACCGTTACGGCTACTGGGGTGGCCATCACTCAGCATTTTTCGGCGGCCGTTCCGTCCACGGGTTTGGCGGTCGGGACGCATGGGTCCATAATCCTGGCCACCGGATGGGTGTTCCTTATCCGAATGGCGACGTAGCGAGCCGGTTCCACTCCAACCAGTTTGGTTCCGACCGATCCGGGTCCAGACGGTTCGCCGGCGACAGGCCTACAGGCGGGAGGTTTACAGATAACGCACGAATCGGAGGCAGCCGGTGGTCTGGAGGACGACTCGATCCTGGTCGGACCGGATCTTCGTCGCTTGACCGGCGGGGCCCGGCCAGCAGCGCCATGGTGCCGCGATCGACGTCTCCGGGGGGATGGCAGCGTTTCAGTGGCGACAACCGTTCCGGATTCGCCGGCCGCTCCGAAGCGCGTGGATTCGCTCAACCTCGCGACTATGGATCTCGATCGGTGAACCGTGGCAATGGGGGATCCTACCGGCAGTCATCGCCGAACTATTCCGGCGGCGTT
>JAJFUV010000022.1 GCA_021372245.1 Terriglobales bacterium
ACACGGTCGTTGTTCTTTCCGGATGCCGGGAAGATGCCCGGCTTCACCGTGGAGATCGCCACCGACAAGGGTATCAAGGGTTACGGCAGCGGGGGCGCGGGCGGCGGCATGGTGGTGATGGAGCACCTGTCGAAACTGCTCATGAACGAAGACCCGTTCAACGTGGAGCGGATCTGGGACATCTGCTGGCGATCCACGATGCATTACGGGCGCATGGGCGTGACGATGAACGCCATCAGCGGCGTCGACCTCGCGCTTTGGGACATCATCGGCAAGGCGCTGAACACGCCGGTCTACCGGCTGATCGGTGGCGAGGTCAAGCCGCGCGTCCGAGCTTACTGCACCGGCAACGACATCGAACAGCACATCGAAGCCGGGTTCAAGGCGCTGAAACTGGCGATACCGCACGGCCCCGCGGACGGACGCGAGGGCATCCGGAAGAACCTTGCGCTTGTCGAGCGCGCCAGGAAGGCGCTGGGGCCGGACGGTGAGATCATGCTGGACTGCTGGATGGCCTGGACGGAAAACTACACGCTGGAGATGGCGGAACTGCTGAAGCCCTACCGCGTGTACTGGCTGGAGGAAGTTCTGCAGCCGCACGACTACGCCGGGTTCGGCCGCCTGAATCGAGCCATCAAGCCGGCGCTCATCGCCACGGGCGAGCACGAGTACGGGCGTTACGGCTTCCGCAATCTGCTGGAGCACCAGGGAGCGTCCGTATGGCAGCCCGACATAAACTGGTGCGGCGGTTTGACCGAGTTGCGCAGGATCGGCGCTATGGCCGCGGCTTACGACATTCCCGTGATTCCGCACGGCGGCGGCCTGAACGGCGCCATCCACTGGATCATCGCGAACGTCAATGCTCCGTGGGCCGAACTGTTCATGCCCGCGCCCGGAGGCCCCAGGGATGTGTACCAGATGTGGGAGCAGCAGTACCGCATCACGCGCGGGCCGGAAGGCATCTACACGCGGCCGTCCGACCGCCCCGGTTTCGGCTGGGATTTTGAGGTGGCGGCGTAGCAAGTAAAATAGAATCAGTTGTGGCGACCGCACACCTGCGGTCCTGGGAGGGGCTCATGTATCGCAGAGGATTTCTGCAAATTTCAACCGCAGCCGCCGGCCTCGCCGCGCGCGCGGATGCACCCATGCCGATGGCCACACTGGGCAAGAGCGGGCTGCGCGTATCGCGGTTCTGCCTGGGCGGCTATCACATGGGGAAGAACGGCGAGGAGAACGGCATCCGCATCATTCGCCGCGCCGTTGAACTTGGCGTGAATTTCTTGGACAGCGCCTGGCTTTACAACAACGGCGCGAGCGATGAGATATACGGCAAGGCGCTCAGCGGCGGCCAGCGGCACAAGGTCTTGTTGATGGGCAAAGCGGAGAAGCGGACGAGCGCGGAAGCCATGCGGCAACTGGAAGACACGCTGCGCCGCATGCGGACGGACTACCTGGACCTCTGGCAATGCCATCAGGTGACCACCATGCAGGAGGTCGACCAGATCCTGGCGCCTGGAGGCGCGCTGGAGGCTTTCGTCAGGGCGAAGCAGCAGGGCAAGGCTCGCCACATCGGATTCACCGGACACCGCGATCCCGCCATCCACCAACGCTTACTGGACGCATTCGACGGCTGGGAAACCGTGCAGCACCCTGTGAACCTCATCGACCCGCACCATCAGAGCTTCATCCGCAGTGTGCTGCCCAACATCCGCAGGAAGGGGCTCGGGCTCATCGCGATGAAGACAAACGCCTTCGGCAACATCCTGAAGAACAGGATCGCCACCATCCCGGAGTGCCTGCGCTTCGCGCTAAGCCAGGACGTGGACGTGGTTGTGTCGGGCGTCGAAACGGTAGAGCAACTCGAATCGAACGTCGCTGCGGTCAAGTCTTTCCGTCCCATGACGGAGAAGGAGATGGCCGCGCTTCTCGAACGCACGAAGAAAGGTCCCGCCGGCGACTCGATCGAGCAGTACAAGCGGAACGCCTAAGCCGCGGGGGCGGGCTGCCCCGCATCGCGCCGGACCCAGCGGTACGCTGCGACTGAGTTCTTCCAGAAGTACTTCTCTGCGGCTTGCCGGCCCTTGGCAGTGAAGTAGTCCTGATCGATTTTGACGATGGCCGGAAGATTGCCCATGGCCGTCCCGTTGGGCCAGTCGCTTCCGAAGATCAGTTTGTCTTCGCCAAAGGTGTGAAAAAGGTAATCGAGGACAGGCCGGTAGAGTGCCGGATCGAGAGCAGGCTTGCCGCCTTCCATGCGCATAAGTTCCGACACCTTGATGTAGATGGCGGGCCGCTTCGCCAGTTCACGCAGGCTGGCTTCAACGTCAGTCCTTCCCTTGATACCGGGACGCCACAGCATGGCGGGCAGGTGATCTACGACGATGCGTAATTCCGGCACTTGATCGTTGACGCGGATCACTGCTTCCATCAGCGTTGGCGTGGGATTCGCCGTGTCCAGGACCAGGCCGGCCTGTTGCAGCAGCTTGAGTCCTTCGATGAATGATGGATTGGCGCTCTGTTTCGCCAGGTCATAGCTCCACAGATTGCCGTAGCGGATACCGAGAAAGAGCCGGTTCTTGCGAAAGCGATCCAGGTACTCGCCGAAGTCGGGCCACTCGGGACGGAGGTTGCCGATGGCTCCGATCATCATCGGGTCGTTCCGTTCAGCCTCCAGCAGCCAGAGATTATCTTCGACCCATGGGCTCGCTTCTACCGCTATGGCTCCCACGATACCCAGCGGCGACGCCAGGCGGCGGTAGCGCGGAGGCAAGGCGGGCTCTTTGTTCTCCGGAGGTCCGGAGTAGGGAGCGCCCTGTGGCCGGGTTTGGTCAAACAAGTGGATATGGCAGTCGATGATTGGAACCGGCGCAGGCGGAGCGAGTGCGTACCCAGCGGCGGCGCCGAGGAGCGTCCGTCGGGAAAGTTCCCTCATTCCGGCAACTGTAGCACCTCCCTGTGGCGTGGAGCATCATGTGGCTATATACTGTTCCGCAAGAGGAGGAGCTTATGAGCCTGTTGTGCGAAATCGCCTGCGCCCTGTTGTCGCTGGGCGCATTTTCATTGATGGCGACGACCGGAGAACCGGGTTCCGCCGAGGGCTGGATCGAGGTCAAGGGTCAGCGGACGGCCTTGACGCACGCCTTCGCGTCGATGAGCGAAGACACGATCGAGAAGGGCAAGGAGAGGATCGAAGTCATTCTGTCCGACAAGCCCGTGCCGGTGGAACTGCGCAAGGCCACCGACGCGTGGAGCTTCTGGGCCGCCGGGGAGGCGCAAAAGGGCGCGTTGAACGGCATCATCGTTTACATCACGCCGGATGCGAAAATCTGGACCCGGGGACAAAGACTGACTGCGAACGGGATGGAGTTCTATTCGCAATCATCCACGTCGCCGGAGTCGCAGAACCTGGTATTCGAGCCGGCCGCGGCGGGCGTGGGAGAGGTTGCAGGCAAGGTCTGGATGAAGACGGCGATGCGCGCGGTGGAGGAAAGCGAGGGGCCCTGGCAGGTGGAAGTGAAGTTTCGGACTCCGGTGATCGCGCGCCCCGCCGTGACCGCGAATTTGACAGGCGCGGCGGCCTTGAACAGCCCGCAGTACAAGGCGGTGCAGGCACACGTGGAGGCTTGCCGCAAAAGGGACATGGCGGCCATACGCAAGACGCTGCACCCGAATGGGCTGTCGATACTGGATCAATTCGTGGCGGCACGAGGCGAGAAGGCCGTGCTGGATATGTTCGCAGGCGAGGCGGCCGAACTGCACGGGCTGAAGCCTACCAGCGTCACGGTGCGAGGCGATTCGGCGGAAGTGAAGTTCTCCAGCGGCACGAAGGAATCCAGCAGCGAGCACACGATGCGCCTGGCGCTCGACAACGGGGTATGGAAGATCGGGCAGTAGAGTGATGCGGAGAGGCCGGGGAGGCACACGATGGGCAATTCGTTCTGGGAGTCCATTTACCGCTACTGGATCTGGTTGGGCGTGCCTGCGATGGTGGTTGGATTGGCGGCGCTGGGGGCCCTGATTGTCGGCGTCGTGGGGCTGGTAAAGAGGTCGGTTCTGGTGAGAGTGCCGCTGGCTCAACGGCAGGAGGTTCAATTCGCGGAAAGTGGGCGGGTGAGCCTGATGATAGAGGGTCCGATGCTTTCCAGGCGGTTCGCGAGAATCGATTTTGAGTTGACCGGGATCGACGGGGATAGGGTGATAGGCCGGAGAGCATGGATTCGCTCGCGGTCGTCTGGAATCTCAAAGGCGCGGCTGGAACTGCTGAAGTACGACATCCCCAGGCCGGGGCGGTACGTGCTGGTGATGAACGGGCTGGGAGCGCCGCGGGAAAGGGACGCCGAACACGCCATTCTGTTCACGCGGCCGCATTTGGCGCGGACTGTGGCGTACATCGTGGGAATCGTCTTGGCGTCCGGAGTCTTCATCGCAAGCCTCGTGTTTTTCGTGCTGCGGCTGCTGGAACCGGGTAATTCTTCGTAGGTGTCCCGGTCTTCAGGAGTAGGGGTAGCCTTCTTGCGGCTCAGCTCAGAGGCGCTGATCGTTGGTTTCCGGACGTAGCAGGCAGACCCGCACCGAACCATCTCAGTGACGTCGATGTCGCCGCGTCAAACCGGTGCAAAGGGCCCAGTATCCTGGGAATCTAGAGCAGATGAACGGTTTCTGAGCGATAATTATGTCTTTGAAATAGCCTTTTACCGATAGGAGAAATAATGGAGAGGGAAATTTCGCGCCGCACTCTTCTGAAGAACAGTGCCATTGCGCTGGGTGGTGTTGCTGCATTTGGGTCTGGCGGTATAGGTAACGCCGCAGGCGCGCGACAAGGCAAATGCGTAGTGTTTTTCACGAAGGATATCAGTGTCAACGGATTGCTGAAGATCTATTCAAGAATCAATGGCGGGATCACAGGTACCGTAGGCATCAAGTTGCACACCGGTGAGCCGCATGGGCCGAACCTGTTGCCGCTGTCGCTCATCAAGGGCTTGCAGTCGCACGTTTCGAAAAGCACCATTGTGGAATGCAACGTTTTCTACCCGAGTCCGAGGAAAACCACAAAAGGGCACCTGGAAACCCTGAAAACGAACGGATTCGACTTTTGTCCAGTTGACATCATGGACGCCGATGGCCAGGTTACATTCCCCATCCCTGGCATGCGTGAGTTTCTTCAGACATCCGCATCATCCTCCGCAAAGCCCAGCTTTGTTCAGGGGCGGCATCTCACGGAGGTTGCGGTGGGTAAGAGTCTTGAAAAGTACGACTCCCTCCTCGTCTACACGCACTTCAAAGGCCACACGATGGGCGGTTTTGGGGGATCGCTCAAGAACATCGCTATAGGTTGCGCGTCGGGGCAGTTGGGCAAGGAGCAGATTCACGAAGCGACTTGGCCCAAAGGCCCGCTCTTCCTGGAGCGTATGGTCGAGGCGGGCAAGGCGGTCACGGCTCATTTCGGCTCGCATATTACGTACATCAATGTCCTGAAAAACATCTCCGTGGACTGCGACTGCGATGGGCATGGCGCCAAGCCCACCTGCAACGATATAGGCATACTCGGCTCAACGGACATCCTGGCGATAGATAAGGCGTCGGTCGATCTGGTGTACGCGCAACCGGAAGAGCAGCGACGCGATATGGTGAAGCGCATCGAGTCCCGAAGCGGGCTGCACCAGCTTGAGTACATGCAGACCCTGCGCATGGGCAACGATCGGTACAAGCTAGTCACGCTCTAAGGAAGGCGCAAGGAAGGGATGGTAGCGCTAATGGGAATCGAACCCATATTTAAGCCTTGAGAGGGCTCCGTCCTAACCGTTAGACGATAGCGCCGTGGAGGCGCACCGCGCCTCGATTTTTGATTATATCACGGGCTACAATCGAGACTGTTATGAAATGGCTCTGGCTTGTTCCTACTCTGCTGTTGGCGGCCTCCCGGCCGGCTGAGGTCGCATTTGAAAAAGTCATGCTCGATGGCGGCGCCAGCGAGACTTGCGCGTTCGCCGACGTCAATGGCGACGGGCGGCTCGACATCGTCAGCGGCGAGAACTGGTACGAGGCGCCGCGCTGGACGCCGCATAAGTTTCGCGAGCTGGGCTATGCCAGCTACTATGTCGACAACTTCAGCGATCTGCCCGTGGATGTGGACCTCGACGGCAACGTCGACATCGTGAGCTGCTCGTGGTTCGCGCGTAAGGTCTCCTGGTGGCGCAACCCGGGGCGTGGCCGCGGTGAGTGGAAGGAGCAGATCATCGAGAACACCGCGCCGGTCGAGTTTGCGTTCCTGGTGGACCTGAACAACGACGGGAAAGCGCGCGAGGTGCTGCCGGAGTTCGGCTCAGCCAGCGCCCCGCGAGCCTGGTATGAAATCGTGAACGGCGCTTTCGTCAAACACGTGGTGGCCCCGGCGAGCGGCGGGCATGGGATCGGCGCCGGAGACGTCAATGGCGATGGCCGGAACGACATCATCACTGCGGCAGGCTGGTACGAGGCGCCCGCCGATCCCCGCGCCGCTGATTGGAAGTTCCACCCCGACTTCAGCCTGGGCGTGACGGGCTTCATCCATGTGTTGGACTTGAACGGGGACGGCCGCAATGACCTGGTCGCCTCCATGGCTCACGATTACGGCATCTTCTGGATGGAGCAGGGTGCTGACGGGCGGTGGACCAAGCACATGATCGACGATAGTTGGTCCCAGGCGCATCCGCTGGTATTAGTGGATCTGAACGGCGACGGACGTCTGGATCTGGTCACCGGGAAGCGATACATGGCGCACAACGGCAAGGACCCGGGCGAGCGCGAGCCGCTGGGGATCTACTGGTACGAATACCGCCCCTCGGCCGACGGCAAGCGCCTGGAATGGACCCGGCACATAGTGGATTACTCGACGCGCGCCGGAGGTGGCATGCAGATTGCCGTCGCCGATCTCGACAACGACAGCGACCTCGACATGGCCGCCGGAGGCAAGAGCGGCCTGTTCCTGTTTCGTAACTTGACGAAGTAGGCGCGAGCCCCGCGGCCCGCGCCTGTGGATCTCAAAACTAAGCCTGCTCGAAGTAGCCTTGCGCAAGTTCCGGCTTGGCTTCGAGAGCCTGATGCCAGCACGCGCGCGCCTCTTCTTCCTGACCGAGTGACTTATGGGCGTGGCCGAGGTTCAGAAGTGCCTCCGCGAAGTCCGGTTTCACGTTCAGCGCTTCCTTGTACAGACGCACCGCGTCCTCCACCTGACCCACGCGCTGCAACAGCAAACCGGTGTTGTAGAACAGCTCCGGAGTGCGCTCCCCGAGTTCGATCAACCGCGCCTGCAGATCGAGCGCTTCTTGGAAGTCTTCCTGGTCGACCGCGATGGCGGCCAAGCCGCGCAGCGCATCAGCCGATTCCGGCATAGCCTGCAGCACTTTCTCGAAGGACTCCCGCGCCATCTCGCGGTCGCCCAGCTTCCAGTAGGCCAAGCCGAGGTTCATCTGCGCTTCGGGCCATTGCGCGCGTTTGCGCAAACACTGCGAGAAGGCTTCCACGCTGCCGCGATAGTCGCCGCGATCCAGTCGTAGATAACCCACGCGGAACCATGTGTCCTCCCAATCGGGGTTCTTGGCGAGGAGCTTCGTATACATCCGCTCGGCGTCTTCGGTTTGGCCTTGCTGCTCAAGCAGGCCGGCCAGATTGTTCAGAATCTCCGGCAGGTCCGGGGTAATCTGTAGGGCCCGCTCGTAAGCTTCACGGGCGCCCTTGAGATCCTCCATCTCCTGCCGCGCGATGCCCAGGTTGATAAACGCCTGCTTAGCGTCCGGCCGGATGCGCAACGCTCTCTCGTAAGCCTGCGCCGCCTCTTCCTTTTTCCCCGTCTTGTGGCAGGCGACGCCCAGGTTGAACACGCGCTCAAAGGTCTCGGGCGCGACCTCCAGCAATTTGCGGCAATAGGTGGCGGCAGCTTCGTAGTCGGAGGCCGTGAAGGCCGAGGCCGCCAGGCCTTCCAGCGCCACTTGGGACTGGGGCTTGAGGGCGAGCAGCCGCTCGGCATAGTCGCGGACCATTTTGTCGTCCTTGCGCGCCATGCCGATGGCGATCAGATTGACCAGCGCTTCCTCGAACTTGGGGTTTGACTCGAGCACCTTCGCGTAAAGCTCCGTGGCCTCATCGAAACGCCACAGCAACTGGAGCGCGACCGCCTTGCCGAAAACCGCGGCTTCCTGGTTGGGCTGATTCTGCAGGCAGAGGTCGAAGACCTCCAGCGCTTCCTCCGGCTTCTCCTGGTGGAGCAGGCAGACGCCCAGGCCCAGACGCGCCTCCGAGCGGTCCGGATTGACGTCGAGCGCCCTCAGGAAAGCCTCGGAGGCCTCGCCCCAGCGGCCCAGCTTTTCCAGGCAGACGGCCATGTTGAAGGTGGCTGCCGGATGACGCGGTTCAAGATCGAGAAGCTTCGAGTAGCTCTTGGCCGCTTCCTCAAATTCGGACAGTTCGAACAAAATGTGCCCGCGGGCTGAAAAGATTTCGGCCTGCTGCTCGCCGCCGTCCAGCGCCCGGTTGAGTTCCGCCAGGGCCTCACGAGGCTGTCCTTCCAGATGCAGCGAGACCGCCCGGGCCAGCGCCTGCGGTGTCACACGCTTGTCGCCGCGCGTTTCATAGTTGGCGCCGAAGGGCGTCACGTCGGAAGCTTCGCTTCCCGAATTCCATCTCCGTTTCTGATTCATTGCGTCAAACTCCTATTTGCGCTGCGCGCGTCAAACGGCACCAGGTAGGCGCACAGCTTGCCGAGAAAATCTGATTGATGGGAAACCTCGATCCAGCGTATCTTGGCCTTCTCGCCCTTCTCGCTGAAAAAACCTACGCCGCCCGCGGCCAGCCGATTGTCGCTCCACACGTCGACAATCTGGTCCTGGAATTGGGCGGTAAAGTTGGAACCATCCACGTCCACGCGAACGCGGTACATCATGTCCGGACGCGCCCCCATGGGCAAGGGCAATTGCGTCTTGGGCCCCGCCTTGCCGTCGATTACGGCATAGCGCACGACGGCGGCCGCCGGCATCGGGCCGTTGCCGGTGAACACGATCTTCATCGCATAGTAGTTCTCAGTGTCCACGGCACGGAACACCCATCCGATCCCCCGATCGCCGATCTGCCCGAGGAACTCGAACCGGTAATTGCTCAGCACCATCGAGGGCCGGTACAGCGCCAGGTCGCCAGTCTGGACCAGGCCGGCGTTGTCGTAAGACCACGTTTCAGCCCAGTTCTCGCCTCCGCTCCAGGCTCCCATGCCGGCCCGGAAATCGTCCACCAGATCCACGGCCGCACGGCTGCGGATGTCCTCCCGCAGGCTGCTTGCCCATTGGCCGGTGGAGCTGCCTCCCATGGCGAACATGGCGCCAATAAGCGCCACGCCGGCTACCATTCCTTTCACGGAAAGCGGCGTGCGGCGCCATAGCCGGCCGAGCGCCCAACGTTCCGCTCCACCTCCCACTCGATCGAGCATGGCGCTCAGTAAGGCCGAGGTGCGCTCGTGTGTCAGGCGGCTGTCCTGTGGCGTTCCGAAGGACGGCAGTTGGGGCGGACGGCAGATCGTATGTGGCGGGACCACTCCGTCGTGCGCGGTGGAGGGCATGAGCTTGGTCGGGCCGCCGGGCTGGATCGAAAAGAGCTTTGTCTGTATGCCTATCGACGGCGAAGAAACACGCAGTGGCAGCGAACCCCGAATCGCTTCGGCCGAAGGCATGGCCGGCGGCGGGAACGAAGTCCAGTCCATGGCGCGCGCGGCTCCGTGAGCTTCCATCCGCGGATCTTCCACGCCCCTGGCGCGCACTTCGATCCGTGAGAGCTTCCTATAGGTGGCTATACCCCGGCAGGGGGTCAACTCCGCCGGGCAAGGCAACGCGATGAGCGCCTGAAGCTCCGTTCTGCGGCGGCAGGGAATCAAATTGCGAATTTCCCGCGCGGGTGCGGAATCAACCAAGCCCGGTCCGGCGGGAGCTGGCAGCGACGCCAACGGCATGAGGGAACTGGCGCGGTCCAGGCGGGCTTCCTCTATCGAAGGATATGGCCCGGGAAGCACCACTTTGGCGGCGACCTTGCGTCCGCCTCTGGCGCGCGATGCCAGCGGCGTCACGCGATCGGCGCCGGCAATCGCCCGCGGTGGCAGCAGACTGATCGCTGGCGTGTAAGGTTCCAGGCAGCCTTCTGGATTGAATTCGAGTTTGGCGACGCTCCAGTCAAACTCCGGCAGGTGGTGTTGGGCCTTGATCGGGATTTCCCCGGCCATTCGGACCTCATCCACATCCACTCCAAGCCTGAAGGTCCTCAGGGGTATGCCCACGCGCCCAGCCGATGCCGCCATCCCGACCGTGGCTTGCACCGGCAACGCGGGAATGCCGACCGGCGTTTGCGAGCGGGTCGGGAAGCCCGCGCCCTTCTCGTATATGGCCGGCGATGCGGACACCGCACAAGGAGCGGGCACCCGGCCATGCGCGTAGGTTAATCCGGCATCGTCCAAACATGCGCCGGCCGGCAATACTTGCAGTGGTGT
>JAJFUV010000043.1 GCA_021372245.1 Terriglobales bacterium
GCGCCGCGAAACTGACGGCGTCGTCGCGGGCGCCGGGCCTGGCAGTGATCCTCGCCGGACACGATCCGGCCTCGGAGATTTATGTCCGCAATAAGGTGAAGCTCTGCGAAGAGTTGGGCATTCATAGCGAAAAACACACCCCCGAGGAGAGCGCCACCACCGAAGAGATCATCGCGCTGGTCGAATCCCTGAACCGGCGCGAGGATATCGACGGCATCCTCGTGCAGATGCCGCTGCCCAAGCACGTCGACTCGAAACGAGTGCTGCTGGCCATAGATCCCAATAAGGACGTTGACGGGCTGCACCCGCTCAACCTGGGCAACTTGATGACCGGCCGTCCGGGGCCCCGGCCTTGCACGCCCGCCGGCGTGATGTACCTGTTAAAATACTACGAGATCCCTGTATCCGGAAAGAACGCCGTCGTGGTGGGGCGTAGCGACCTGGTGGGTAAGCCCATGGCGTTTCTACTGCTCCACGAAAATGCCACGGTGACCATGTGCCATTCGAAGACCGTCGACCTGGCCGGAGTCTGCGCTCGCGCCGACATCCTTGTGGCAGCGATGGGCCGGCCGGCCTTTATCACCGGCGATTTCATCAAGCCCGGCGCGACGGTGATCGATGTCGGGATGAATCGCCTGCAGAGCCAGCAGCAGGCGGAGGCGATTTTCCGCGGGCCGACCAAGCGCACGCTGGTAGGCGATGTCGATCCCATCGCCGTGGCGGAGAAGGCAGGCGCCTACACGCCGGTTCCGGGTGGAGTGGGCCTGCTGACGGTCGCCTGGCTCATGGTGAATACTATCGAGAGCGCCGAACGGAGACTCGCTGGATGCTGCGCGTAGGTCTCACCGGAGGGCTGGCATCCGGGAAGAGCTTCGTGGCGCAAGAACTGGCCGGGTTGGGCTGCCGCCTGATCCGGGCGGATGAACTCGGGCACCAGGTGTTGGACCCTCAAGGCGAGTGTTACCATGCCGTGATTCAGGAGTTCGGGCGCGGTATTCTGAAAACAGACGGCTCGATCGACCGGCGGCGGCTGGCCGCGTTGGTGTTCGGGGATCCGGAGCGGTTGGCGCGGCTGAACGGCATCGTGCATCCGGCGGTGATCGCGCGCGAAGAGGCTCTCATGCGGCAATACGAAGCGGAGGACCCGCGAGGCATCGCCGTGGTGGAAGCCGCCATCCTCATCGAGACCGGCAGTCACAAACGATTCGACAAGCTGATCCTGGCGGTTTGCCCGGAAGACCAGCAGGTGCAGCGGGCCATGGCCCGGGACGGGATGAGTGAAGCCGAAGCGCGCCGCCGCCTGGAGCGGCAAATGCCGTTGCGCGATAAGTTGCGGTACGCCGATTACGTGATCGACACGAGCGGCGAGAAAGAAGACACGCTGCGCCGGACGCGCGCAGTCTATGAGTCGTTGCGGAGCATCGAAACATGAAACATCGTCGTCCTCTGTTGCTGGCGTTGGCGCTGGTAGGAACGTTCATCTGGCTGACTTCGCTTACCCGCTACAGCCCCTTCCGGTACTTCCGAAACCTCGCTCTTTCCGGCCCTCTGTGGTCGGGCCCCGACGTGGCGCACACCGCAGGCTTGAGCGCGGACGAGGTCAACAACATAGAGGTTTACAGCAAGGCCCACTCGGCCACGGTGAACATCGTCACCGAGGTGCTGAGGCAGAACTGGTTCTTCCAGATCGTGCCGGAGCGGGGCACCGGTTCCGGTTTCGTCATCCGTGACGACGGCCTGATCTTGACCAACGCGCACGTGGTGAGCGGCCGCGCCCCGCGCATCCAGGTGACCATGCCCGATAAGAGCCGCTACACGGCCGAGATTCTCGACAAGGACACCAACAACGATCTCGCGCTCATCAAGATCACTCCGAAGAAGCAGCTTGTGCATCTGGCGCTGGGCGATTCGAACGGCCTGAAGGTCGGACAAAAGGTGCTGGCCATCGGCAATCCGTTCGGCCTGGAAGGTACCCTCACTACGGGTATCGTCAGCTCGTTGGGGCGCACTATCCAGGACGAAAACGGGCGCGAGCTCGAAGGGATGATCCAGACCGACGCGGCCATCAACCCCGGCAACAGCGGCGGCCCGCTTCTCGACAGCCAGGGTAACGTGATCGGCATCAACACGGCCATCTACGGGCCCGGCGGCAACATCGGGATCGGCTTCGCCATGCCCATCAACAAGGCCAAGGCGATGCTCGAACAGTTCAAGGCGGGCCGCCGCCATGCCCGCCCGTACCTGGGCGTTCGTTTCTATCCGGTTTCGGGCGACCTGGCGGATGCCGTCAATCTGCCCCCTGACGGCGGCCTGCTCATCATTCGAGTGGAACGCGGTTCGCCGGCGGAAAAGGCCGGGTTGCGCGGGGCCACCAGCGCGGTCATCGTCGGGAACCTGGAGATTCCGGTCGGCGGCGACCTGATCATGGCGGCCGATGGCACGGCGACGGAAAACGGAGACGACCTCGGCAGGGTAATGCGGCGCAAGCAAGCCGGGGACACGCTGGAACTCACGATCTACCGTGGCCGCCGCATCACGAAGGTGAAGGTGACGCTAGGTGCCGCTGAAGATTAAGAGCGGGACAGTGCACTCGATCACCAATTGGCTGCGAGCAAGAACGGTGTTTGAGTGTGCTGTCCCGGTATTCGTGTGTTTGCTGGTGTTGATGGCGGCGGGGTGCCGGCCCGGGCCGGGGCGCGCGCCTGTCATCGGCGAAGTGTTCGTGGGGCCCGCTACTCTGAACCTGCGTGAGGAGATTTCCCTGCGGTCGAAGACCGTGGCCACCGTAAAGCACGGGGATCGCCTGGAGATTCTGCAGCGCCGCCGCCGTTTCCTGCTGGTGCGCGCGCCGCATGGCCAGGAAGGCTGGACCGACAACCGTCAAGTGTTGAGCCCGGCTCAGATGGCGGCCCTGCGCCAGTTGTCCGATCGCGCGGAGAAACTGGCCAGCCACGGGAGGGCCACTGTTTTCGATGTGCTCAACATGCACACCGAGGCGCATCGCTTGTCGCCGAGTTTCTATCAGTTGAAAGAGGGCGATTTCGTAGACGTGGTTGGGCATCGCCTGACACCCCGCACCGGCACCAGGCCGCCTGGGGAGGAATTGCAGAAGCCGCCGGCGCCGCCGAGGAGAACGGGCAAGCCTACGGCTCCGCGACGGAAACCGAGCGGGAAACTGCCTCCTCCTCCCATGCCCACGCCGCCACCGCCTCCCGCGAATTGGATCGAGCTTTCGAAGACTCACCTCCCGCCGGCGAAGCCTGCGCCGGAGACTGAGCAGGAGACGAAGCCAGCGTCTGCGGTGGCCATGGAAGACTGGAGCCTGGTGCGCGACAAGGGCGGCCGCGCCGGATGGGTGCTTACGCGCAACCTGCGCATGGCCATCCCGGACGAAGTCGCGCAATATGCCGAAGGGCACCGCATTACCTCGTACTTCTCTCTCGGCGAAGTCCGCGACGGCGATGCCGTCAAGAAGAACTGGCTCTGGACGACCATTGTCAAGGGAGGCGAGCGCTACGAATTCGACAGTTTCCGAGTCTTCGTATGGAGCCTGCGCCGTCACCGTTACGAGACGGCCTACATCGAGCGCAACGTCACGGGCTATTTCCCCGTGGAGGTTCACAAAGTGACGGTCGCCTCGCGCAAGGGCTCTTACGACACGCCGGGCTTCTCGGTCATCATCGACAACGAGAACGGCCAACCGGAGAAGCGCACCTATGCTTTCCAAGGCTATCGCGTGGCGATGGTTTCGAAGACGCCGTACAAGCCGGAGCCGGAGGAGATGGTCATGCCCTCGGCCTCCGAGATGTTCGGCCCCGAGCAAGCCCCTCAACAGAAGGGTTTCTTCACGCGGGTGGGTGATTTCTTCTCCGGACTCTGGCACCGCATCCGCGGCAAGTAGTTAACCCAGAAGCCCGCGGATGTAATCCAGGTTGCGGCGCATATCGTTTTCCACGCTGCCGGAGGGCGACGTGGTTTCCAGATTGGCGAAGCCGCGGTAGCCGATTTCCTGGATGATCTTCATGCCTTTGACGTAGTCGATCACTCCCTGGCCGAGGTAAGCCTTATCCTTCAGGTGGATCTGGCAGATACGCTTAGCCGTGAGCCAGCGCAATTCCGCGTAGGGATCGTGGCCGGAATCGAAAGCGTTTTTCAGGTCGTAATAGACCAGGACAGCGCGGGAGCCCACGCGGTCCATGATCTTCGCATTCTCCGCCGCCGAAAGATAGTTCTCCAGGCCCAGTCTCACCCCGGCGCGTTCGGCGGCAGGCGCATGCTCCTTGAGGATGCTCACCACGGAATCGATCTGCGAAGCCTGCTTCAACTCGCACTGGCTGAAGAACGGGATCAGGATCACTCGAGCATCCAAGCGCGCCGTGATGGGGATGGCGGCCCCGAGCCACTGCTGGGCGCGTTTCTCGCTCGCCATGCACACCCGGTTGCACTCGGTGAGCGCGGTCCCGGCGATGGCGATTCCCAGCCTCTTGCTCTCGGAGGCGTAACGTTCCAAAAGCGCGTTGTCTTCCAGCTCGAGTTTGCCGCTGTCCCCCGCCGGCACCAAGCTCAATTCGACGCCCTGGAAACCGATTCGGGCCCCCAGCGCGAGCGCTTCCGGCTTGCCTCGCAACCGCAGGTTCCAATCCGTCACGCCGAGTTTCAAGCCGCCGGTCTTGCCTGCCGCCAGGGACGGTAGCACGAACCCTGCCGCCACGAACGATCTGCGCGATATCCGCATGATTGCCTCCTCCTCAGAGAATCATAATTCCGGAGCAGCCCGGTGGAAGCCGGTGAGTTCCTGGTAGAGATGCCCGAGCTGAAGGCCTGAAAGCTCGTCGCCGGCGCGCGTGACAATCTGCATACCGAAGGGCATGCGCCGGCTGGAAAAGCCACACGGCACCGTGAGCACCGGCACACCGGCGAAGTTGAACTGCCGGACCAGGCGCGTGGCGGCCATGCCGACGCTTTCTTCGACGCCGCCGATGGTGACCGTCGAATCCTGGATGCCAGGCGCCGGCATGGGTGTGGCGGGCAGCAATAGCGCGCGATAGGTGTCGAACATGCGGTCCAGCCGTCGCTGGAAAATGCGGCGGTAGCGCATGGCGTGCAGATAATCCACAGCGCTCACGAAGTGGCCCTGCTCGATCTGTGCGCGCACGTCGTCGCCGAATTGCGTCGGATCTTTACGGTAGCCATGATCGAGGACTGCGGCGCCTTCCACCTGTACCTGCACATGCGCGAGTTCGCCGGCCTCGACGGCATCGGGGATTTCTACCTGCTCCACGATCATGCCGGCTTGCCGAAGCGCGCGCACGACCTGGTCCATGGCACCGGAAACTTCCGGATCGAGGCGCGAAACCAGTGGCGGGCCGACCAATCCGAGATTCCAGCCTTTAGGCCGCCCATCGATCTGTTCGACCCATAGCGGAGCCGGACCGGTCAGGCAGCTGGGATCCATCGGATCACCGCCCGCGATGGCTTGCGCGGCGATGGCGGAGTCCTCCGCCGAACGCGCGAACGTGCCCACATGGTCGAGTTGCCAGGAGAGCGGAATCACGCCGTGACGGCTGATGCGGCCGTAGGTAGGCTTGAGGCCGGTTACGCCGCAGAACGAGGCCGGGATGCGAATGGAGCCACCTGTATCGGTGCCCAGGGCGGCGTACGCGAGTCCGGCGGCCACAGCCGCGGCGGACCCGCCGCTCGAACCTCCCGGCACGCACGCGAGGTCCCACGGATTGTGGCAGTTGCCGTAATGCGGGTTGACGTTGGTGACGCCGAAGGCCAGCTCGTGCATGTGCGCGCGGCCCAGGATGACCGCGCCGGCGGCTTCCAGCCGCTCCACCACCGTGGCGTCGAAATCTGGGATGAAGTCGCGATAGAGCCGGCTGCCCGCCCGCGCATGCACCCCACGCATGAAGAACAGGTCCTTCACGGCCACCGGCACGCCCTGCAGGGGGCCGCGGTCCACGTGGCGCCCGAGTTCCTCCTCGGCGCGCCGCGCCGCCGCGCGTGCGCGTTCCGCGGTCAGCTCGATATAGGCGTTGAGCGCGGGATTCAGGCTCGCAATGCGGCCGAGCATCGCATCAGTGACTTCCACCGGCGATAAGCTCCGCGCGCGGTACGCGGCCGCCAGCTTGGAAATTGGCCAGAAGCAGAACTCGCTGGAACTCATGAGCCGAGCCCCACCAGCGCGTTGAAAAAGAAAGCGGGATCCTCGAAGCCGAGCTCCTGCGCGCGCACCCAGCGCGCGGCGTCGTCCAGCCTCCGGAAGCCTTCCAGATTGCTCTCGGCGCGTTCGGCCGTCATGTCAATATCGGCGGCCGCAGCCTGTGCCAGCCGCACATTGATTTCATCCATGAGATTCCTGTTCACTCAAGCCGTTTGTGGCGGTTCGCCATCATCCAGTCGAATCCTTGCCGCCACCAGCCGCTCAACAGTTCCTTGAGCGGCCGTTCGAGAGCGGATGGCGTAATGGAAAGCGTTTCGACGAGGACCTCGTCGCCATAGTAGGAAGCTTCCTTCGCGATGTTGCCATCATCGAGGATGATGCGGCTTTGCCCGTGCGAACCACTGTTGTCTTTGATGTTGGCGGGAGCGTTGGCCGCAACCACGAACATATGATTCTCAACCGCGCGGGCCATCATCTGCGCGCGGTACGGCACGAGCTTGCGCTCGTTCGCCATGCCGGATTCGTGGCTGATGTAGTACACGATGCGGGCGCCGGCCATCGCGGGTAGGCGCGCCAGTTCGGGGTAGCGCTCGTCGTGGCAGATGATCACCGTGGACGTCACGCCCTCCAGGTCGAACAGTGCGATGTGGTTGCCCGGTGTGGCCCACTTCTCGCCCGCCAGGTAGATCTTGGCGTAGCGCTCCACCAGTTCGCCACGGCTGTTGAACACGACCGCTGTGTTGTAAGTCTTCCCGTTGACCTTGTAGACGCTGCCCACGACGGCCGCGATCTTGCCCGCGGTGCATGCTTTGCCGATGGACTCCTCGGCGGCGGCGACCGCACTCGCTTCCGCCGCCATGACGGCGTCCTTGTGATAACCGGTGAGCGCGCACTCGGGGAACGCCGCCACGTTCACGCCTTCGCCCGCGAGCCTGGTGAGCGCCTCGACCATGCGCTTGCGGTTGTCCTCGACATCAAAGGAGGAACGGAATTGGACGGCGGCCACCTTCAGCTTGATGGCGGGAGCGCTCCACGCCGCGGTTGCGACCAGCAGAAGGCAAAGCTGTGCGGGCAGCTTCATGGGTAAACCCCTAATGGTCCCGTTCAGTGATGAGATCGGAAACCGAGAACAGGGCCCTCTGGTATGCGTTATCGGGGAACGAACCAAGGATTGTGCGCGCGCGTTCGGTGAACACGGCGGCGCGCGCCATGGCCCGCTCGATCCCCTGCCGTCGATCGAGAAACTCCCGGACCCAGGCGAACGGCGTGCGCTCGTAATTGGCGTCTTCCAGCACCGTCTCGATGCCGCCGCGCTCGCTGGCGTCGGCCTGCTCGAGGGCGTAGATCAGCGGCAGCGTCACTTTGCCTTCCCGCAAGTCGTTGCCCACGGGCTTGCCCAGGACCTTTTCGCGGCTGGTAAAGTCGAGCACGTCGTCCACCAGTTGGAAGGCCATGCCGAGATTCCAGGCAAAGTCGCCCAGCCGTTCGACGGCTTCCGGCGCGGCGCCGGTGGCCATGCCGCCCAACCGTGCGCAACTCGAAAACAGGCTGGCCGTCTTGCGGTCCACCAGTTCCATGTAGTCGGCCTCGCTGACGGTCACACTGCCGATCAGGTCGAGCTGCAACAGTTCGCCCTCGACCATGCGCTGCGTGAGTCCGATGAGGAGGTCGAGGATGCGGAAGTTGCGCTGCCTCAGCGCCACCTGGAAGGCCTGCATGTAGAGCCAGTCGCCCGCCAGCACCGAAGTATTATTGCCCCAGATGACATTGGGCGAAGGTCGTCCGCGGCGCGTCTCGGCGACATCGATCACGTCATCGTGCGCCAGCGTAGCCGTGTGCAGCAACTCCACCACCGCCGCCAGGCTGATGACATCGCTGGTGACTTCGCCCACCATCTTGGCGGCGAGAAGCACCAGCATGGGGCGAAGCCGTTTTCCGCCCCCATCCTGCAAGTAGCGGCCGATGGCCGTGATGGCATCCACCGAGGCGATGGACTCCAGGCTGATCTCGCGCTCCACCTGTTGCAAGTCCTCGCGGACCAGCTCCTGTACCTCGCGGAATGTCAGCGTCTGCCGCAGCTTGCCTAAAGCCATCAGGTTTTCCCAGTTTACTCAGAGCCGCGCTTCCGCTGCAAACAAAGCCGGCGGAAGTTTGCGGCGGCTGCTTCGGCCAGGACTTCGACCGGCTCGCCCCGCAGCTCGGCAAGCTTGCGCGCTGTGCATTGGATGAAGGCCGGTTCGTTGCGCTTGCCGCGATGCGGCACCGGCGCCAGGTATGGCGCATCGGTCTCGATCAGAATGCGGTCCAGTGGGACGATACGTGCCGCCTGCTGAATCGCCGCTGACTTACGGAAGGTGACCACGCCGGCGAAGCTCACATAGAAGCCCATCTCCAGAACTCGCCGCGCCTCGTCCGGTCCTTCCGAAAAGCAGTGCATGATGCCGCCCTGCGCAGCTCCCGTCCAATTCTCCTCAAGCACGCGCAAGGTGTCTTCCCACGCCTCGCGCGTATGAATGACAATGGGCAGGGCTGTATCGCGGGCAATGCGCAACTGTTCGGTGAAGATGGCGCGCTGCGTGCCGCGCGGCGAAAGGTCGTAATGATAATCGAGCCCGATTTCCCCCAGCGCCACCACCTTCGGATGCGAGCAAAGCTCCGCGAGCCGGCGCAGCGAAGCGGCATCCGCCTTGCGCGCGTCATGCGGGTGGATGCCGGCCGTTGCGTAAAATGCTTCGTAACGTTCCGCTAGCCGGATCCCAGCTTCGAGGTCTGGCGGTCCATCGCCCGATCCCACAGCCAGCAGGGTCTCGATGCCCGCGGCAAACGCCCTCTCGATGGCTGCCTCCCGATCGCCGTCGAACTGCTTGTCGTCCAGGTGGCAGTGCGAATCGACCAGGGTCATTTCAGCTTTGCGCCGACGGGAGTGTCCGCGGGGAATCCGGTAAGTACGGGCTTGCCGTCCGCAAGCGACGCCGCTACCACCATGCCGTTCGATTCGATGCCGCGCAGCTTGCGCGGTTCGAGGTTGGCCACGATGGCTACCTTGCGTCCCACCAGTTGCTCCGGCTTATACGCGGCGGCGATGCCGGCCACGATCGAACGTGGCGCGCCCTCGCCGATGTCCACCTGCATGTGGATCAGCTTGTCCGCGCCCTTCACCGGTTCGGCCGAAAGAATCTGCCCCACGCGCATGTCGACTTTCGCGAAATCGTCGATGGTGATGCGCGGAGCCAGCGGCGCGAGCGGCTCGGCGGGCGCCTTGCCCATGAGAGCGGCCTGGCGCGCGGATTCCTTCGCTTCGAGCGCGCGCATCTTCTCGATGCTGTTCTTTACATCCAGGCGCGGGAACACCGGCGCGATTTCGCCGATCTTCTGTCCGGCCGGGATCTGCCCCCAGGCGAGCGTCCGGAGGTCCGTTTCCGCCAGAGGCGTCGTCATGCCGAGCTGTTCCCAGATCTTCGCTGTCGATTCGGGAATCACCGGGGCGAGCAGCACCGTGGCGATCCGCAGCGTTTCGGCCGCCGTATAGAGTGTCGCGGCCAGCTTTTCCTTCATCTGCGGCTTCTTGGCGATCTTCCACGGTTCCTGCTGGACGATGAAGCGGTCCACCGCGCCGAGCAGCGCCCAAAGCGCCTCAAGCGCCTTGGAGAATTCGAACTTCTCCATCGATGCCAAGTAGCTCGCGATGGTCTCGCGCGCCTCGGCGGCGATGGCGGGGTCTCCGGCCGAAGCTGGAATCTCCCCACCGCAGTAATTGCGGATCATGGTGAGCGCGCGGCTCGACAGGTTGCCCAGACCGTTGGTGAGGTCTGCGTTGTAGCGGTTGACCAGCGCGTCGTAGCTGAAACTGCCGTCGGAGCCGAACACGATTTCGCGCAGCAGGAAATAGCGCAGCGCGTCGAACCCCATCACTTCCTGGATAGGCGTGGCGCGCACGATGTTGCCGCGCGACTTGCTCATCTTGTCGTGTTCGAACAACAGCCAGCCGTGCGCGAAGATCCGCTTGGGCAGTTCGATTCCGGCGGCCATCAGGAACGCAGGCCAGTAAACGGCGTGGAATCGCACGATCTCCTTGCCGATCAGGTGCAGGTCGGCGGGCCAGAGATTCTCTCCTTCCACCGCGCTCATGTATGTGGAGAGCGCGTCAAACCAGACATAGAAAACGTGATTGGCTCCGTCGGGCACCGGGATACCCCACTTGATGGAGGTGCGGCTGATCGAAAGATCGCTCAATCCCTGCTTCACGAAACTGATGACTTCGTTGCGGCGAATCTCCGGCAGGATGAAGTCCGGTTGGCTCTCGTACAGGTCGAGAAGTTTCTGCTGGAATGCCGAGAGCTTGAAGAAGTAATTCTCCTCGGTGACGGTCTCGGTGGGCCGGCCGCATTCCGGGCACGGGTCGCCGGGCTTGGCTTCGTTTACGTAAAGTTCGTCGTACAAGCAGTACTGGCCGGTGTAGGAGCCCTTGTAGATGTAGCCGTTGGCCAGACAGCGCTTGAACAGGTCCTGAACTACTTTGTGATGCGCAGGGTTGGTGGTGCGCTGGAACCGGTCGGCCTCAATACCCAGCTTTTGCCACTGCTCGCGGAACTCGTTTGAAATAATGTCGGTGAACTCTTCCGGGCTCTTGCCGGCGGCCGCGGCCGAGCGTTCCACCTTTTGTCCGTGCTCGTCGGTGCCGGTGGTGAGAACGACCTCGTAACCCTGCATGCGTTTGAGGCGCCGGATCGTGTCGGCGACGAGTGTGGTGTAGGCGTGCCCGATGTGGGGCGCGGCGTTCACGTAATAAATGGGAGTTGTCAGATAGTACTTGGGCTTCATCGAACCTTCTTCAAATAAGCGGAATTGGCTTCGGCCAGGATTTGTTTGAGCGGGACACCGCTCGAGAGAGCGAGCTTGCGGCAGTCCTCGAACTCCGGCGCGAAGTTGCCGGAATCGGAAACTTTGACGCGCACCGTCCCGTGGGGCGTCTCCACCTCCACTAACCGGCGCGCTTCCACCCGGCGCTCGGCCGTATAAATCCTCAAACCGAGGGTGGTGGTTTCAGCGAAAACGAGCTGTGCCAACCGCTCGCGGTCTTGCGGCACGGCAATCACCCTGAGGAGCGATCCGGGGCGGTTCTTCTTCATCAGGAGAGGCGAAATAGTTACGTCCAGGGCGCCGGCTTCAAGCAGGCGTTCGAGGGCGTGGCCCAGCAATTCGGGGCTGGCGTCGTCGATATTGGCCTCGATCACGGCCACCGTCGTGCTTTCGGGGGCCCCCGTGGCCTCGCCGAAGATGATGCGCAGCACGTTGGGCTGTTCGGCGAAATCGCGGTCGCCCGCGCCGTAGCCGGTGGCCAGGATCCGCATGGGCGGCAGCACGTCGAAACTAGCGGCGAGCGTCGTGGCGATGGCGGCGCCGGTGGGCGTGGTTAACTCCACTTGCGGCCCCCTGGAATAGACAGGCTTGTCCTTCAACAGCGCGGCGGTGGCCGGGGCGGGAACGGGGAGCACGCCGTGTTCTGTCTTGACCGTGCCGCCGCCGACGTTCACCGGCGAGCAGACAATCTTCTCCGCGCCAAGCAGGTGAAACCCGAGCGCGGCGCCCACGATGTCCGCGATCGAGTCCACGGCGCCAACTTCATGAAAATGGACCCTTTCCAGCGGCACCTGGTGAACGGCGGCCTCGGCTTCGCCCAGGCGGCGGAAGATTGCCGTGGCGTTGTGCTTGACCGGTCCTGGCAGGCTGCCCGCATCGATCATGCCCAGGATATCTTCCAGGTGGCGGTGATGATGGCCGTGCTCAGGACCCTCGTCTACAAGGAACTTGTGCGCCGCGATGCCCCGCCGCATCACGCGATCGAAACGGAACCGGGCTCCCGTGGAAAGCGAGTTCAGGCCCTCGACCAGCGCCGCTTCGTCCGCGCCGGCCGATGCCAGGGCGCCCACCAGCATGTCGCCGCTCAATCCGGAGAACGCGTCCAGGTAGCAGATTTTCATTCGGTTGGGTCCGTGGCGCGCGACGAGCCGGGGACGACAAGCTTCGCACGTGCCTTTCTATTATCTTACAGCCCGCGCCGGGGCAGGCCCGCTTGGCCCTGTTGTATAATTACTAGTGACGGACTTGGACAGTGGGCGAAAGCCCACTTTTTTGTTGGTTCCAGTTTTCCCGGAAAAATGAAGGACGACGTCGTAGCCAAAGTTAGAGCGATCGCTGAGCGTGTCGGCGCCTCGGAGGGCATCGAGATTGTCGATGTCGAGTTACTCGGAGGCGGACGCAGTCGTGTCTTGCGCATTTATATCGACAAGCCAGGCGGAGTCACCCATGGCGATTGCGAACTGGTGAGCCAGGATGTGGGAACCATCCTTGATGTCGAGGATGTGATGCCGGGCGGTCGATACACCCTGGAGGTCAGCTCGCCGGGCCTGGAACGCAAACTTACCAAGCCGGCTGATTTTGAAAGGTTCCTGGGACAAAAGGCCAGGATTGTACTGAAGTCGCCGGTCGAGAATCAGCGCCGCTGGGAAGGCATACTGACCGGTTTCGCCGAGGGAGTCATCACGCTGGAGCCAAGCTCCGGCAAGGTGTTGTGCATCGGCCTGGATCAGGTCGAGAAGGCGAACCTCAAGTTCGATTGGTAATCTCCAGACAGACGGAAAAGAGGTGTTCAGTTTGGGCAGCATCTATCAGTCCATCGAGATCCTGAGCAAGGAGAAGGGCATCGATCCGCAAATCGTCATCGATGCCGTCAAGGACGCCATGCTGGTCGCGGCGCGGAAGCAATTCCGGCTTACCGAGGATCTGGAAGCGGATTTCGATCCTCGCACCGGCGCCATTCAGGTCTATATCGTGAAGCGGGTGGTCGAAACAGTTGCCGACCCTCTGAACGAGTGGACCCTCGACGAGGCGCGGCGCCACGATCCCGCGGCGGAGATCGGCTCCGTGATCCGCATCCCCAAGTCCACCGAGGCGCTGGGACGCATCTCGGCGCAGACCGCCAAACAGGTCATCTTGCAAAAAGTCCGCGAGGCCGAGCGTGAAACCGTCTACTCGGAATACGCCGGGCGTGTCGGCGAGCTGGTGAATTGCATCATTAAGCGCATCGAGGGGATGGACATCGTCGTCGACATGGGCAAGACCGAAGCGCGCCTGCCCAAGAAGGAACAGTCGCGCCTGGAGAGCTTTTCCATCGGCGAGCGCGTGCGATGCGTCATAAAGAGCGTCGAGAAAGCCGGCAAGAACGCGGGCGTCATTGTCAGCCGCGCGGCGCCGGAACTTGTGGCGCGCCTGTTCGAACAGGAAGTGCCCGAGATTTACGACAACACGGTTGTCATCAAGGCTTGCGCGCGTGAAGCCGGCGAGCGCACCAAGATCGCCGTTTCCAGCCGCGACCGCGATGTGGACAGCGTGGGCGCCTGCGTGGGAATGAAGGGGATGCGCGTGCAGTCGATCATCCGCGAGCTGCGCGGCGAGAAGATCGACATCATCGAGTATTCCGACGACCCGGTGGTGTTCGCCACCAACGCGCTCAGCCCCGCCAAGATTGCCAAAGTCAGCATCGTCGACGCCAACGAACGCCAGATGGAAGTCGTGGTGGACGATTCGCAGCTCTCTCTTGCCATCGGCAAGAAGGGCCAGAACGTGCGCCTGGCGGCCAAGCTTCTGGGTTGGCGCATCGATATCAAGAGCGAAGAAGAGAAGCGCCAGGAAGTCGAGACGGCCATGGCGGCTCTGGTGGTGGCCGGCGCACCGGTCTCCGTGCTGCTCGATCACGGCCTGACACAGAAGCTGGTGGACACGCTGATCGAAGCCGGCGTCTCGACGGTCGAGAAGCTCGGCGCGATGACGCCCGAGCAACTGGAAGCAATTCAGAACGTCGGCCCGAAAACGGTGGAACGGATTCAGGTCGCCGTCAACAACTATTTCGGCCAATACGAGGAAGCTCTAGGGGTTGGGGAAACGGAGTCTTTCGAGTCGGCCAGCGTGCCTGAGGAAGAATCGCAGGCCGAACCGGCCGAGAGTGCGCCGGTGCCTGCGGAAGAATCGCAGGCCGAACCGGCCGAGAGTGCGCCGGTGCCTGCGGAGCCGGAGGCGAGCGTGGCGCCCGAGGCGGAAAAGCAGCCGGCTGAAGAGCCTCCGGCCCAAGCACCTGCGGAGTCGTCCGAGCAAGGCGAATCTGGTAGGATAAAGGACGCGGATTGAAGCTCCCGAAGAACCGGACGTGGCGAGTGTGCGCCGAAGACGGGTGTGCGCTGCGGGATGAACGTCGCCCCCTCCTGATGGACAATCTGCAAGAAGGGTATTGTCACTTTAACACCGTATGAAGAAGACTCGGATCAACGAGCTGGCTCGCGAACTCGAGGTCAAGCCGAATAAGATCCTGGAGTTGCTGCCTGAGTTCGGCGTCACCGAGAAGAAGACGCATTCCAGCTCGATTGACGACGACGTGGCGGACCAGATCCGCCGGCGCCTGGGCGGCGTAGTGGGACCGCGCGAGATGGATGCCGAAGAGGCTGTCGAGGCCGCGCCGGAAACAACGGCCGCCCCGGCGGCGCCCGCTTCGGTTGAGCAAGAGCCGGTTCATCCGCCTGTCCACGTTCCTCCGGGCACGATCCTGACGCCGCTGGCCGCTCCGGCTAGAATAGCCGGCGCCGAGGTCCTGACCGCGCGACGTCCGTCGCGGCCCATTCGTCCGCCTCTCGCTTCCACGATGGTCGTGCACGAAACCGCCGCACCGCCCGCGCCGCCTGTGGTGGAGCCGCACCTGGTTGCCCCTCCTCCCGCTCCGGCCGCCCCTGCCGCTCCGGCCGTTGCGGCGACGCCTGCTCTTCCGGTGCCACCCAAGGCTCCCAAGCACGCCGGCATCCCGGCCAAGCCGTTGCCGCCGCCTCGTCCAGGTCAGATTCTGAGCGGTCCGCGGCAGCCGTTCCCGGCAGCCAGGCCTGCGGCGCCGCAGAAGCGTCCGACTCCATCGCAGCCTCCGGTTCCGCGTCAGCAGCCTGCGGCGAAATCGCCGGCCCAGCCAAGCGCCTCCGGCGGCGCGCCGCCGCGTCGAACGCTCGCGGGCCAACCCGCCGCGCGCCCCGTTGTGCCGCCGCGTCCGGATCTCGTGGCACGCCTCAAGAACATGGTGCCGGCACAGCCGACCGCCCGGCCGGGCATGCCAAGCCGGCCGGCTGCCACTCCGGTTCCAGGACAGCCCATCTATCGCGGTCCCATTCGTCCGGGTCAGGCCATGACGGCGCGGACCGGCGCCGGGTCCGGCAGGATGGCTCGTGGACGGCCCATGCATCCGACCGCGGCTTCCGCCCGTGGCGAGGTTCCGCCTCCGCCAACTGTCGAACAACCGCGCCGCGTCACCGACAAGCGCCGGCAGATGGGCCGGGACCGCAAGGCCGAGCAGGAAGGCAAGCTACACATTCCCATTGCCCGCCGCGAGTCGATCGCGACGCTGGCCGTCAACAAGAACATCACGGTGGCCGAAGGGATCACCGTCAAGGAACTTTCGGAAAAGCTCGGCATCAAGGCCAGCATGGTGATCAAGCGGCTTTTGGAGAAAAAGATCTTTGCATCCATTAACCAGGCTCTGGACGTGAAGCTCGCCGAGGAGGTGGCGCGCGACTTCGGAGCCAAGACGGAGAAGGTCAGTTTCGAACAGGAAGCCACCCAGGAAATCGAAAAGGCCGAAGAGGAAGCAGACCTGGTCAAGCGCGCGCCCGTGGTCACGGTCATGGGACACGTAGATCACGGCAAGACCTCGCTGCTCGACGCCATCCGCTCCACCAGCGTTGCCGAACGCGAAGCCGGTGGAATCACGCAGCACATTGGCGCGTCGCAAGTCATAAAGGACGGCAAGAAGATCGTCTTCATCGACACGCCGGGCCACGAGGCCTTCACCCGCATGCGCGCCCGCGGCGCCAAGGTGACCGACATCGTCGTGTTGGTGGTGGCCGCGGACGACGGCGTGATGCCACAGACGCTTGAAGCTATTGATCACGCCAAGGCCGCCGGTGTGCCGATCGTCGTCGCTATCAACAAGATCGACAAGGCCGACGCCCAGGTCGAACGCATCAAGCAGCAGTTGAGCGACCGGGGCCTGATGCCCGAGGAATGGGGCGGCGAGACGGTCATGGTGCCGGTTTCGGCCAAGACCAAGCAGAATCTCGACCTGCTGCTCGAAATGATCCTGCTGGTAGCGGAAATGCAGGATCTCCGGGCCAACCCGGGACGTCCCGGTGTGGGTACGGTGCTCGAAGCAAAGCTGGACCGCGGCCGAGGGCCTGTGGCCACCGTCATCGTGCGCAACGGCACGCTGCGCGTAGGCGACTACTTCATCTCCGGCGCGGTGTTCGGCAAGGTGCGCGCCATGTTCGACGACCGCGGCCAGGCGCTGCGCGAAGCCGGACCTTCTTCTCCGGCCGAAGTGCTGGGCCTGGAGTCGCTGCCGGAAGTGGGCGATTCCATCCAGGTCGTCACCGATACCGCCAAGGCCAAGCAGATCGTCATCTATCGCGAGGCCAGGGAGCGCGAACAGACCATGGCCAAGGGCGCCCGCCTCTCGCTCGATCAACTGCACGAACAGTTGAAGGAAGGCGAGGTCAAGGAACTGCCCGTCGTCCTCAAGGCCGACGTGGGCGGCACGGCCGAAGTGCTTGCCGACACGCTGCAAAAGCTGTCGAACGATAAGGTCCGCATCCAGGTGCTGCACGCCGGCGTGGGCGCCATCACTGAGACCGACGTTCTGTTTGCTTCGGCATCCAACGCCGTCATCATCGGCTTCAACGTGCGCCCGGAACGCAACGCGGTCTCGACGGCCGAGCGGGAGAAAGTGGACATCCGGCTGCATACCATCATCTACGAGCTGGTGGATGAGATGAAGAAGGCCATGACCGGACTGCTCGAGCCGGTATTCAAGGAAGTCTACAAAGGACGTGCCGTGGTGCGCGAGGTGTTCCATATCTCGAAGGTCGGCAACGTGGCGGGCTGCCAGGTGCAGGACGGCGTGCTCACGCGCGGTTGCTCGGTGCGCCTGCTGCGCGACAACATTGTCGTTCACACCGGGAAATTGAGCTCGCTCAAGCGCTTCAAGAACGACGCCAGTGAAGTGAAGAGCGGGTTCGAATGCGGCTTGTCGCTGGAGAATTACAACGATTTCAAGCCCGGCGACATCATCGAGGCCTTCGTCACCGAGCGTGTGGCGGCGGAGGTCGTGGCATAACGCGGGAGCCGTGGCTGCGATCGGGGTTCTGACACTGGAGCTACGAATCCCGGACGCGCATTCGCTCAAAGAGAAACGCCACCATGTGCTGAGCCTCAAGGAGAGGCTCCGCCACAAGTTCAACGTTTCGGTTGCCGAAATCGACTACCAGGACATCTGGCAGCGCGCGTTGATATCCGTGGTAACGGTTTCCAGCAGCCGGCAGTTCGCAAAACAAGTGCTCGATGCGGCTGAGGCGGAAGCTGCCTCGCTCGCCGGGCGCTACCTGGTGGAAGCCACCATCGAGTGGCTGGATTGATGTGTACATATGGACCCTCACCGTATAGAGCGCATTTCGGAAGCGCTGAAAGAGGAATTGGCCGAGCTGATCGGCTATGAAATGGAAGACCCGCGCCTGGAACCGGTGCACGTGGACGATGTGCGGCTCACGCCGGACGCAAAGCGCGCCCTGGTGCTTGTCACCGTGGCGGGCGGGGAAGAAGAGCAGCAGGCCGCCCTGGGCGCACTCCTGGGCGCTTCGCACTTCCTCCGGCGGGAACTCTCATCCCGCCTGCAACTCTATCATGTGCCTGACCTTCGCTTCGAAATGAGCCGGGATCCCGCCGACGTGGCCCGGATCGACCGGTTGTTCAAACGGGCCGAAAAGCAGCACCGGAAAATCGCATCGTCAGTTGAAAAAAACTCTTAGAAACCCTTTCTCATGAAGCATTTTGTGCTACTTTTGTCTTTAGTGGCGTGGCTTGCCGCCGCGCCCGTGCATGCTGGCGAGCCGGTTCGCGTGGAGGCCAGCGTGGATGCCATGGGTTCCACCTACACGGTGGCGCTCTATGGCGAGAGCCGGGACAACCTGGAAGCTGTTGTAGAACAAGCATTTGAGGAGGTTCGGCGGCTCGACCGGATGCTGTCCAACTATCGCCGCGACAGCGAATGGAGCGAAGTGAACCGGTTCGCTGCCCAGAGGCCGGTCCGGGTGACCCCGGAGCTTTTCCGGTTGCTGGAGCGGTGCCTGGATTACAGCCGCCGCAGCGAAGGCGCCTTCGATATTTCCGTGGGCCCTCTGATGAAAGTCTGGGGCTTTTACCGGGGTACCGGGCACTTGCCTGGGAAGGCAGAAGTCCGCAAGGCCTTGGAAATGGTCGGCTACCGGCATGTGATTCTGGATGCACGGCACTATACGGTGCGTTTCGACCGGCCGGGTGTAGAACTGGATCCGGGCGGGGTCGGCAAAGGTTATGCCGTGGACCAGATGGTGAAAGTGCTTCGTGAGAATGGAGTTACGAGTGGGCTGATTTCGGCCGGCTCGAGCAGCATCTATGCCCTAGGGACGCCGCCGGGCGCCCAGGGCTGGAAGGTAAGCGTCCGGCATCCGCGCGATAGCAGGCGGACGGTTGCTGAAGTTTATTTGAAGAACGAGTCCATGTCGACGTCGGGCAATTACGAGAAGTTCTTCCAGGCCAACGGGCGGATGTACAGCCATATCATGGATCCACGGACCGGGTACCCCGCGCCGGGAATGCTCTCGGTTTCCGTGATTGCACCCACTACGCTCGCCAGCGAAGCATGGACCAAGCCGATTTTCATAAACGGCCGCGCCTGGGCGGCCCGTAACAGACTGGAAGCGTCTCGGGCGTTTCTTTGTGAGGACAAGGCGGAATTGTCATGCGCGTGGCTCCAATAAGTAGCCGGTTTCTGGAAGCTTGCCGTCGCCGGCCCACCGATGTGCGGCCGGTGTGGTTCATGAGGCAGGCGGGTCGATACCTGAAGCAGTACCGCGACATCCGCGCCAAGCACGGGATCCTGGAGATCTGCAAGCAGCCGGAACTGGCCGCGGCGGTGACCCTGCAGCCCGTCGAGATTCTGGATGTCGATGCCGCGATCATCTTCGCCGATTTGCTGCTTCCCGTCGAGCCGATGGGGCTGAAGCTGAAGTTCGTGAGCGGCGAAGGGCCGGTGATCGGCAACCCCGTGCGGACCAGCGAAGACGTGGACGCGCTTTCGATTTCAAATACGGATGATCTTGGTTACGTGGGCGACGCCATCCGCCAGGTGGTGGGCGCGTTGGCCGGCAAAGTGCCTGTTATCGGTTTCGTCGGCGCGCCGTTCACCCTCGCCAGCTACATGATCGAGGGAGGCGCTTCCAAGACGTTCCTGCGCACCAAGCAGATGATGTACTCGAACGAGACGCTGTGGCGGCGCCTGATGGGCAAGATCGTCGACGTGCTCGGCCCGTTCGGCATCCTCCAGGTGGCTGCGGGTGCACGCGCAATCCAGGTTTTCGACAGTTGGGTGGGCGCGCTCGGGCCCGACGATTACGTGCGCTTCGTGGCGCCGTACTCGCGCGCACTTATCGAACGCCTGCGCTCGACCGGCGTTCCGGTGATCCACTTCGGCACCGGGGCGGCGGGCTTCTTCCGTGAATTGCACGCCGCCGGCGGCGATGTCATGGGCGTCGACTGGCGGGTCAACATCGACCAGGCGTGGATGGACATCAGCTACCGCTCCGCGATCCAGGGCAACCTCGACCCGGCGGCGCTTCTGTCCCCGTTGCCCGAACTCAAGATGCGGATTCACGAACTGCTGAAGCGCACCGGAGTCCGTCCCGGACACATCTTTAACCTAGGCCACGGAATCCTGCCGGAGACGCCGGTGGATCACGTGAAGGCCGCCGTGGAGATGGTCCGGGAGTTTCGCCCATGAGTCTTGCCGTGCTCCTTCTGGCGCATGGAGCACCCGAACGCGTCGAGGATGTGGAACCGTACCTGGGCTACGTGCGCCCGGGACGCCCACTCCCGCCCGCTGTTCTCGAGGAAATCAAACATCGCTACGCGTTGATCGGCGGTTCGCCTCTCCTGGATTGCACGCGCCGGCAGGCTGAGGCCCTTCAGGCGGGCCTCGGTGTCCCGGTCTATTTCGGCATGCGCAACTGGCACCCGTTCATCCAGGACGCCATGGCGAGCATGCAGGCCGAAGGAGTCCGGCGGATCGTGGCCATCTGTCTCGCCCCGCAATACTCCAAGCTCAGCGTCGGTTTTTATTTCCGCCGCGTCCAGGAAGCCAAGGTAGCGTTGGGATACGATGCCGAAATCGTATGGACACGGAGCTTCCACGACCATCCCTTGCTGATCGCCGCTTTCGCCGAAAGACTCGCGCCGCTGCTGCCCGCCGAACGGGTGTTATTCACCGCCCACAGCCTTCCCGAGAAGATTCTTGAGCAGGGCGACCGCTACGATGCCGAGACCCGTGCAACCGCCCGCCTGGTGGCAGCGAAGTTGGGGCTCTCTCAGTACGATTTCGCCTACCAGAGCCAAGGGCTCACTGACGAGAAATGGCTCGGCCCGAAGGTCGAATCGTTGCTGGACGCATACGCCGCGGAAGGCGTGAAGCGTATTGCGATTTCGCCCATCGGCTTCGTTTGCGACCACGTCGAAGTGCTCTACGACGTGGATATCCTGTTCCGTAATTATGCCGCTGCACGCGGCATCGAGATTACGCGCGCCGGCTCACTGAACGATTCCGGGACATTCATCGCCGCACTGGCCGATGTCGCAGCCGGGAAGCTGAGGGGAAACTGAGATGAGCCGCGTCGTCATCGTCGGTGGAGGCATCTCGGGAATCTCGACGGCCTACTATCTTTCGAGACGCGGCATCCCCGCAACGTTGGTGGAAAAGCAGGACCGGCTGGGCGGTGTCATACACACCGAAACCGTCCATGGCTGCGTCATCGAGAGTGGTCCGGACAGTTTCATCGCTATCAAACCCTGGGCGCTCGATCTGATCAACGAATTGGGCTTGTCGGGCGAGGTCATCGGTTCGAACGACCACCTGCGCGTCACCTACCTGCTGCGGCACGGGCGTCTGCTGCCGCTACCCGACGGGCTGATGCTCATGGTGCCGACCAAACTGGGGCCCATGATCTCGACGCGGCTACTGGGATGGCCCACCAAGATCCACATGGGGCTCGAGATGTTGCGGAAGCCGCCGCGCACGCCGATGCCGGACCGTTCGGTGGCCGATTTCATACGCGACCATTACGGGCAGGAAACCGTGGACTACCTGGCCGAGCCGCTGCTGGCCGGCGTCTACGGTGGCGATCCGGAAGCGCTCAGCGTCCGGAGCGTGCTCACCAGGTTCGTCGAACTGGAGGCGAAGTACGGCAGTCTGAGCCGCGGCGTGCTGGCGGAAATGCGGCGCGCGCACGGAGCCACCGGCAAGGCCGCCTTATTTCGCACTTTGAAGCGGGGCCTCGGCGCGATGGTGGAAGCTGCGGTCGCCGCCACGGGCGATGCCATGGCGCGCGTGCGCGGCTCGGCGGAAACCATTGAACCGGCCGATAGCGGATACCGGGTGCGCGTCGACGGCGAATGGCTGGAAGCCGGGCAGGTGGTGCTTGCCGCACAGGCATATCAAGCTGCGGAACTCGTGGAGGGACTGGACGGGGAGCTGGCGCGTGACCTTGCGGCTGTTCCGTACAGCTCGTCCACCGTCGTATCGCTCGGATACCGCAAGGCGGGCTTCCCGCACCCTCTCAATGGGTTCGGATTCCTGGTGCCCAAGCGCGAGCGCGGCCGGATGATGGCCTGCACCTGGGTGGGAACGAAATTCGCGCATCGAGCCGCGGACGACTACGTTTTGCTGCGCTGCTTTCTGGGCGGTGACGCCTCGACGCATGATAGCGACGAAATTATTGTCGCCGCCGTGCGCCATGAAATACACCGCATCATGGGCGTGGGCGTCGAGCCGGTGTTCGTGCGTGTGGCGCGCTGGCCGCGTTCGATGGCGCAGTACACCGTCGGCCACCAGGATCGCGTCAAGCGCATCGAAGAACGCATGGCGCGGCTGCCGGGCCTGCACCTGGCCGGTAACGGCTACCACGGGATCGGCGTGCCGGATTGTATCCGCATGGGCCGGGACGCCGCTGCACGCATCGCCCGTGGCGCCTGAAGGCCGAGGCCCGCTCTACCGGCGGATCACAACGGCGAATCCGCTGGGCGCCAGTTCCAGCCGTTCAATGCGGTGGTTCAAAGGGAAAGGCTCACCCAGGCGGATATCGGGGCTGTAGCTTTGCGCAAAGTGCCGCACGATGAAATCCACCAGCATGTTGGGCACCGGCATGCCGGACAATTCCAGGCTGTCCAGATAGACCGTGGCCCGGCCGCCGCCTGATTGCACGCGGATCGCCGCATGCACCGGCTTCCACCCTTCGAACATCTTCGTGAACAACCACCCCGGCGGCGTCCCGCGCGCCTGGAGAAGCTTGACGAAGTTCATGTTGGCACCGCCGGTCGCCCGGCCATAGCCCAACTCGACGTGCGCACCATACACGCTGCCGGGGATGATCCGGATGGCCTCCTCATTCAGGAAGGCATCGATCTGAGGTTTGGTGAACACGATGCGCGAGCCGGGCGCCGCCTTGCCGTCGACGATCATGGCGGTCTTCTGTTTGAACTGCACGTAACTTGGGCTGGCGAAAGCGGGCTGGAGAATCGCCGCCAGGGCGCATCCCAGAAGGATTCGACACATCTCTCTCATTATAGAAACCCGGCACGCGAGGATCCCGTCCGTGGCATTATGGAGGAACGGAGACGAAGATGAAACTTACAGTTCTTGCTGCTTTGCCGTTGTGTTCGATGCTTCTGCTGGCTCAGTCCGACAGTGAAAAGCGCCTGGATGCCGCGGCGGGCGTTTTCTCCGAGGTGATGGATACACCGGATAAGTCCATTCCCCAGGGCCTGCTCGACAAGGCTCAATGTGCCGTCGTTATCCCCGGCCTTAAGAAAGGCGCATTCATTTTCGGCGCCAAGTACGGCAAGGGCTACGTGAGTTGCCGCAAGCAGACCGGAACGGGCTGGGGGGCGCCCGGAACCGTGAAGATCGAGGGCGGCAGCTTCGGTTTTCAGATCGGTGGATCTGAAACTGACGTGATCATGCTGATTATGAACGAGCGCGGCATGAACCGGCTTCTGTCGAGCAAATTCACCGTGGGCGCGGACGCCTCGGTCGCGGCCGGGCCGGTGGGACGGACTACGGATGCCCAGACCGACGCGTTCCTGACCGCGGAAATTCTGTCCTGGTCCCGGAGCCGGGGAGTCTTTGCCGGGGTGTCTCTGCAGGGCGCCACGCTACGGCAGGACTTGGATGGCAATAAGGAACTCTACGGTAAGCCTTACCAGAACCGCGATATTGTGTTGGGCGATACCGCCATTCCTCAGGCCGCGAACAAACTCATCGACCTGCTCAACAGGTATTCGGCACGCAAGTAGAATGGACGGGCGCCAGGGGCGCTACTTGTGACGGTAGGTGATGCGCCCCTTGGTGAGATCGTAAGGCGACATTTCGAGGGTGACCCGGTCTCCCGCCAGTACTCTGATGCGGTTCTTGCGCAGCTTGCCGGCCAGATGCGCGAGAATCGTCCGCTCTTCATCCAGCTGTACGCTAAACAATCCACTGGGAAATTTCTCAACCACGGTTCCCACTACTTCAATGCAATCTTCCTTACTCATTCTCCTCCTTACCTTTATTTTAGCTACCGCTCGGGCGACGGCTCGACGGCCTCATGCAACCCTTTAGAGATATTGCCTGAGATTTAGCCGGGAGTCAATCGGGGGGCGGGGCCTCGTCCCACTCCTCATGCCGGCTCGACAGGTACGCAGATGTCCATCACGAAGTGATTCGCTTCGGGGCGATTCCCCAGTTCGCTGAAATAGACTTCGATTGGCGGTTGGCTTGCCGGGACGAATCCGGATTCGGGCAGCCACTTGCCGTAGTGGGCTTTGTACGCGGTTGCGATTCCTTGCAGGGCGCTTGACCTGTTTTGCGATTTGCTTTGCTTTTCTTACGCCACTGGCTGGCGGTCATGGAGAAGCGTTCCCGGAAAGCGCGCGCGAATACAGCCGGGTTGGTGAAACCACTGCGCAGAGCGATCTCGGCGACGCTGAAGTGCAGGCGTGATATCAAGTCCGCGGCGCGGGATGTCTGCCGTACAGAGGTACTAAGACTACCCGAGTGCTAACCGATATGAATGATGACGGCGGCAGGATGATCTCGCTCAAACGCAGCCTCGACAAGTTCGAGACAATTGAACAACTACACGCGGCGACACTGGAGGCTCTACTCGCTGCCCTGGGAAGTGTCGAGAAGAACGCGGTGCGTTCGCAGGAAGAGGTGCTCACACGCCACCGGGCCGCGTTGCGGGCGCTACGTCGCCAAATCGCTGCGGACCCGAGCCCGGAGGTCCTGCGCACCGGCACCGAATACCTTGACGACGAGTTGAAGGAGTACGCCGACCAGATCAGCGACTACTACCAGCGCAGAGAGGTGGAGATTCGCAGCATTATGCGGCTGATGGCGAAGGCTTCGCAGTCGCTGCAGTCGGATTCGGAGAAGTTCTCGAGCCGCTTCGGTGAATTCGCCAAGGAACTGGAGTCTTTGGCGGAGATCGACCAGTTGCCTGAGATCCGCCGCCGATTGGCCCGGGAAGTGGAGCGCCTGCGAGCCTGCGCCCGGGAAATGTCCGCGGCCAATTCCGTCACGTTGGGGCAGATACAACAGCAGTTGAGACAGTACGAGCAGCGTCTGCGGCAGGCTGAGGAGACCGCCTCGCGCGATCCGCTGACAGGCACCGCCAACCGCCGCGAGGGAGAGCGTCAAATCATACAACGCATCAATGCGGGACGGAAGTTCTGCATCCTGCTGTTCGACCTGATCCGCTTCAAGTCGATTAACGACCGTCTGGGACACCTGGCTGGGGACGAGATTCTCCGCCAGTTCACGCAAAAGCTCCAGCGCGCCGTGCGCGACAACGATCTCGTATGCCGCTGGGGCGGAGATGAATTCCTGGTCGTAATGGACTGTTCCCTCTCGGACGCGATGATGCGCGCCAGCCAGATCAGCGCTCACGTTTTCGGAGAGTACACCATCAACATCTCCGGCAACCCGCAGCTGGTGCAGGTGCACGCTTCCACCGGTGTAGCCGAACACCGGGACAACGAGACCGCCGAGGCGCTGTTCGGACGAGCCGACGGCATGCTCTATCGCGAGAAGCGCACTCCCAGCCAACGCTTCGCCTGAACCCGCCGCCTGTACTACCTTGGTAGGGGAAAGGTTGAAGAAACCACTTGCGGGAATTCGCGGAACACAACGTACTGGTCACGGGCGCCGGCCGCGGTATCGGCAAACGCCTGGCCATGGGCTTTGCCTCGGCCGGGGCTTCCCTCGGTCTGCTGGCGCGCAGCGAGCCGGAACTCGATCTGGCCCGGCTGGAGATTGAACACGCCGGGGCGAAGGCCATCTCGCTTCCGGCGGATGTACGCGACTACGCCGCGCTTCAGGACGCTGTCGCTAAAATGCACATCGAACTCGGCAGCGTGGATGTCCTCGTTTGCGCGGCGGCTGTGCAAGGTCCCATCGGCCCGTTCATCGAAACCGAGCCGCGGAGCTGGATGGAGGCTTTTGAAACCAACATGTTCGGTGTAATGTTTTCGTGCCGGGCCGTGTTGGCCGGAATGATCGCCCGGCGCCGCGGAAAGATCATCGTCCTCAGCGGCGGGGGCGCGGCATATGCCCGCCCGAATTTTACGGCCTACTCCGCGTCGAAGGCGGCCGTCGTCCGGTTTGTCGAGAGCCTGGCTGGAGAGGTGCTCGACCACAATATCCAAGTCAACGCCATGAGCCCGGGCGGCACCTTTACGCACATGACCGACGAAATCTTGCACGCCGGGGATCGGGCGGGCTGGAAAGAGATGGAGAATGCCGAGCAGGTCCGTCTTTCGGGTGGCGTAAAGCCGGAACAACAGATCCAATTGGCTCTGTTTCTGGCCTCCCGGCGCTCCAACCACATCAGTGGCAAGTTGCTTCACGTGAACGACGACTGGCGCAAGCTGGAGAAGAAGAATCTGCACCCCGAAATGTACACCCTGCGGCGGCTTCAAAAAACAACGTGAGTTCCTGTCCGGCCACCGGTTGAACCTCTGTTAGTATTGGATCAAGTACTCTCAATGCCATGCCGGTAATGCATGCCCAATCCACCGACACCGCATCGCGGCCCAAGCTGACCGTCACCAGACTTCCGGCTGACCTGGTTCAGCGCGGTGCCATGCAGTTGTCCTGGGTGGGCGGCATCACGGCTATGATGGTGGCCTGTCTTTGGCTGGCGGAGATTATGCTCCGGCCCAACCTGCTCCGCGATCAGCCCTGGATGCTCGCCGTCAATTCCGTGGTGCTGATCCTGGTTTCAATCGCTCTGGCGGTAGTCAGCCGCCTGGGCCTGGCTCCGGCCACAACGTTGCTTTGGTTGGGCATGATCTACGAAGTAGGCGGGGCGTTTTCCGTAGCGCTGTACGAACACGCTTATGCGTGGCGCGATCAAGTGCCGATGCGCGGCATCTCCGCGGTTGCGGCGTGGATTGTTTTGTGCGGCTTGCTGTTGCCGCAGCCGCCGCTTAGAACCCTGGCGACGGGCCTGGCGGCCGCCGCCATGGGTCCATTGGCGCACTACACGTTGAGCGCGGCGCTGAAACACCCGCCGGCGAAGAGCAGCGAACTGTTCATCTGGTGCCTCCCGCCGTTTCTGATCGCGGTGTGGATCACCAGCGTGAGCCGCCGCATGTACCGTCTGACGTTGGACCTCCGCCACGCCAAGGAGATGGGCAGTTACGAGCTGAAACGGATGCTGGGAAGGGGCGGCATGGGCGAGGTCTGGCTGGCGCGGCATCGCCTCCTGGCCACCCCGGCGGCCGTGAAGCTGATTCGTCCGGAGGTGCTAATCTCGCAGTCTGGACGCCAGGCGTCGATGATCCGTAAGCGCTTCCGGAGGGAGGCGCGTGCCACCGCCCAACTGCGTTCGCAGCACAGCGTGCGTCTCTACGACTTCGGGGTGGCGGAGGACGGCAGCTTTTACTACGCCATGGAGTTGTTGGACGGGATCAATCTGGAGCAGCTTGTAAAGCGCTGCGGACCGCAGCCTCCCTCGCGTGTGATCGCGATCCTGCGGCAAGCCTGCGATTCTCTTGGCGAGGCGCACATGCACGGCCTGATCCATCGCGACGTGAAGCCCACCAACCTGTTCATCTGCCGCATGGGGTTGACCGTCGACATCGTGAAGTTGTTGGATTTCGGACTTGTAAAATCGACTCTGACGGACATGCAGAGCCGCATGACGATGGACGGGATGACCACGGGCACGCCGGCCTTCATGGCTCCTGAGATAGCCATGGGCAAGGAGGACGTGGATGGGCGGGCGGACATCTACGAGCTCGGCTGTGTGGCGTATTGGCTGCTGACAGGGCAATTGGTTTTCGACGCGCCGACGCCGATGGCTATGGCCCTGGCGCATGTGCAGCAGCCGCTGGTTCCACCGTCCGAACGTAGCGAGACTCCGATTCCGGCCGGGCTGGAACGAATCGTTGTAGCGTGCCTCGCGAAGGACCGCAAGGACCGTCCGCAAACGGCCATCGATCTGGACCGCATGCTTGTGACGTTAGACGACACGCCCTTGTGGACT
Source organism: Terriglobales bacterium (assembly GCA_021372245.1). GTDB lineage: Bacteria > Acidobacteriota > Terriglobia > Bryobacterales > Bryobacteraceae > JAJFUV01. Next base: position 27,865 of record JAJFUV010000043.1, read on the forward strand.
CAGGATGACGCGCAGCGTTGGTGGCAGGTGAATCTGCCCTGCTGCACGCTTCCGGAGGAAGAGGAGCCGGAGCCCGGTAGCGATTCGCAGGGTTCCGCGGTATTGTGACGCCGCGCGCCATTCCAAACCAGACGCTGCCCGCAGCCGCCATGCTGGGGGCGGGCCTGCTGATGGCCCACCAGGTGGCGGGCAAAGCGGCCCGCGACGCGATTTTTCTTTCGAATTACGATCCAAAGTCGCTGCCCGCGATGATGGTGGCCGGAGCGCTCACGGCGCTGTTGTTGGGGGTGGTGAGTTCCCGCCTGCTCATCCGCTTGACTCCGGCGCGCGTCGTGCCTGGGGCCTTCATGGTAAGCGCCCTCCTGCAAGTGGTGGAGTGGCGGTTGATTGCTTCGCAGCCGAAGCTGGCGGCGGTACTGGTTTATTTGCACCTGGTGGCCTTTGGCGCGGTGCTGCTCAGCGGCTTCTGGTCCCTGGCCAACGAACTGTTGGACCCGCATACGGCCAAGCAACGCTTCGGACAGATCGCCGGAGCCGGCACGATGGGCGGCATCCTGGGCGGGCTCGCGGCGGAGAGGGTCGCCGCCTGGTTTGACACCAGTTCGGTGTTGTTGTGGCTGGCGCTGCTTCACTTTTTGGGCGCCGCGGCGCTCGTCGCAATGCGGAGGCTGGCAAAGACACAGCGCATCAAGGGTGCCACGGCGCCCCATGAGGGACGCGAGGGTTCGGCGCGCGAGGCGTTCGCAAAAGCTCCGTACCTGTTCAGCCTCGCCGCGTTGGTGCTGATCGGGACCACGACAGCCGCGGCTGTGGACTGGGTGTTTAAGTCCCAGGCGGCGGCGCACTACGGGCGCGGCGAGCCTCTGATGCGGTTCCTGGCGCTTTTTCACACCTCTGTTGCCGTGATTACGTTTCTGGTGCAGACCTTCGCCACGCGCTTCTCCCTGGAACGTTTTGGACTGGGGCGCACGGTAGGCATATTGCCGGCTTCGGTGGTGTTGGGCGGCCTGGGCGCGCTGTTTAGCAAGGTCTTCCCGGTGCTCACCGCCGTGCGCGGCACGGAATACGTGATGCGCGGCTCACTGTTCCGCTCCGGCTACGAACTGTTCTACACGCCGATCCCGGTATCGGAAAAACGGGCTGCGAAGTCGATCATCGACGTGGGAGCGGACCGCTTGGGCGACGCGTTGGGAGGCGGCATTGCGCAGGCGTTTCTCTTTCTGGGCGCCGAGACGGCCGACAACCGCATCCTGCTGACCATCACAGGTCTGGCCTGCATCGGCGTCTTCCTCGCACTGCGGCTGGACCGCGGATACGTGCAGGCGCTCGAGCAGAGCCTGATGCACCGGGCCGTCGAGCTCGACATGGACGAAGTGCAAGATACCACCACGCGCACGGTCCTGCTGAGCGGCACTGGCGCGGTGCGGAAGGTCCCCGCGCCGGAGCGAGTGGCCGAACCCGTGCGCGCCCCGCTTCCTTTGGAGCCGCTACTCCAGAAGCTTGGCGACCTGCGCTCAGGCAAGCCCGAGCGCGTCCGCGCGGTTCTGCTTTCGATGGACCATCCGGACCCGCTGCTCACGCAGCAGGTGGTGACATTGCTGGGCTGGGACGAGGCAACCAAGCTCGCCCGCGCCGTGCTCGTCAGGTCGGCTGTGCGCGCCTGCGGACAATTGGTAGACAACCTACTCGACCAGCAGCAGGATTTTGCCGTCCGCCGCCGTCTCCCCGCCGTTCTCGTTCATGCGGAGGATCAGCGCGCGGTGGATGGCCTCATGCTGGGGCTGGGCGATCCGCGCTTCGAGGTGCGCTTTCAGTGCGGCCGCGCGCTGGCCACCTTGGCCCAACGCCATCCGGAACTGAAGGTCGCGCGCGATGCGGTTTTCGAAGTGGTGGACCGCGAGCTTTCGGTAAACCGTTCCGTCTGGAGCGGGCACCGGCTGCTCGACACACGGGACGCCTCCGAGGAGACGCAGTTTCTCGACGAGGTGCTGCGCGAGCGCGCCGACGCGAGCCTGGAGCATGTCTTCACACTGCTTGGTCTGGTTCTACCTCGCGATCCGCTGAAGGTGGTTTTCCGCTCGCTTCACACGGATGACCGCTCGCTCAGGGGGCTCGCGCTCGAGTACCTGGACACGGTTCTGCCGGACAACATCCGCGGTAAACTCGCGCAAATCGTTGAGGAGCCGCCGCGCAGCAAGGAGCACCGTTCTGGCGAGGAGATTCTGGCCTCGCTCATGCAATCCAACCAGAGCGTGGTCCTGCGCTTGCGGGAAAAGCTGGACGCGCGCGGCGACGGCGGTTGAATGTCGCTTGTTTCTTGCGCGCCTATGGGGCCGGCGCGGCTGCGCACATCCGCTTGTGCTCGCGGCCGATAGCCACGACTAACCCGATCCAGGCCAGCACGAACAGCACGTTTAGAGCGGCAAAGTGCCGCACCTGCAGACCTAGCCACGGTTGGGTGCCGGCAATAAAAAGCGCTCCTGCAAGCGCGTCACCTGCACGGGTGAAGAACGTGTCGATGGCATTCTTCGCCTTGTACTTGGCCTCGCGGCTCGTGGGCAGGAACAACGCCTGCCGGGCGGTGTTCTGGATGGAGTAATCCGTACTGTTCTCCAGCACTTTGACCGCCCGCACAAGGCCGAAAACCGGTAGCGCCAGGGCCAAGGCGTATCCTCCGAGCGCGATGGCGGGTAGTACAAAGAGGGCCGCGCGCACGCCGAAGTATCGGAAAATCCTGGACACAATGAAGAGCTGCAGGATCATCGTCATCAGGTTCTGCATGGTGTTGAAACTTCCGGCGAACCTGCCGAAGAACTCCAGCCGGGAAGTTCCGGCCATCGACTGCGCCTGTGCGTTAGCCAGGAAGTTCATCATGTTCTGCCCGGTAGTATTCACCAGGTTCAGAACCAGGATGAGTATGGCGATGAGGAACAGGTAGCGAGTCGTGAATACCAGACGGAAACCACCCTTGCGCCCGATTGGCTCGCTGGCGATGCGATGTTGCTTACTTCCCACATCCGCCGACTCCCGGCGGTTCACTGTGAGGGTCAACAGCACGCTGAGGATCAGCGCGGCTCCTCCCGCGATCATCAGGCCATAAGGCCCCAAAGACTTGAAAAGGAAAGTGCTGAGCGCCGCTCCCACGACGCCTCCTGTAGCGGTCCCCATTCCCACCAGCGGGAAGAGCCTTTTACCTTTGTGCTCGTCGTACAAGTCATTGGCGAAACCCCAGAATTGCCCGACGAGCAGGTAGTTGACGATTCCTAACCAGAGGTAGAAAGCAGCCCCCACGCGGATTCCCGCATGGTCGAGAGCTGCGAAAACAACCAAGTGCGAAGCGAAAAATACCGTCACCCATGAGATCAGTTTGGTTCGCACCACGCGTGAGGCAAACGCTCCGTATGCAGGAACCAGAAAGACCAGGAGGATGGCTTGTGCAACCGAGGCGTAGGCTGCCTTCACCGGCCCGAATTGGCTCAGAATCAAGGCGTCACGGACGGTCTTCAGAACGTAATAGGCGCCCAGCAACACGAACGCGTTGGCGGCCAGGAGCAGCGCCCCCGCGCCCTCCCCCGCGCGAACGTCCGCGAAGACGGACAGTATGCGGTCCAGCCGCCCCTTTTGCTTCCCGTCCTGTACGCGGAAAACCGGGAACGATTGGTGCGATTCGAGAACCGAGGGATCCATCGCGCCTCCGTGTGCATATTGGGGTAGTTCTGCCGCCAGGTGGGATCCGGCTCCCTACCACGTTCGCTCGATACCGGCGACGGATGGTGTTGGATCTGTCCGTCGCACATACACTTTTACCATGCGGCGCTGGTCACCCGTCTGCTTGATTTCGGCCACGTAGTAGCCCGTGCCCCCCGGCGCCGCGGGCACTTCGAATCCATTCGCGCCGGCGATCGGCGTGCTGTGCGAGGAAGCATTGTCGAAGTTCGACCAGGCGATCGCGAGCGGGCGTTCCTTCACCGTGCCGTGCCTCAAGCCCAGGTCGTCGAACATCAGACGGCCTGCGTGCACGGCGAAGTTGTCGAGCGGCAAGACCTTCTCAAGATACGCGCGCCCCACGCGATCCCTCCGCTCAGCGAGCACTTTCACAACATAAGACTCGGCTTTGGGGTCCGAATATTGCCCTGTCGAAACCAGCGTCCGCAGTTGTTCATCGGTGAACGCCATGACCTGCTTGGCGGCCCAGAACGCATCCGCCCGGTCGCATTGCTCGAAGGCGGGATTCGGGTACTCCGGCACCCAGGTTTCCGGATTGAATGTGCTCGCCTCGAATCGCCCCACCGAGGGCAGATCCGGATAATGGACTCGCGCCCAGGCCGGCACATCAAGGCCAAGGGTGAAGAAATGGCGGGCCGACGTTCTCCAATTGAACATATATTCGTGCCCCGAGCGCGGCGGATTGGCCTTCGTGCTGGCGCTACCCAGCGTGGAGCCAAAATCCATCAGGTAATGCCGGATATAGTGCCGGCCGCCTTCCTCGACCATCGTGTCGAGCGTGTTGACCGCGCGCGAGTCCTCGTGGTTGAGCCAGGCGCAGAATACACGCAAGGCGCGCAGATCGCGGCGCCTTTCGTGCGGTACGACGTCGTTCGGATCGTCCTTGCGCAGTCCGTAATAACGGAAGGGGCCGATAGGCTTGCCCTCGACGGCGCGGCTGGCAATCGCGCGGTAGCGGCCCTGCGAGTCCTTGGGCACGTTCAGGAGGATTTCGAGCAGGTCGCGCCCCGTCATCTTGTGCTTATAGCCGAGTTTGTCGGCCAGCATGACGTCCTTGCCGAGAACCAGGCGGCTTTCATCGAAGGAAACGATGTAGTTGTCCGGCACGTGGTAGCCGAGAGCATAAAAGATGCGCGCCACAATGACGTCGGCCGCTGTGGCCATCTCGGGGTTTGTAAGCGGATCGAACTTCAGGAAGTAGGAGCGCTTGTTCCGGTCGACGATGGTGAAGCCCGGCGTGACCCCTTCGCTCTTGGCCTTTACCACGGTCCAGGCTCCGGTCGCCGCGGGTGGAGTGCGTCCATCAGGGCCCAGTTTGAGAGCTTCGAGGCTCATCGGATGGAAGTAGTGCCGGTGCGTGTACCAGGCGCCATCCATGGGCTCGCCGAGCGTGTTAACGCTTCGGGCAGGGGTATGTTTGTCGTGCCGGCCGGGACGGGCGAAGTCGTTCTGTAGAAAGTCGTAGAAGTCGCTCAACTTGCGCGAGAGCACTTTACCAACGTCGAGCGAAGCGGGCTCCTTGATCAGCGGATCGTCCGGATAGAACACCGGCGCGGCGCCGAGAAGTGTAGCGGCGGCGAGTGTGGCAAGCGGCACTAAACGCGTGATCCGCATCAGAGCACCGGGTGCGTTCCGCCCGTTCCGAGCGGACGCGGAGCGAAATGGTCGTTGAACTTGAGCCAGATCTGGAATCCCTCGTGGCTGAAGCCCACGTCCAGGCGAAGGAAAGTGCGGTTGCGCGCGTTGAAGCGGAAGCCGAAGCCCACCGAGCTTTCCAGATCGTGGAAATTGAGCTGAGAACGCCGGGCAAAGACTTTGCCGGCATCGGCGAAAAGCGCCATGTCTAGGCCCGAAAACACCTCCCAGCGATACTCGCCATTCATCACCAGAAGATTGTTGTCGCGGAAGCGGAACGGCCGGAACCCGCGCAGGTTCTCGGATCCGCCCAAATCCGGCTGCAGGTAGAACGGGACGAGGCGGCCCGCGTCTGTATCGGTCAGCACGCTGTGAGCGCGCAAGGCGAAGACACGCCGGTGGTTGAACAGTCCGATGTACTGTTGGAGGTCCACGTCCATGCGGCGGAAGGAATACAGGTTCAGGCTCCGGTCGTTGTACCAGGTCTGCTGGAACAGGTACCGCCCACCGTCCCGGGGACCCAACTTATCGTCCCGGTAATCCAGTTCGACAAACGGCCCGTAGCGCACAAAATCCGTCTGGCGGTCTAATCCGGGGACCGTTGCCGGCGCGTAGGTGCGGTCGGCGGAAGCGTAGCGGTTGTCGTGGCCGGGCCCTACGTTGATCGTGGTGTAGCCGGCCGATGCGCCCAGCCGCAAGGCACGCAAGGGCTGAACTCCGGCGAGACCGTCGACGGAGACGTCCTCGAATAGATAATCGGTACGTCCCGTCTTCGCCGAATCGGGGCCCGGGCCGTAGTAGGGGAGGCCTGAATAGTTGTGGTGCACGGCGCGCGCCGACACAATGAAACGGTCATCAGCGAGTCGCGGGGCTTTGGTTTCGATCTCGAAGCGCCTGTATCCGCGCGCGGAGACTTGTGCGGCGGCGCGGAAGCTTAATTGGCCCGAGAACAAATCTTCCCGGAAATATTCCGGACCGATGCCGAAACCTCCGCCGGTCACCATGCCGCCCATCTTCGCTCGCAGACCGTTGAAGCCCGCGCCGATCCGCGCCATGAGTTTTTCGTCGTTAAACCAGCGCAGGAACGCTTCGGTTCTCGTCACATCGTCGGGTTTCAACTGGGGCACGCGCTGCTGGCGTTCCTGTTGAATCTGATCGGCGCGCGTGGCCACCTGCGCGCCCGCCCCGGGGTGCCACATGCAACAGATGACAAGAATGTGGGAAAGCAGCCCGGCCTTAGTCAACGAGATGATTGTAACAGAGGTGCCGCGGTGACCGGCACCGTGTGAAATCTCCTCAAGCGGTCATGCGCTTCAGTTGGCCGCAGGCGGCGTAGACGTCGCGTCCGCGCGGCTTGCGGATGAAGCAGGGCACGCTGCGGCGCACAACGTCCTGAAATGCCAGCACACGCTCGGGCGAAGGAGTTTCGAACGGAATATCCGGGCCTGGATTCAGCGCGATCAGGTTCACTTTGCACCTAAGCTGGCCGATGAGCGTCACGACGCGCCGGGCATCCTGCTCAGTGTCGTTCACCCCTTTGAGCAGGACGTATTCGAATGTGAGCCGCTCCCAGGAACGCAATGGGTAAGCGCGGCACGCCTCCATCAGTTCCGCGAGCGGATACTTGCGCGTGATCGGCATCAGGGCGAGCCTTTGCTCCTGGGTCGATGCGTTCAGCGAGATGGCCAGCTTCGGCCGCACCGGCTCGCGTCCCAGTTCCGCCATCCTGGGGATGATGCCCGATGTCGACACCGTGACGCGCCGCGGCGAGATGCCCATTCCATGCGCATCCGTAAGAATCCGCGTGGCTTTCACCACATTCGCAAGGTTGAGCAGTGGTTCGCCCATCCCCATCATGACGATGTTGAGCCGGCGCGCGTCCTGGTCCCCGGCGAAGGCGCGAGCGAGGACGGCCACCTGACCGAGGATCTCACCGGTCGTGAGACTCCGCTCCAGGCCCATGCGCGCCGTCAGGCAGAAGGCGCAATCGACGGGGCAGCCCACCTGCGTCGAGATGCAGACAGTATCCCGCGACTCCTCCGGCATCCACACAGCCTCCACCGTGCGCCCATCGTCGAGTCGCAGCAGCGTGCGGCGGGTACCGTCGGTACTGGTGAATGTCGCGGTGACCTCCGGCCATCCCACGCGACAAGCGCCGGTTAGGCGCTCGCGGAGCGCGGAGGGCAGGGAAGTCGCCTCGCTGAGCGCTGTAACTCGTTGTGCGTAAAGGGATTCGTAGAGCTGGCGTGCACGGTAAGGCGGTTCGGACGCACCTAGGACGGCGCGCAATTCTTCCCGATCCAAGCCGACCAGCGCCTGCCCCACAACTCCAGTCTAACGCGGAGGCTCTACTTTTTCGCCGTCACCGTGATCTCGGCGTGCGCCCCACCGGCGAGCTTCGTGACTCCCACCGTGGTGCGCGTCGGCCGCGGCTCACTCTTGAAGAAAGTCAAGTACACGGCGTTCATTTGCTTGAACTGGTCCATATCGGTCAGGTACACCTGAACCGAAACGACGTCCCGGTAGCTCATGCCGCCCGCCTTCAGAAGGATCCCGATGTTTTCGAGGCACAGTTTCACTTCGTCCTCAAAACTCTCGGGAATCTTGCCGGTCTTCAGATCCGAGCCGATATTCCCCGAGACATATAAGGTGTCCCCTGCCAGAATCGCCGGGCTGAACGGCCGTCCGGTGGGGAACTCCTTTGGTTGCACCACCTTCTTGGGTGCGGCCGAAAGCGCCGCGGCAAGCAGAACGAGAGCGGTCAGACTTGAGCGAATTATCCGTAGCATAATGGAATGATACTTCAGGACTGGTACGCCAGGGTATCGGCGTACCATCGCAAAATGTAACGTTGCCTCTATTGTTGAGGACGCTGCAGTCGCCGATGATGAGTTAGGAACGAGGACCGAGGAGCATGAACAAGCTGGAGACGAACACCACAACCGCTGCGGGGCTCAGAGGATATCCTTCAGAACGGCGTGCCGCCGATCGCTTCCCTATCGAACGAGAAGTTCAATACAAGGTGCTCAGCAAGAGAGGCGGCTTTGAATCGGGGGGCGGCCAGACAATCAACATATCGAGTAGCGGCGTTTTGTTTACGACGGATCGTTTCTTGATTCCGGGACGCCGGCTCGAACTGTCGATCAATTGGCCCGCGCAGCTCAACGAAAAATGCCAGCTCAAGCTCGTTGCGCGCGGGCGCGTGGTGCGCTGCGAAGAAGGTCAAGCCGCCATCGAGATCCAGCAGTACGAATTTCGCACGCGGAAAGCGACTCCCTCGAATTCGGTTCCTGCAGTAGCGTAGTGCAAGTCCCGCCGGCTGTCACCGGGCGTGGTCCTTGCCGTTCGAAGTCCGGTCGCGGATCAGTTTGAGCACGCGCTCTTCAACCTCGTCGAGAGACAGCTCGGTCGAATCCAGGTAGAGGGCATCGGGCGCTTGCAACAGCGGCGCCTCCTTGCGTGTGCGGTCGCGTGTGTCGCGTTCGGCGATCTGAAGCGCAATTTCCCGCGGGTCGGCCTCCAACCCCTTTTCCTGCAGTTCACGCGTGCGGCGCGTAGCGCGTTCACCGGGCCGCGCATCTAGGAAGATCTTGATCCCCGCGTCCGGAAATACCACTGTGCCGATGTCCCGGCCCTCCATAACCACGCTTGTGGAGGCGGCCACGGCGCGCTGCTTCTCCACCAGGGCCCGGCGCACGCCGGCGAAGGTGGAGACGCGCGATGCGGCGTCGCCCATCTCCGGCGCACGGATCGCCTCGGAGACGTCCTCGCCGTTCAACGTGATTCCGTTCGCCCCCGCCTGGAATCCGATTTGCGCCGCCCGCGCGAGTTGTTCCAGCTTCAGGGTGTCGTCGAGGTCCACGCCCGCGCGGATGGCCCACAATGCCACGGCACGGTACATGGCGCCGGTGTCGATGTAGATAAACCCGAGCTTGGAAGCCACGCGGCGGGCGATGGTGCTCTTCCCGGCGCCTGCAGGGCCATCGATGGCGACGACGAGTGGTTTCGACATGGGCAGCTACCAGGATAGCCGTAATATGATGGGGGCGCATGGACCCGCGCGAATTCGAGCTGCTGGTGGAGAAGGGATTGCAGGCAATCCCCGCGCGGTTCCGCCGGCGCATGGACAACGTGGCGGTGGTGGTCGAGCAGGAGGGCCCTCCCGGATTGCTTGGACTGTACCACGGCCGCCCGCTCACGCGCCGCAGCGTTAGCGACGGCTTCGTCATGCCCGACCGCATCGTCATTTACCAGGGCCCCCACGAGCGCACCGCGCGCAGCCGGGAGCACCTGGAGCGCATGGTGGCGGAAACCGTCTGGCACGAAGTGGCGCACTATTTCGGCATGGACGAAGCACGCGTGCGCCGGGCTGAAGCGATGCGGCGGAGGCGCGCTCAGCGCCCCTGACCGGGAAGGCCGCCGAACGGCGAGCTCGTTCCCGAGGTAATACCGGAACCGGTTCCAGTACGAGTGCCCTGTTGGCCGGTCATACCCGAGGTGGCCTTGGCGGCGTCCTTGCGCACGTCATAGACGAATTCCCACTCGTTGTATGCCGACTTCTCGTTGTAGACCTTGATGCCTTCTTCTTCCGCTTTGCTGGCCACCCCCGCCAGTCCTCCGCCGATTTGCGTTCCACCGGCCTGAATACCTGCCAGTCCTCCAGCGCGCGGCGTGGTGAGGAGTCTTTGGATCATGGACAGTGCCTGGTTGGAGGCGGTCGGCGTCATCCCCGTGCCCGCGGGTGGGGCGCCCGTCATTGTGGGGAACGGGGTCGGCATCCCGCCGACGTTCTGCTGATCGGCGACCGGCTGCGGGGTGTTCGTCGCAGTCGCGGTAGTCCCGGACGAGGGTTGGCCGGACGGCTGTGCCGCATCCGCGGTGTCCGCCGTCGAACCTTCTTCAGAGGGCATCTTCTTTTCGCGTTCCCAGGCCCTCTTCTTGCGGAAGCGGGAGCCAGATTCCGCTTGCGTGCCAGGTAGCGGATCCGTGCTGCCGAATGCCGGGCCTCCGGTGATGAACGTGCTTGCCGTCGCGGCCGGCGTGCCGGACTTCGAATCCTTGCCCTCGGATTTGTCCTTGTCCGAATCCACCCCCTGTACTTTTTGGGCCTTGTCGTAGATCAGGGAATCCGTGAACACTCCACCCGGTCCGACATGGATCAGGCGCCACTCTTCCTTGCCCGTCATCGGGTCGCGGTAGCGACGGCGAAGGTAGCGGACGCCATTAGTGTCCTCGAGTTCTTCCAGGTTGGCCGGATACTTGTTCCACTTCCGCACGTATAGCCTGATGGCACGCGCATACTGTTCGCCACGTTCAACCAGCATGCCCTCTTTAACGCGCTGGCTCTCGAAGGCCGCGCGCGGCAGTTCCATGTAGAACATGATGGCGATGGAGGCGGCCATCAGAAACACGAATAGCAGCGCGAATCCGCGCTCACCTTCCGGCTTGCGTCCGCTTCTCACCCGCCCATCTCCCTTGCGAGCGGCAACGTCTGCTGTCCTTCGAACTGCGTGTCTTCCATGATGACTGAGTTCACGCCGATGCGGACGACCTTATAACGTTTCTTGACCAGTTCGCCTTCCCCTGCCACGAAAATATCCTCGCCTTCGAGGAAGAACGCGCGGCGTCCGCCACCCCGCGACGCGGTCACGTATCCGAAAAACCGCAGGGGGATGGCCGGCGCCTGCGGTTTGAAAACTGGCTTGGGCGGCTCCGGCGACGGAGGTGGCAGCGGGCCCATAAACTTCCGCGCCGCCTTCTTGGGCAGGATCTTGGCTTCAAGTGTCTTCGGCGGCGGGGCCGGAGCAGCCTGGCCGAACTCGAACAGGCTGCGCATGCCACCGGTGAACTTCACCTGCTGCAGGCGTGAAAGAAGGTCCAGCCGCAAAGTGGGATCGGCAGTCGCCGGATCCAGGCGGTCTTCCGGCCTGCGCGGCTTGAGCGACGGACGGAATTCCTGCCGCGTCAACCGGGACGCCTCGCGCGGCGCCTCGTCGCGCACTTCCCCTGGCACTGACGTTGCGGCCGGCTGTTTCGTCGCCACGGAAGGCGCGCTGGGAGCGACGCTGCGCGGCACATCCTCCGTGTGGTAATTCGAATAAAACAAGTACGCAGCTATCAGCAGCAACCCTGCCAGGATGGCGGCCTTCTTCGGTTCGGCGCCCAGCTTCATCTCGCCTCCGAGTTCTCGCGCACGAAGGTATTCAACTTCATGCTCACGTTCAGCATGCCGCCCGTCGACTGTGGGGCGGCCTGCAGAAACTCGATGATCAGGAACCTGGGCGACCGGTCCAGCAGGTTTACGAATTGGACCAGGTCGGCGTAGCTGCCCTCGTAATTGCCGGTGATAGTCATCATGCTCAACGTGTCGCTGCCTTCCACCGGCTCGAACACGAAGCTATGCTCCTTCGGACGCATGCCGACCTGCTTGGCTGACTTCACCAGTTCGCTGACCATGGTGGAACTGGCGGCGCGGCGGCTGACAAACGCGCCTGTCATGAACCTGTCGCCTTCGCTGCGCGCCTTTTCGATCTTGGCGGCTATGGCCCGCTTCTGGTTGAGCGCCGCCTGTTTCTGCTGCACATCGCGCTGCAGCGCGGCGAGCTGCCGTTCCAGATCTTCGGCGGATCCGCCGAAAGGATGGAAGGCGAACACCGCGGCCGCCAGGTTCGCCGCCAGCAATACGCCGATAGCGCCGCGCATCAGGGTGCGCGGCCGCTTGACGGTGCGATGCCAGTGCCCCGCTTCCAGCCACGATCTATAGCTTCTGGACATAGTTCACGCTCACGCGATAACGGTAGAGAGGTTCGTTCTGCGACGGCGGCAGCCAGCTCTGCACGCTGGTAGCACCAAACAGGGGCGAAGCCTCCAGGCGCATCAAAAGCTCGATCACGGGTTCGTTGGATTGGGCGCCCACCACCATGTCGAGCAGCAGTTCGTTGTTCGGCGTCACCTGCGGGCGTACGGAGATCAACCGGACGTTGCCTGGCAGTGTGCTTTCGAGATCTTCGAAAATCCTGGTCCAGCTTATGCCCTTGCGGTAGAGCAGCACGTTGAGGAAGGCGTTGCGTTCAAGCACGTCGGCATAGTCCCGGCGCCGCAAGCGCGCTTCGACGGCGGCCTGGCCTTGGACCAGCCGGCTCTGCTGGGCGTTGAGCATGGCCACCTGCTCTCTCGCGCCGCTGGCCAGATCGCGATCCGTGTAGCCCCAGTAGCACAAGACCACCAGCGAACATGCGAGCACAGTGATCGTGGCGACAGAAGCCGCAAGGACCGGACGGCTCCGTTGGAACGGCTCGCTCGAAAAATTGAAGGGGATGCGGACGCTCATTCTAAAACACCTCCTGAGCGTGCAGATACCCGTAGAGGCCGGCACGGAACTCGCCAGGTTTACCCATGGGGGAGTCGAGCGCGGTTGCGCTCAGATCCAACTCCGCCTTCCATCCACCGGCGAGTTGATCCCCGATCGATTCGAAACCGCACAGGTAAATGGTGGACGGCCGCGACCGGAATTCATCCTCGATGAAAGCCATGGTGGGATAGAGAATGGCGTTGATTTCCTCCGGTATGACGTCCGTCAATTCCACGGTACGGACCATGCGCAGCGCGTTTCCGCCCAGCACACAGAGGGTCAGAACACGTCCGGTCAGCTTGCCGAACAACGTTACGGGGTTGGAGGAGGCGCTCGCGCCATCCAGTAAACCCAGCGCGGCCAGCGCCGAGGTGGTGACCAGGCCCGGCTGCAGACCGGCGGCGCGGAACGGAGCTTCGTAGCGTGCCACAATGTCCATGGGGATCAACCCCACCACCACGTCGTACTTCTTCGATTGACCCGTGCGCTGCTGCACAAAATACTGGACCGCCGCGGTCTCCACGTCGTACGGTACCGTCTTCTTCACGCGGAACCGCACCAAGGATAGCTGCTCGGTCGGCGCGCTGGGAAACGAATCGAAGTCGACCACGCTCAATCGCGCGCAGAAGTCCGGCAGGATGACGGCGGCCGGACGGCGCTTGCGGTTCGGAGATTCCCCGGCGATCTTGCGTATCTCGGCCGCCAACACGTCCGGCAGAAGCACATTCTGCTCAACGGGCGATACGCGCACCACGCCCGGATCGAGCGGTGCGAAGCCGGTGCGGCGCTCCTGGCCCAACCGCGCATAGGCGATGCCGGCTTCCGAAATCTCGCAGATCAATTCCGGCGGCGGATCCTTGACCAGGCTTGTGAGACGGCGCCAAAGGCTCATAGTGTCGGTTCTTTCAACCCTCGATGAAGGTCACCTTGTTGATCTCGCGCAAGGTGGTAGTGCCCTGCACCACCTTCGCCAGCGCCGATTCGCGCAGAAACGTCATGCCTTCCTCTCGCGCGGCGCGCTTGATTTCGGTGCTGGGACGCTTATCCAGAATCATTTGCCGGATGCGCTCGCTCAGGTCCAGCAGTTCGTGGATGGCGGTGCGCCCGTGGAACCCCGTTCCGCCACACTCGAAGCATCCCGCGCCTTCGTAGAACGGCCTCGTGCGCCACTCGTCCGGACTCAGGCCGCTCTCTTCCAGGTACGAATCCGGGTACTGCACTTGTTTCCTGCAGTGCGAACAAATCACGCGCACCAACCGCTGGGCCAGGATGCAGTTGAGGGAGCTGACGAAGTTGTAGGGCTCCACGCCCATGTTCAGGAAGCGGCCGATCACGTCCAGCACGTTGTTGGCGTGCACGGTGGTGAACACCAGGTGGCCCGTGAGCGCCGCGTTGATGGCGATCTGCGCAGTCTCCTGGTCGCGGATTTCGCCCACCATGATCTTGTCGGGGTCGTGCCGCAAAATCGAGCGCAGCCCGCGCGCGAACGTGAGGCCCTTTTTCTCGTTTACCGGGATCTGTGTGATGCCCTTGATCTGGTACTCGACCGGGTCCTCGATGGTGACGATCTTGTCTTCGTCGTTCTTGATCTCGCTCAGTGCCGCATACAGCGTGGTGGTCTTGCCGGAACCGGTGGGCCCGGTGACCAGCACCATGCCGTAAGGCTCCTTGATGTAGCGCCGGAAATTGATGAGATCCTCGTTGGAAAAGCCCACCACGTCGAGCGAGAGTTGGGCGAACTTCTCGCTCATGGACTCCTTGTCGAGCACACGCAGCACGGCGTCTTCGCCGTGGATGGTGGGCATGATGGAGACGCGGAAGTCGATCAGCCGGTTCTTGTAACGCACGCGGAAGCGGCCGTCCTGCGGTACGCGGCGCTCGGCGATATCCAGCTCGCTCATGACCTTGATGCGCGAAAGGATGGTGGAGTGCCACTCCTTGGCGATGGGGGGCATGGCGTAGTGCAGCACGCCGTCGATGCGGTACTTGATGGCCACTTCGCTGTCCCGCGTTTCGATGTGAATATCGGAAGCGCGCCGTTCCAGGGCGTTGAAGATGGTGGTGTCCACCAGCTTGATGACCGGGGCGATGTCGCTGTCGCTGGCGGAGAGCTTGTCGATCGAAAGCGTCTCGTCCTGCGCGTCTTCGTCGGCTACCACGTCGAGGGTGAAGCCTTCGGTCACCTCTTCGAGCACGCGCTGCGACTGCTCGGTTTTCTTCAGGAGGTCCGAGATCTGCGAGAGCGTGGCGATGCACACGCGGAGCTTCTTCTTCAGCAGAAGTGAAATTTCATCGATCAAGTTCAGGTTGCGCGGGTCAGCCAGGGCGATTTCGAGCGTTCCGTTTTCGGCCATGAGCGGCACGAAGTTGTAGCGGAACATCAGGTCGACCGGAACCGACCGGAACAGATCGTGGTCGATGTGGCACTCTTTCAGGTCCACGAATTCCCAGCGGTAGCGCGCGGCCAGCGCCCGCGCCTCGGCCGCTTCCCGTTCGAGGTCCACTGCTTTCACGCGATCCCCACCCATGTTCGCCAAACCTCCTTTCCGCTACCTCAACGTGTCCGCCAGCGAGAAGATGGGCAGATACAGAGCCACCAGCACGAAGGCCACGAAAGTGCCCATGAAAATCATGATGGCGGGCTCGATGAGCGAAAGCGCGGCGGTCATTTGCGTGTTCACATCGTCTTCGTAAAACTCCGCCACGCTCGCCAGCATGGCCGGCAGCGCGCCCGTGGATTCGCCTACTTCAATCATATCGATGGAAAGCTCCGGGAAGATGCCCGTGCCGTTCAGCGCGTTCGAAAGCGATTCTCCTTCGAGCACCTTTTGCCGCGCTGTGTCGAGGCTCCGGCGCAGCAGCCTGGACGAAATCGAATCGGAAGCTGTTTCGATTGCCTGGACCAACGGAATGCCGCCCGTCAGCAGTGTGCTCAGCACGCGAGACAGTTGCGCGACCTGGAACTTGACCCAGATGCTCCCCAATATTGGCGTCCGGAGCTTGACCGAGTCGATGTGCACCGACGCCGCCTCCCCCCGCGCCCACAACCTGAACAACACGATGACCGCCGCCACCCCGCCCACGCCCAACAGGACGTAATGGCGCGCCGTGGTGCCCACCGCGATGAGGATCTGCGTCGCCACCGGCAGGTTTGCCTGCATGCTTTCGTAAAGCTTGGCGAAATTCGGCACCACGTAGGTCACCAGGAACACAATCAGCGCGGTGACCAGCACTATCAGAAACGCGGGGTAGAGCAGCGACAGCAGTAGTTTCTTTCGTACTGCCAAGGCCAGCTTCTGGTAGCTGAGATATCGGTCCAGCACCTCAGGCAGGCTGCCGCTCTTCTCGCCTGCCATCACGCTGGTCACGTAAATGGGTGAGAACGCGCCTGTTGCGCGGAAAGCCTCCGACAGTAACTCGCCGTTGCGCACGTCGTCGCGAACCTGCTTCACGTAACGGCCCAGCTTAGGGTCGGTGAGGCGGTCCGCCAGCAGATCCAGGCTCTTGAGAATGGGCAGGCCCGCGCGTATCAGCGTCACGAACTGCTGATTGAAGATCAGGAACTTTTCGAGGTTGATCTTGCGGCCGCGTTTGGCCATGGCACCCGAGAACGGCGCCATCGTCGAGCGGGGACGCACCGTGTAGATCAGGTAGCCTTGTTCGGTGTACCGGTCGCGGATCTCCTGTTCGGAATCCGCGTCGATGGTCTGCTGGCGGATTTCTCCGCGGCTGTCGGCGTACTTGACTACCCATTCCGCCACGGTCAGGGTCTCCGGTCGTCCTCATCCAGGGCTTCCACGAATTCGGCGCCCGGGGGCAGTTTGAAACGGAACCGCGAGTCATCGACGGGCGGGTTCAATTTCTCGCCGTCGAAAGAGTATTCCAGTACCGAGCGGTCCTGTCCGCGCACCAGCAGATGCCGGATGGAGTATGTAGGCGAAACCACGAACTCTACCTCGTTGTAAGGCAACCGGTTCGACTTGGTCTTGGCCTTGATGAATGTGTCCGCGCCCTGCGGGGTGGTTGTGAAGGACTGGAACTCCCGGTTGAAATCGAGCTTGCCGAGCAGAAACGCCAGCGGGGCGCGCAAGTCCTCGCTCTCCTTCAACTTGCTCTTCTCGGCGCGGTTCGACGATGGGCTGTAAAAGTAGACGAATTTGCCGTCGGAGACGAACAGCTTTCCGGCCGGCCGCGAATATTCCCAGCGCATGCGTCCCGGCTTGCGCAACCATAAGTGGCCGGATTCGGTGCGCGCCCGGCCCTGCATCGTATATCGTTGTGAAAAAAAGACTTCGAGGGTCTTCGCGTGGTTGTAACGCTGCTCCACGCCCTTCAGAAGGGTACTGAGCGGCGCCTCGGCGGCGAAGGCCGGTGCCAAAACAAGCCACACTCCTATCGCGACTGCTTTCACATTAGCTCTGACGCTCCATGCTCCCAAAACGTGCAACCGAATCAGCGAATTGGAGCCCCGCGGATGTGGTAGGATCGCAGACGTCTCGCGCCCTGTGAGATCCGGAGGAGGATCAGATGTTCCGTCGCGGATTCCTTACTGCCACACTCAGTGCCGCTTCTTCTCCCGGCGGCGCAGCAGGCCAAGCTAAACCGTTAGGCGTCTATGACATACGGGAGTACGGGGTCAAGGGCGGCCGCGCCCGCAGCGAGGCGCCCCAATTCCAGGCCGCCATCGACGCCTGCCACGCCGCGGGCGGAGGAACCGTTTACGTGCCCCCCGGCGAATACCTGAGCGGGACGCTGTGGCTCAAAAGCCGTGTCACGCTTTACCTGGAAGCTGGGGCCACAATCCATGCGAGCACCAAGCCGGAGGACTATCCGGCGGGCGAGGCGGAGTTGATCGCCGCGCGGAAGGCGGAGTACATCTGCATCCTCGGTCCCGGCGTGCTGCATGGTGGCGGTGTGGCCGACCTGGGGCGGAGGCCCGGCTTTGCCGACGAGCCGCGTCCGAAGTTCCGTACCCGGGTCATTTTCCTCGAAGATTGCCGCCAGGTGATCCTGCGAGACTTCACGATCCTCTATAGCGATTCCTGGGCCTGCCATCTGCGGTTCTGCCAACAGGTCGTCATAGATGGAGTCACCATCCTCAACAACTACTTCCGCACCAACAGCGACGGCATCGACCCGGAGTCTTGCCGCGATGTGCGTATCTCGAATTGCCACATCACGGCCGGCGACGACTGCATCTGCCTCAAGACCGACAAAGGCGTCCCGTGCGAGGACATCGTCGTCACCAACTGCACCACCGAGAGCATCGCCACGGCCATCAAGCTGGGCACGGGCTCTTTCGGCGACTACCGGAACATCGCCATCTCGAATTGCACCGTACGCAACTCCACGGTCGGCGTCGGCTTCTTCATCAAGGACGGTGGCGCGATCGACGGCGTCACGGTTTCCAACCTGACGATCGAAACGCTGCGCGATCCCATGCAGGTCAACCCGGAGCGGCTGCGCAACATGATTTATCCGATCTTCATGGACATCGAAAGACGGCGCGACAATTCGGCCATCGGCGCGATGCGCAACATCCTGTTCAACAACATCTTCATCCGCAGCGACAACGGCATTCTCATCCAGGGCATGCGCGAAAGCATCATCGAGAACCTAACGCTTTCGAACATCTGCTTCCGCGTTTCCGCGGCGTTCGATTACAGCCAGAAGAAGAAGCACGCCGGCGGAACCATCAATCCCAAGGACGACCGACTCACCATCTACGCCCGGCACCCGTCTTACTGCACCATCGCCAACGTGCGCAATCTGCTGGTAGATAACCTGAACGTGCAAGTGGATGACAAAGTTCAGGAGCGCTTCCCGCGTTCGGCGCTCGCGCTGATGAACGTAGACGGTGCGATCCTGCGTGCGGTCCGGGGCGGCAGGCCAGCCATCGAGCAGCACGATTCGAGAGGAGTATCGATATCTTGATCGAAGAGACTTTCGATAAGGCCGATCTGAATCCTCAACTCACCTGGTTCAATGAGCCGGAGGAGTGGGCAGTGGACACGGCGGCGCGCCGGCTCGTCGTGATGCCAGGCGCCGGGACCGATTTCTGGCAGAAGACCCACTACGGCTTTGCGGCCGACAGTGGGCACTTCCTGTACGCGCGCGTGGCCGGGGATTTCACAATGACGGTGGAGGTGTTCTTCTACCCGTGCCACCAGTATGACCAGGCCGGTCTGATGGTGCGCTTCTCAGCCGATTGCTGGCTGAAGACGTCGGTCGAATACGAACCAGAGGGTCCGGCAAAACTGGGCGTCGTGGTGACGGCCGGCGGGTTCTCGGACTGGTCCGTACAAGACTTTCCGCGCGAGCGCAGTTCGGTCGAGTTGCGGATCAGGCGAGTGGGCGCCGACTTCCTGGTGGACTACAGGGAAAGCACCGCCGCGGAGTGGAACATGATCCGAATGGCGCACCTGGCCGGCGTCGAAGGGAAGGAAGCACGATGCGGCCTTTACGCCTGCAGCCCGAAAGCCGCCGGCTTCCGCGCCGAATTCGTCGGACTGAAGATTACTAATGGCTGAAGGTGTCGCTGTGGAATCTGTTTCTTGACGTGACTGCTTCTCAGCGGTAGGCTTCTCGACGGTGCCTTACGGTGTGGACATACAGGGTTTCGGGATATTCCACAGTGAAGCGGACGCGATAATCGCCAACGCGAAGGCGCCTGTCCCCATCCTGATTCTGCAACGTCTTGACACGGCCCGCCCCGGTTTCGGCCAGACGCTGAATAGCCGTGAGGATGTTCATGGCGATGCGTTGGGGAATAGCGCGAACGTCGGTCCTGGCTTGGTCGGAGAAGACGATCCGCATCAAGCCGCCGGATCCTGCGCGTCATCGAGGCGGTTGTTCCGAATCTGCTCCATGGTGAAGCCCATCTCCTCGACTACCTTCTCGAAGGGAATGCCTTCGTTGTGTTGGAGCCAATCCTTGGAGTGTGCAACAGCCTGTTCTTCTTCCGCACTGATCTCCTCGTCCTCGGGAGGTGCGGTGGCCGAGGCGCGGTGGGCGGGATCGAGCAACAGAAACTCGAGGAAGCGCACGGCGACCGTCATCTGATCAGCTGGCACCCGATCAAGCAAGGCATGAGCGTGCTGTTTCTCAGCGTTCATCGTACCTACTCCTGCCGCTTAAGGCGAAGCACTTCTATAAAGTAGTGTACACTCTCCCGGCGACAAGAGATCGGGACCTACACCAACTGGATAGTCTCCGAGTCCGCGTCGAACAGGGCCACTTTGTTGTGCAGGTGGGACTGCATGGCCATGATGAGCGGCACCTGGACTCGATAGGCCAGTTCCAGGTCTCCGCGCGGTGTCCCACGGGTGCGCATGCAGTTCAGAAAGTCCTTGATGTGCGCGATGGCCAGGTTTGAGTGGCCCTCGCCGCGCGTCTGCGTGTCGCTGGGAAGCTCCTGCCGGGGTTTGTTGACGCCCTTCATCGGCTCCAGCGTGATGGCCAGGTCCGATTTGCGCGCCGTGCCTTCCGAGCCTCGCACCAGCGTTTCGATGCCCACGTAATTCACGAAGCTGCCCAGAAAAGCGATGTCCATGCCCTGCGGATACTGAATCAACAGGTCCATCGTGTCCGGCACGTCGCGCAACCCGCCGTAATAGAACCGGCCGCCGGTGGCTACAACTTTCTTGGGGAAGCCCGCGTCAAGCATCTTCACTACCGGCGTGAGCATGTGCGGGTAGGTGTCAGTGAGCGGGCCCCCCGAATAATCCATGTAGAGGCGCCACTGGAACAGCCGGCTCACGGTGAACTCGCGGCGCGGCGCATCGGCCTGGGCGGTCTCCCAATCCACGCCCACGCCGGGTTTGGCGTTGGGATCGTCGATGGGCATGCCGGCTTCGCCCGAATCGCCGCGGCGGAAGTAACAGCTCTGCGCGTGGACCACCTTGCCGATGGCGCCCTGTCGGATCTGCTCGCCCGCGCGCTCCCACACGGTGTCGGAAACATACTGCGTGCCGACCTGAACCACCCGCTTCAGCTTGCGGTTCTCGTGAACCAGTTCCTTGAGCCGGTCGAACTGCGCCCAATGCGTCACCGGCTTCTCGCAATAAACGTCCTTGTCGGCGCGGATCGCTTCCATGGTGTTGAAGACGTGCTGGCGGTCCGGTGTGGCGATGATGACCGCGTCCAGGTTCGGGTCCTTCAGCATGTCCGCGGCGCGCGCGTATCCCTTGACCTTGAACGCCACTTCGGCGCGTTCCAGGCGCGGCTGGTAGATGTCGCACACGCTCACCAGCTCCACCGGCTCGCCCTGCTCGGTGAACTGTTGGATGGTCTTGCCGAGGTAGGTGCCCCGGCCTCCCGCGCCGATCAAACCGACGCGGAGTTTCTTCTGCGAGGCGCTGGCTTGCGCCATGGCTCGTGCGGCCAAACCGGCTCCGGCCGCGCCCGACAGGAATTGCCTGCGATCTGATTGGGTCATGGTTGATCTCCGACGGTTCGAGTATATATCAGCGCGCCGGAACCGGTACGAACTCGAGCGTGCGCGCCTGCCGGGCACCCGTTGAGAAATCAAAATCGCAGCGAATGATCAACGAGGCGTCGTTGGCGTCCTTGGCGACGTAGAAGCCCTTTGGATTTTTCATGGCCAGCCCCTTGGGTGCGCGTACGAAGACGTTACCCCGGTATCCGGCCGGCCGCGTCGCTTCAATGGTCAGCGCGCTGGCGTCCTGATTCCACCGGGCGTTCACGATCTCGGCCTGACCCTGGCGGACGTGCATGTCGGTGGAGGCCACCCAGGGGTGCGCCCGCTCTCGCGCGATGCGCAGGAGCTTCACGGATTGCCCTGGCACAGCGAGGCGGATCGAGCCTTTGTGCACGCCCAGGTAGCGTTCGTTCCAGAAGTCCCAAACCACGTAAGAGGCGGAAGGATCGAGGCCCAGCCGTTCAAAAGCGATGTCCTCGTCGAGCGCCTTCGAACGATAGTTGAACACAGCCACCAGGTCCCACTCGTCCCAATCACGCTTCACCTTCAGATGGAAGGTTTCGGGCCAGGCGGGCTCGGGCTTGTCGAACAAATCGAGCGGGTGCGCCGCCTCGGGCAGGCGTGGGAAGATCTGCTTGACCATCGCCAGCCGCTCTTCGCTCATGCGCGAAATGTCGTCGCCCAGCATCAGCGGGCTGCCGTTGATGCCGAAAATGGTGGTAGTAATCTGCGCGTCGGAGACGGCGATGGGCTTGTCGATGGTCATCACGTTGCCCGAATCGGCCAAGTAGAGCTTGCGGTGGGTGAAGTAGTTGCCGGCCAGTGCGTTAGTCGCGGCGCGGTGCGAGGTCCAGTATTCGGCGCGGTTGATCATGAACGTCCCGGGATAGAAACCTTTGCCGGGGCCGTCCAGCGCGCGGCCCTCTCCGTAGTCCGAGCCCACGCGATTGGCCGCCACCAGGCCCACGTTCAGGAGCGTCGGACCCGTGCTCGGCAACAGATAAGTATCCTTGCCGGCCGCTTCGCTGATCACCTCCATGCCGGCCCGGAACGCCTGCGGACCGGGGATGAGCGAACGGTCGTAATAGCTGTCGGGGATGTGGTTGCCGGGCGTGGTGCCGGAGACGGCGTCCTGGAAGTCGATCATGTAGTAGCGCACGCCCCAGTCCCGGTAAGTGGTGAAGACCTTCCGATGGAATGCGTGCGTCTTGGGATGCGTGGGGTCGAGCGCGTACACCTCGCCGATCTCGCGATGCGGCACGGCAAGCGGTTTGCCTCCCTTGAGCAACAGCGCGTCGCGGAATTCTTCGACTTTATCTTTGAGCCGGGAACTGAGCCAGAACGCGCCGCACCAGAGCCCCAGTTTGAAGTCCTTCTTCGCCAGCTCTCCGATCAGCTTCTGCGGGCCGCTGGGGAACAACTTGTAATTCCAGCGAAGCCAGTTGCCGGGCTGCTTGTCCTCAAGGTTGCCGATGCTCACCCAGAGGTATTCGATATCCAGCCCGGGCAGGCGCTCGCGGACCGCGTGCGCATTTCGCAGCACCACGTCTTCGTAGCGTTCGACGTTGAAGCCGTCCACCCAGCTCCAGCCCACCCATCCCGCCGGGATCTTCGGCCAGATGCTCACCTTGTACTGGGCTTGGACAAGCCTCGCCCACGTGTCCAGCTCGACGTATGGATCGGTGCCGGCGGCCAGCCGCAGCTTTTCGGTCGAAACCGTAGCGCCCGCGGGCAGTTCGAAGCCCTCGAAATCGCAGTAGGTGCTGAGCGCCGGCACGCCGCGCGCCTTGTCCCAGGCAAGTTCGTGGACGGTACTGATGCGGTCGTAGGTGATGAAGCCCAGATGCAATGCGGTGCGCGAGGCCGGATTGTAGATCTGCACCAGCGTCTTGGCCTTGCGCGGCTTCTCCATCGAGCTCAGTCTTGCGACCGGGGAAGGGTTCTGACAGCCGGATTCCAGGAATGCGACAGCGTTCTCGGGCGCCGTGCCCAGGTTGAGCGCGCTCACGTCCACGAGCCTCGCGCGGCCCAGCTTCACGGCGACACTGCCCAGGTTGCGGATGGAGCTTTCGATGATGGCGGACGAGCCGTTCGAACCCGCGCCGAGCTCGATAGTCCACTCGATCGCCGGTTCGGCGAAACGCAGCACCAGCCGGCCTGTGGCGCCGTCACTCCCCTTGGCCGACACCGCATCCTCGGCCCACAAGGTCTTGCCGTTTACGTCGAGGCCGAAGCGTGCGTTCTGGATCGTTTCGCCAAAACTGAAGCGCCGCTTGGCCGCGTCCACGCGCAGGTTCTGAGCCCACAGCGAGGCTGCGCCTAAAATCAACAACGGGATAAGCCGTGCAGGTTTCATGATGAACCCCTAACGTACTAATGCCGCGCACTCTTCGAGCGTCCACTCGGGCACTCCTCCGGCGCGGCTGGCTACCAGGGCGCCCAGCCGGTTGGCGAAATCGCCGATGCGCCCGGCGGGCCATTTTTCGCCCATGCCATGGAGAAACGCGGCGGTGAAAGCGTCGCCGGAGCCGACCGTATCCACCACCTTCACCTTGTAGCCCGGGACTTCGGCGAACTCGCCGCCCACCAGCACGGCGCATCCGTTCGCCCCGAGCGTGACGCACACCGCATCCCAATTGTAGCGAGCCGACCAGGAGCGGCAGAACGATTCGATGGAACTCGCTCCGCTTCCGAACATACGTTCCATCTCAACCACTTCATCGTCGTTCAGCTTCACAACATTGGCTT
Source organism: Terriglobales bacterium (assembly GCA_021372245.1). GTDB lineage: Bacteria > Acidobacteriota > Terriglobia > Bryobacterales > Bryobacteraceae > JAJFUV01. The sequence goes on from JAJFUV010000043.1 coordinate 51,765, forward strand.
GAGGAAGCAGCCCGGCAATCAGTTCCGGAGTATAGGATTCCTTCCGCAGGTTGATGTCGTAGAGCCGGCGGGCTTGCGGGTTGTCGTCGATCAGCCGCTGGAGCAGCGCACGAATCGAGGGATCCATCTGGTGCAGCGTGCCGAAGGCGATCCAATCCGGGCGCCACTCCGTAATCGCCGCGAAATCGCTCTCCGACAGCCGCAGCAGGTCGTAGGCCGCGGGGCGATGGATGGTGAACGTGGGCTTGCCCGCCGCATCCAATGCCACCGTCACGACCCCGGTGGGCGCCTGGACGCGGCGTATGAAATCCGTCCGCAGGCGCATACTCCCGGCCTGGGCCAGGACCGCGTCTCCGCGCCTATCCTCTCCGACCGCGCTCAGGAAGAGCACTTCATGACCCAGCCGGTGGGCGTGATAGCAGAAGTTAAACGGCGCGCCGCCCAGTTTCTCCCGGTCCGGGAAAACGTCCCAGAGCACTTCTCCAATGCTGAGGATCCTCATGGCTTTCCTAACAAGACTACACTACTAATCCGCCAGGACGGCTTCGATGAGGCGCGGCCCGCGGTCTCGCAGGGCGGCGCCGTACTGCGCGGCGAATTCCCCGGCGGTCGTGGCGCGGGTTGCCTCCACGCCTTGTCCGCGCGCGAGCGCCACCCAATCCAGATTGGGGTGGCCGATGTCCATCATCTCAGCCGCTCGCGGCCCTGCCTCCGCCGCGCCTGTGCGGCGCAGCTCGATATTCAGGATGCGGTAACTGCGATTGGCGAAGATTACCGTCACTACGTCCAGGTTCTCGCGAGCCATGGTCCAGAGCGCTTGCAGCGTGTACATCCCGCTGCCGTCCGCTTCGAGCGCGATCGCCTTGCGCCGGGGACAAGCCAGCGCGGCTCCCAGGGCGACGGGCAAGCCTTGTCCGATGCTTCCGCCGGTCACGGCCAAGTAGTCGAATGGCGGCGCGCCTTCAAGTTCCCGCCAGACGGCTTCGCCCGACGAAACCATCTCATCGGTGATGATGGCGTCATCCGGCATCAGGGCGGCAAGGGTGCGGCCGATTGTTTGCGCGGTGAGTGCGCCGTCGCGCGGGAGTTCCGGCCGCAGCGTTGCCGCGGGGCCCGGAGCCTTTCTCGCGCCGCACTCTTCGGCCAATGCTTCCAGCGCGCCCGTCCCGTCCTCTTCAGGCGTAGCCAACACGTGCATGGGGCAATCCGGCGGTGCCATCAGGCTCGGCAGATTCGGATAGCCGAAAAACGATACCGGCGGATACGCCTCCACCAGGATCATGTGTTCAATGCCGGCAAGCGATTCGAGAGCCGGCTCGGGGAAGTAAGGGATCTTCTCTGGTGCGAAGCGCCCCGCGCCGCGCTGCATCCGCGCGGCATAGCGGTCCGCAAACACGCGGACGCCGGTTGCCGCGGCCAACTTCGCCGCCGCGACGAGTGCGCGGTCGAGCAGCGCCCTCCCGCTGAGGAGCAACGCCGCCGAGCCGCTCGATCGCAGAATCTCGGCGATGGCGCGGATCCGTGCGGGATCCGGCAGTTCGCGCACGGGACGGACAATAGCCTCGCCGGGCGCGCCAGCTTCGCACCACGAATAATCCGCCGGCACGATCAACGTGGCTACCTGTCCTGGGGGCTGGAGCGCCGCCGTGATAGCTTCGATAGTCGCCGCCCCCATGCGTCCGGGAGACGTGAGCGTATGGACCCAGCCTGAGACGGGCCTCGCCAGTTGCTCAATGTCGGTGGTCAGGGGTGCATTAAAGGGCAGGTGCTGGGTGGAATGCTGGCCGACGATGCTCACCACGGGCGAGCGCGCTTTGTGCGCGTTGTGGAAGTTCGCCAGGCCGTTGGCCAGCCCCGGCCCCAAGTGTAGCAGTGTGGCGGCGGGTTTGCCGCTCATGCGGGCATACCCATCCGCCGCGCCTGAAACCACGCCTTCGAACAGGCACAGCACGCTGCGCATCCCAGGGGCGCGATCCAGGGCCGACACAAACTGCATTTCGCTGGTGCCCGGGTTCATCAGGCACAGATCGATGGAGTTGTTGAGGAGGGTGCGGAGCAGGCTCTCGGCGCCGTTCATAAGGAGGAAGGGCCGCCGCGTGCATCAACGGCGGCCCCGAGAAAAGTCTACGCGAAACGATACTTGCTGGTGGTCTCGTTCCAGATCACCTTCTTGCCGTTGCGGTACGACAGCGTCGCCAGGTGTCCGCTGATGGCGGCCTGCTGGCCGACAGTCGGCGGCGCGATCACCTTGCCCTTACCCTGGGTGGCTTCCAGCCAATTGCGCAGGTGAGCCTGCACGCTCGCGTTGTCCGCGTCGGGATCGGTCTCGTGGATTTCCTGACGAGCTTTTACCTTGGCCGGCACACCCGGGAACTTCTCCGGATAGAAGTGCAATTCACGGCGGCTGAGCACCTCGATGGTGCCCTCGTTGCCCATGAACTGCTCGCCGTACCCGTAGTGGACGTTGCCGAAGTAGCAGCTATAGTTGATGTGGAACTTGTCCGGATACTCGTAGATGGCGCTGATGGTGTCAGGCACTTCGCGGTCGTCGGTAGCACTACCCCAACGGTAGACGCCGCCGCTCGCCATGCAGCTCAATGGCACGGTCTTGCCGCAGACATAGTTGGTGATGTCGGTCTGGTGCACCAACAGGTCGGTCGAGATGCCGCCCGAATAATCCCAGTAAAGGCGCCACTGGTAGAAGCGGCGCTTGTCGAACGGGCGCTTCGGCGCCGGGCCCAGGAACTTCTGCCAGTCCGTGTTCTGCTCGGTGGCGTCGGCCGGGATCTGATAGCGCCATGCGGGGTTCGTGTCGGGCGAGTTGCGGTACCAGAACGCTCTCACGTAGTGAACGTCGCCGATGAGTCCTTGTGCGATCAGTTCCTTGGCCTTCTGGTAGAACTTGTTGCTGCGGTTCTGCGTGCCGACCTGGATTACTTTGTCGTAACCGGCCGCCGCTTTCAGCACCACTTCGCCTTCCTCGATGGTGTGCGCCAGCGGTTTTTCGACGTAGATATGCTTCTTCGCCTTGATGGCCGCCAGGGTCATCGACTGGTGAAGGTGTTCCGGCGTGGCGATGACCACCGCTTCCACGGACGGATCGGCCAGCAACTGGCGGTAGTCCTCGTACGTCTTCGGCTCGTTCTTGCCCATGGTCTGCACGCGGTCCTTGGCGCGGGCCAGCCGGCCCGTGAACGCGTCGCAGACGGCGGTGATCTGGAATTCGTCCGGAGAGCCTTTGTAAAGCATCTCCATCAGGTAGTAGCCGCGGCTGCCGGCGCCGATGAATCCTACGTTCACCTTGTTGTTTGCGCCCAGCGAGCGCAGGACGGCGGGGCCCGTCGCCAGGGCGACGCCGGTGGAACGTGTCACGAAACCACGGCGGGAAAGGTTCTCACTCATGATCACGAATCTCCTTTTAAGAACGGGTTTGATAATACAGCATAGCAATGATGGCGATTTACTTGCCGGGTATGAAAAAAGCCGGGCGCCCGTCGGACGCCCGGCGAAGGTTTGCCACCGTGCCGCTCGGAGGACCGGCCCGATGGCTTGTGGAGGAGATTCTTGCGCTATGCCAAGAGTCCGCCGTGGCCCAGGCTGGCGAGTTCCCAACCCGACACACGGTAACGGGCAAGCAGCGGAGGCAGCAGCAGATCCACGACGTTGGGTTTGGCCGAGCGCGAGCAGCCTGGCGCTGAAATCAACGGCATATCGTCCTTGTACGCCAGCATCATCAGGTTGCCCGGCTCGACGGGCGCGAGAAACCGCTCGACGTGGCAGCCTATGCGCACCATGGCGCGTCCGATAACGTCTTCCGGTCCCGCCGGCGCCGTAGTAGACGCGACGAGGACCACCGTAGGTTGGGCTCGCAGAAGATGTTCCAAGCCTCTGGCGATGGAAGCGTCGTCCTCCACCGCCGTCAGCGCGTATTCCGGTGCGACTCCGTAACGCACCAACCGCTGCTGCATGATGTTCTCGAACAACTGGCGCGCGCGCTCGCCGTCCACCGGATCGGAATACAAAACGCCCACCGAGGCTCCCCGGATGGGGCGCGCCTGCAGGATCGGACCGCGCTCCTTGAGGATGGACACCATGGCGTCGACCTGCGCCCGCGCCACCGCGAAGGGCGCGCTCTTGATCGTGGCGATCCGTTGCCCGGCCTTTGCGTGCGAGAAATTCAATGAGGTGGCGATCACTACGCTCGAAGTGCAGTTGATCTGCTTGAGCAGTTCGTCGTCCACCAGCACGCAACAGTCTTCCGTGGCGACCAGGTTGGCGCGGCCGCCCGCGGCGGGCCGGATCTCCAGGCAGCCGCACCCCATTTCCTGGGCCACCTCGATCACCGCCTCGTCCTCGCCGACCTCGCCAGCCTCCAACTCCGTTACCCAGACCTGCCGGAGGCCCTCGGTCTCGAGCAATTGCACGTCCTCTTCACGGATGATATGCCCTTTGGCCAGGAGCTTCCTGCCGCCAGGTTTGAAAATCGTGCAGCAAAGCACGCGTCCCGTGGATTCCTTTACTTCGACCGTCTGTGCCTTCATAGCCGTTCCCTTAGACTCTTTAGCCTTGGCGCCCTATGATTATACACAGATTTGGTGTTAAAACTAATTGGTTTTTCTCACATTAGTTTCAGGAATAAATAATGAAGATTCAGTGAACCGCAAAAAGGCGGCTAACCATCAGGCCAGGATGGGGAGTACTGCAGGTTCTTCGCCTTTTGTTTGCGTAACGGTAGAGACGGCGCCCGGGCGCAGGATCTTGCGCATGGCGATTTCGTCGCAGCGCTGGAATTTCGGGCACCGCAGGCAATCCTTCCATGCCTTCAAGGGAAGTTCGCCGCGATCAACCGCTATGAACCCGAGTTTCTCAAAGAACTTCGGAACATAGGTGAATGCGAAGAGTAATTCCAGCCCGAAATCAAGGGCTTCTTTTTCCAGTGCTTCCACCAGGATTCTGCCCAGGCCTTGGGATTTGCATGCGGGATCGACGGCCAACGAGCGGACCTCGGCGGCCGTGGATCCATAGAAGTGCAGCGCGGCGCAGCCCAGCGTACGCTCGCCGGAGCAAATCACCGTGAAGTCGCGGATGTTTTCCGACATCTCGAAGGCCGTGCGCGACAGCATGGCGCCTTCGGCGGCGTACGCGTTAATCAGCGCGAGCAAGTGCGGCACGTCCTGCATGCGCGCCTTGCGCACTGTGAGCGCCGAATTGGCGCCAGTCTCAGGCACCAGTCTTCTCCGCTTGTGTCATGCGCGTGCCGATCGGCTCGCCCGCGCATATACGCTGGATCACTTCCGGCAAAGCGCCCGGAACGATGAGAATCTGCTCCACGCCGTTGTTCAGCGCCGATGAAGCGGCATTCAATTTGGCCTGCATCCCGCCGGTGGCGACGCCCGCCTGGATCAGTCCGGCAGCCTGCGCCGGGGTAAGCGAAGGAAGAATCGAGCCTTCCGCACCGCGCACGCCATCCACGTCGGTGAGAAATAGCAGTGTGGATACATGCCAGCCCGAAGCGCAGGCCACCGCCATCTGGTCCGCGTTCACGTTGTAAACGCGGCCTTCGGCGTCACCCGCCACGCAGGCCACCACGGGCATATACCCCGCTGAGGTAAGCACATCGAGGATTCCGGTATTGGCGCGTACGGGTTTGCCGACAGCACCCAGCGCCGGGTCCATCAGGACGGCTTCCACCAGGCAGGCGTCGATGCCGCTCAACCCAACGGCTTTCGCCCCGGCGCGGATGAAACTGCCCACGAGTTCATGGTTCACGGTTCCGGCGAACACTTTGAGAATGGCGTCCACGACTTCGGGCGTGGTTACCCGCAACCCGTTCACGAAACGGCTCTCGACCTTGCGTTCCGCCAGGTACCGGGTCATCTGCTTGCCGCCGCCGTGCACCACTGTCACCGCGTGACCCTGCTTTGCCAGCGCATGGATCTCCCGCGCCAGCCGGTCGCGCGATTCCGGTGCGTCGAGCAGAGTGCCGCCGAGTTTGACGAGGAACTTCACAGCAGACCCTCCGTCTCGGCGAATCCCATGATGAGGTTCATGTTCTGGACGGCCTGACCCGCAGCGCCCTTTATGAGGTTGTCGATCACGCTCACCACCACGCCGCGTCCGGTCGCGGTGTCCATCTTCACGCCGATGTCGCAGAAGTTCGTGTGCGCCACCGCGTGCAGGTCCGGAACTTTTCCGGGATCGTAGATGCGTACGAACGGCTCGCCCGCGTATTCCTTCTCGTAAGCCGCCACCACGCCCGCCGCGTCCACTGGTTTGGCGGCGCGGAAGTAGATGGTTTCCAGGATGCCGCGGTCTGCCGGGATCAGGTGCGCTGTGAACGAGAACTCGGCCTCCTCCAGGCCACTGTTCATGAGCACTTCCGGGACGTGCCGGTGGTCCAGGATCGAGTAGGCCGAGAAATTGCCGGTCACTTCGCAAAAGCTGGACTTCAGGCTGGGCTTGCGGCCCGAGCCGCTCACGCCGCTCTTGGCGTCGCAAACGATGCCGGCTTTACGGTCGGCGATTCCGCTTGCAACCAGCGGACGAATGGCGAGATTCGCCGCCGTCGGATAGCAGCCGGGATTCGAAACCAGCGTAGCGGCGGGAATCTTGTCCCGGTAGAATTCCGGCAAGCCATAGACCGCCTTGGCGAGCCAGCCGGTGGCGGTGTGTTCTTCCTTGTACCACTTGCGGTGGTTGTCGGCGGTGCGAAGGCGGAACGCGCCGCTCAGGTCGACGATCTTGGCGCCTGCGTCGATCATGGACGGCGCGAGCTCCATGGAAACGTTCGCCGGCGTGGCGAGAAACACCACGGCGATCCCTTCGTCCCGAACGGCCTGGGGAGTGGCGGGAGCCACCTTCGGTCCCTTCCACCCGCGCGGATGCAGGGCGGGTTCGGAATCCGAGCGATGTTCGAGCAGCACCGGCTCGGCCTGAGGGTGCCGCGAAAGGATGCGAATGAGTTCCGCGCCGCTGTAGCCGCGGAAGCCGACAATACCGACACGAATAGCCATCTGACTAATTATTCACTTTCGTGAATAATTATACCACGTGAGGCTTCTTGAAAGAGAACAGCAAGATGCCAGTTCATGGGGGACGTCATCTCCGGCCCCACCGCCTCTCCGCAGCCTTCCAAGAGATCTCTTTGCGGCGCTGTGGCGTAAGTTGATTGGTCCTAACGCGGCCCTGTCTTGGCCACCTAATCGGACAAGGGCGACGGTAACGGGGCTTTTGCCGGTCTCTGGATCAGCCGCAATCTGCCTGGCAGCCTTGTTCACGATACAATCGGCCAACCTATCCCGGTCTGGTGTCCTGACCGAGTAGCTAGGCATGTGAGCCCGGTATCACGTCGTTGAAACATCCAGGTGGCCACCGGTGTAAGAACCTAATCAAGCACCTGCAGAGAAGGTCGATTGACTCGGAGCAGTGCTGTCTGTTGCGGGGGGCCCTCCTCCCACTAACTGTTCAGCGGATCCCCAGTGAACAACGGCGGCCCCCTTCTTCAGCCGATCTATCAGATCTTCGATAGACCCAGCCAGATCGTCTGTCCACAATCGCTTGATGAGCGTGCATAGTTGACGAAACGTCCACAGTACAGAGAGTACGATCGACACCAGCGCCACGGCCTGCCATGTCTCCTTCGGGACTCCGAACGCATCGCGAAATGTAGATGTGACGAAAGAGAATAGAAGTGATGACAGGAGACACACGGGAGCTACCCAGGCATCCTTGGTTTGTATCTGTTCTTTCCAGGTACTCAGGCACCGATAGGTCCGGTCTTCTGTTATCACGATGTACTGTTGCGCAACATTGACATGGGAAATTCCCGCCACCATTCCATTTGAGATCGCATCAGCAAGGATCTTGGCCCCCTTGGATGCGTTTAGTTTGTTATTCGCCTTTGCCAAAACCGAACTCCGCAAGAGGGAAAAGAATCCCAAGGACGTGGTGATGCACAGCACCACACTTTGTACATGCAACTGCGATTGTTGGGACAGACGGTCCGCCCAGCTGAACTGCACTACCGGAAATAACCGTGTTGGCAAAAACAAAGTCGAGGAGCGTGAAAACCGGATTACCGCACCTAACGCAAGGGCTATGTGCTCCCCCTCGCTTCTCCAACTCTCGAATAATGCGTTCCTTCTGTTCTGTCGTGAGTGCGATAGAGTTATGAACAACAGCCACAATCCACCTCGGATATCCGAGTCTATCACCGAAGCGCACTAAAGGCTAGAAAGGTATGGTATTGCCAGTCGTGTGTCTCATTCAACCTCGCCCACTAGCAAGGGTGGAGAGTCCACACCTCGAGCATGTCGGTATAGTTTTCTTCTTGTGCTGGGGCACAGAGTTGGAGGCTGACGACGCAAAGTGGGCCACCATAGGCAAGCGAGGCGGCCCAGAATCTTGTCAGAACTTCTTCAACTCTTCGACCAGGGCGGTTAGGCCGCGCTTGCGATAGAGTTCCGTGAGGCGCAGTTCTTCGGCTGATGGAGCCACTGTGCCCAGCAGGCGCGCGGCTTCCAGCGAGGCTCGGCTGGGAATCCACGTGTCGCCGCCCGCGAATTGCACCTGGCTCACATACCCTTTGATGCCGCGGATCGCCAGCGGCGGGCCCGTGCGGCTGTTGAAGCGGAGGGAGGTCTCCTGCCGCACTTCGGAAGCGGCACCCGGCGCGAGCTTCAGTTCGGCGGGCATGGCTCCGGCAAGAAACTGGCGTCCCGCGCGGTCTTCCAGAATCCAACCGATCTCGATGTATTCCACCTCGCGCTTGCTGAGGTTGCGTATGTCCAGGCGCGGCGCGCGCATCTCGTTACCCGCCACCAGCGCTTCTCCGGAGATGGCCTCCACCGGCGAGTCCCCCAGCTTCAAGAACGCCAGCCTCACTTCCTGACCGGCGCCCGCCACCGTGGCGCGG
>JAJFUV010000056.1 GCA_021372245.1 Terriglobales bacterium
GGCTGCGGCGGACGTGGCTCGGGCGTGGCTACCGGCTTCATTAGGGATGCCGGCGCGCACCTCAGCGCGATCGCGGACCTGTTTGAAGACCGCGTCACCGAAGGCAAGAAGCGCTTCGACGATGCGCTGGCCAAGAAGAACCTGCCCGCTATCGATCCCTCGCAGATCTTCGCCGGACCGAATGCCTGCGAACGCATTCTCGAATCCAAACAGATCGACGCCATCTACATCGCCACGCCGCCGTATTTCCATCCGGAGCACTTGGAAAAGGCCGTGGCCGCGGGGAAGCACATCTATCTCGAAAAACCGGTTGCGGTCGACGTCCCCGGCGCAAAGCGCGTCATTCGGGCCGGCGAGAAGGCGAAAGGCAGGCTCAGCGTCGCCGTGGGATTCCAGATCCGGCACGCCACCCCGTTCGTGGAGCTCGCCAAGCGGGTCCACGCGGGCGCCCTTGGAATCCCGGTTTGCGGTCTCACCTATTACTATGCCGGCGCGATTGCCCGGCCCGAATGGCCGGGAGTCTCTCCCGCCACGCGCCGCCTGCGCAACTGGGTTCATGACCGTGTACTCAGCGGCGACATCATCGTCGAACAGAACATCCACATCATCGACGTGACCAACTGGATGCTCCAGGGCCATCCTCTGAAGGCCGTGGGCGCCGGCGGGCGCGTCGGACGAGACGATAAGGGCGATTGCTTCAGCCACTTCAACTGCCAGTACACTTACCCTGGCGACGTGCACATCACCATGAACTCCACGCAGTTCATCAAGGGTAGCTGGAGCGTGGCCATGCAGTATTTCGGCACGCGCGGCAACGCCGAAGCCCATTACGACAGCCCGGTGTGCATCACGGGCGCCGAACCCTGGGAGTTCCCCATCCAGACCAAGGCCGGCCAGATCACCGACTCCAAGGCCGCCGTCACAGGCTCATTCAAAGGCGCGCTCGACGACGCCGATCCCAACAAGCAGCGCGCGTTCATCGCGAGCATCACCAGCGGCAACCTGCTTGCCCAGGCGGAGCTCGGCGCGGAATCCGCGTTGAGCGCCATGCTCGGCCGCACCGCCGCTTACACGGGCCGCGAAGTGACCTGGGACGATCTGCTGCGTTCGAACGAAGTCTGGGACGCGAAACTGGATATCGCCAGGGTCTGAGCTATTGTGGGGCAGGTGGAAGCGCCTGCCCCTTGCAGGATAAGCGGGGCCTGGGATCCTTTTATATGTAACCGCCGGGGGGACCCACGCGTCCCCTCAACTCCGTGCCCGTCCTGCCATGGACGGATCTCGAGCCGGTACCGGGGAAACGACTGGCGCCCGGCCATTTAGGAGGACCAGGGGTATGGTGGCTCGCAGTGCGCTGTTCCTGTGCGCTCTCGTTCTGTCCGCGCAGACTTCATCCGAGCCGACGCTCCGCATCACCGTCAACCTGATCCAGGTGGACGCCGTTGTTACCGGCAAGCAAGGCCATTCCGTCCCGGATCTCAAAAAGGAAGACTTCGAAGTCCTGGAGGACGGCAAGCCGCGCAAAGTAGAGTACCTGTCCTACATTGCGGCGCCCGTGGCGCCCGTTGCGCCACCAAGCGCCGCCGCTCCCACGGCCGCGCCGTCATTGGCCGCGCCGCGTGAGGCCGATGCCCGCCGCTCCATCGCCATCGTGGTGGACGATTTCGGGCTTTCGTTTGTGAGCATGCATTTCGTCCGCGACGCGTTGCGCAAGTTCGTGGACGAGCAGATGCAGCCGGGCGACCTGGTGGCGATCATCCGCACGAGGGGCGGAATGGGGGCGCTCGAACAGTACACCATGGACAAGCGCCTGCTGCGAGCTGCCATCGGCCGCATCCGGTATAGTCTGGACAGCCGCGGCGAAGAGGCCGACCTGGAATCGCAGGAGGAAGGTGGCGGAGCGCGCACTTTCCGTGGCCGCTCCTCCACCTTCGCCACAATGCTCGCCTTGCGCCGGGTGGTGGATGGGCTCAAGCAGATGCCCGGGCGCAAATCGGTTTTGCTGTTTTCCGACGCGCTGCGTCCTCCGGACGACATCCACCTGGCTGCGAAACGGTTGGGCAGTCTCGGTTCGCTGCGCAGCCTTGCCGACCAGGCCAACCGCGCTGCCGTTGTGTTCTACACCGTCCACGGGCGCGGAACGGAGACCTTTGCGTTGAAGGCGAGCGACAATGTCGGTCCACTCATCCAGGGGGACAATCCCGGAGGTTCACTGGCCGTGATCCAGCGTAACCGGTACGGGTTGGGCGCCCAACGCGTCGCCGACAGGTCCGGCCTGGACTATCTGGCGCGGGAGACCGGCGGCGTGATGATCGCCCACGACAACGATCTTTCGGCCGGCGCCAGCCAGGCCCTTAAGGACCAAAGCGGCTACTACTTGCTCGGCTACCGCCCGCCGGAAGATTCGTTCGTAACCAAGGATGGTGTCAGCCGCTACCATGCCCTCAAGGTCGTGGTGAAACGGCCTGGCCTTCGCGTGCGCACGCGCGCCGGATACTTCGGCGTGCCGGACAGTCAGCCTGCACCGGCTGAGAAGGATCGCGTTTCGCGGCTGATGGCTGCGCTGCGCAGTCCCTTCGCGGCAGGCGAGATCAACTTGCACCTGACGGGCTTGTTCGGTAACGCGGCCGATATGGGTTCCTACATCCACGCCATGCTGCACATCGACGGACGAGGCCTCACCTTCGCCGATGACGGCGCGGACTGGAAAAAGGCGGAGGTCGATCTGGTCCTGATGGCGATTGGCGAGGATGGTGTAGCTACGGAGATGAACGCCCGGCATTACCAGATCCGCGTTTCCAACCGGGAATACGATCGCGCCGTGAAAAACGGGTTCCTTTACCGCCTGATATGTCCCGTGAAAAAGCCTGGCGCCTATCAAGTGCGTGCCGCCGTGCGGGACTCCAACTCGGACAGGATGGGATCCGCCAGCCAGTTCGTCGGGATTCCAAATGTGGCGAGCGGTCGCATGGCGCTTTCCGGGATTTTGCTGGAGTCTCGCACCCAAGGCGCCACGGGTGATTCCGCGCTGCGTGTCTTTCCGCAAGGTGGCCCGCTGGCCTATGGCGTGATGGTCTACAATCCTCGACTGGCAGGTCTCCGCGCTTCTCAAATCACCATCCAGGCGCAATTGTTCCGCGGCGGCAAGTCCGTGTGGACCGCGCCTCCCGCGCCGCTTGGTCCGGCCCCAAACGCCGATCTTCTCCGCGTCCAGTTCGCCGAGGAATTGGACTTCGGCACGTCCATGCCGCCGGGTGAGTACCTGCTGCGGATAACAGCCATAGACAAGACGGCATCCAAGAAGGCCCCACCCGTCACCCAGTGGACGGATTTCGAACTCGTACCGGCGAATTGAGACGATGCGGACCATACTTCTGCTGCTTGCTCCCGTTCTTGCTGCTCAGACCGTTCCCGAGCCGACGCTTCGCATCACCGTCAACCTGGTTCAGGTGGATGCCGTGGTCACCGACAGCCACGGCAAGCGCGTCACCGGTCTCACCAAGGACGACTTCGTCATCCTGCAGGACGGCAAACCGCACAAGGTCACTCACTGCACCTACTTCGCCGAGCCGCCGGCGGCGCGTGTTCCTGCCGTGGCAGGCGTAGCTGCGCCGCCGCTTCAGCCATCGCAAACTCGGCGCGTGGTGGCGCTGGTGGTGGACGACCTCGGCATGTCCTTCAGCAGCATGCACTATGCGCGGGAGACGCTGAGGAAGTACGTGGACGAACAGATGCAACCGGGCGACTTGGCCGCGATTGTGCGCACCGGCGCCAGCTCCAGTGCCTACCAGCGCTTCACCAACGATAAGCAACTGCTGCATGCTGCCATCGAAAAGCTGCGTTGGAATGGGTTGGGCCGCGCCAGCCCGGACGTTTTGGAAACGACTGACACCACCCTGCCTGATATCGATGGAGCGGGTCCGGGCGAGATTAAGTTCCTGCAGGAGGAGATGTCGAGCCTAGGCACCGTGGGCGCGTTGAGTTGGGTCGTGAAAGGACTGCGCGGATTGCCTGGCCGCAAGTCCGTGATCTTCCTTTCGGATGGATTCCGGATGTGGAGTATGCGTCCCAAGGGGGATGTGCCTTTTGTGGCGCTGTTCGAGCGGCTTCTCGTCCAGTTGCGCAAGTTGACGGATCAGGCCAACCGTGCCGGCGTGGTCATCTACACGATTGATCCGCGTGGACTCCAGGTCGGCCGTCCCCAGGCCGGAATCAGAATGGTCGCATCATCCTCTTCACTGAGCGGATTGACGGATACGTGGGATGGCATGCGGCACTTGGCGCAAGAGACCGGAGGGTTGTTCGTCAAGAACGACAATGACCTGGTTGGCGCGGTGCGCAAAGCCGTCGATGACCAAAACGGCTACTACGTGCTGGGATATAATCCTGGGGCCGATGCTTTCAAGCTCGAACGAGGGGAAAGTAAGTATCATCGCGTTGCGGTTAAAGTGAAGCGCGCCGGGCTTCAGGTGCGCGCTCGCGGAGGATTTCTCGGCACCGCGGATGAAGCGCTGCCGCCGGAGCCGCGGGGCGGGGAACAGCCGCTCCTGGCGAGCCTGTTTTCACCGTTCAGTTCCGGTGATGTGCGTCTGCACCTGGCGGCGCTTTTCGGTAACGCCTCCGACGTTGGTTCCTATGTGCATGCCATGGTGCACATCGACGGGCGGGATCTGACGTTCGCCGGCGACGGTGCCGGGTTCAGCAAGGCCTCAGTCGATGTGGTGCTGGCCGTGTTCGACGCCGGCGGCGAGGTCAAGGGTTCGATCAACAAGAACTTCGCGATACGGTTGCCGAACGCGGCGCTCGACGTGGCGAAGAAAGGCGGTTTCCTGTACCAGGCCATGCTCCCGGTGAAGAAGCCAGGGGCGTATCAGTTCAGGATCGGGGTGCGGGACCCGTCGACCGGGAAAATGGGCTCGGCCAGCCAGTTCGTGCGCGTCGCGGATATCGAAAACGGAAGGCTGGCGCTAAGCGGGATCTCGTTGGACAACCGGCTAGAGGCGGGAGGAAACGAAGCGCCGGAGCGGGAAGTGATGGGCGGTCCGGCGCTGCGCGTATTCCGTCCCGGCGAGCCGATCTACTGCGGCGCCGTTGTGTACAACGCCGCCGGGACAAAAGGGAAGTCCCTGCCCAGCGTCGAAATGCAGGTGCGTTTGCTACGGGACGGCAAAGTCATTTGGCGAGGGGACCCGTACCCGTTGAAGACCGAAGGCCAGTCCGACCCGCGCCGGATCCTCTTCGTCCAGAAATTGACGCTCGGGCCGCGAACTCCTGCCGGAGCTTACGTCTTGCAAGTGGTAGCAACCGGCCGGTCGGCGGCAGTCCGCGCCACGGTCGCGCAGTGGACCGATTTCGAACTCGTGAAGGCGAATTGAGACGATGCGAACCATGCTTCTGCTGCTTGCTCCCGTTCTTGCCGCTCAGACCGTTTCCGAGCCGACACTCCGCATCACCGTCAATCTTGTTCAAGTGGATGCCGTGGTCACCGACAGCCACGGCAAGCGCGTGACCGATCTCACCAAGGACGACTTCGTCATCCTGCAGGATGGCAAGCCTCACAAGGTCACTCACTGTACTTACTTCGCCGAGCCGCCTGCTGCGCCCATCCCCGCGGCAGTCAAAGCTCCGGCAGGCGGGCCCGTCGCGGTGCCGGCCTTGAAGCCTTCGCAGACGCGGCGGGTGGTGGCGCTGGTGGTCGACGATCTCGGCATGGCGTTCAGCAGCGTACACTTTGCACGTCAGGCGCTGAGGCAGTGGGTGGACGAACAGATGCAGCCGGGTGACCTGGTGTCCATCGTCCGCACCGGAGCCAACGCCGGCACCTTCCAACAGTTCACCAACGACAAGCGCCTGCTGCACGCGGCCATCGACCGCGCGCGCTGGAACGGGTTAGGCCGCGCGGATTCCGACGCCGTGAAGGAGCCTGACGTCGACCTCGAGACGATAAGCCAGGAGATGCGAGGCGAGATCGAGAAGGAAATCCTCAAGAACGAGAACTTGCAGCACGAGATGTCCAGCGTGGGAACGGTGGGCGCGTTGACCTGGGTTGTGCAAGGCCTGCAACAGATGCCCGGACGCAAATCGGTAATCCTGCTTTCGGACGGCTTCAAGATGTGGATCCAGGAGAAAACCGGTCCGAATGAGTTCAGGAGGGCCCTCGATCGTCTCTCCAATCAGTTGCGCAATTTGACCGATCTGGCGAACCGGACAGGTGTGGCCATTCACACGATCGACGCGCGCGGTTTGATGACGGGCCGGCCTGGGGCCAAGGCGCCAACCGCGCCGGCAGAAGTCGTCGATCTGAGTTCGGTGACTAACAATTGGGACGGGCTGAGGTTTCTGGCCCAGGAAACCGGCGGGCTGTTCACCAAGAACGACAACGACCTTCCGGGAGCGGTGGACAAGAGCGTCGAGGACCAGAACGGCTACTACATGCTCGGCTACAATCCCGGCCCGGATACGTTTCAGCTGAAGAAGGGTAAGAGCAAGTACCATCGCGTCACGGTGAAGGTCACGCGTCCCGGGTTGGAGGTTCGCTCACGCGCCGGATTCCTGGGCGTTCCCGATGAGCCTCGCATGGACACGGGCCAGGCCCCTGGCCGGAGCCTGATGGTGAATCGCGAACGGCTCCTGCTCGAAAGCATCGCCAGTCCGTTCCAGGCCGAGGGTATACGCCTGCACCTTGCGGCGCTGTTTGGAAACGCTTCCGACAGCGGCTCTTATGTGCATGCGATGGTGCACATCGACGCCCGCGATCTTGCGTTTGTTCAAGACGGGCCGGGGTACCGCAAAGCGACGGTCGATGTGGTGCTGGCGACGTTCGACGCCGATAGCGAAGCCAAAGGTTCGGTGGCCAAGGATCACAACATCCGCGTATCGGACGCCGGCTATGAACGGATGCTTCAGCATGGTTACCTGTATGACGCCATGCTCGCACTCAAGAAAGCCGGTGCGTATCAGTTCCGCGTGGGTGTGCGCGATGTGAGCAGCGGAAAGTTCGGGTCGGCCAGCCAGTTCGTGTTCGCGCCGGATGTGAGCAACGGACAACTGGTCCTGAGCGGTGTCTCGCTCGACAACCGGCTGGCGGCCGGTACGCAAGCGTATTCCAGCCAGCCGGCACTGCGGGTGTTCCGGCACGGCGAACCGATCTACTGCGGTGTCATGGTCTACAACGCGGGCGGCGTCAGGGGAGCACGGCGGCCGGAAGTGGAGATGCAGGTTCGCGTATTGCGGGACGGCCGGATGGTATGGCGCGGGGAACCGTATCCATTGAAGGTCGAAGGGCAATCCGATCCTGGCCGCGTACCCTTCGTACAGAAGCTCAGCTTCGGGCCGCGCACGCCGGCGGGTTCCTATGTGATCCAGGTTTCCGCCATCGACAAAGCCGCTCCCGCGAAGCGCCCCGCCGTGACGCAGTGGACGGATTTTGAACTGACGGCCGCGCAGTGATGCGCTTACGCTGCGATCAGTGCGTGGCGCAGCATGTCGAGCGCGTAGTGAACGGCGAAGCCGCGGATGCGGCCGCGGTCGCCTAGAAACTGGAACCGGCGCGCGCTCTCACCGCGCTCGCTCGCCAGGCCGATGTAGACAGTACCCACCGGCGTTTCCGCCGTACCGCCGGCCGGCCCAGCCACTCCGGTCACAGAGAGCGCGTAGGTCGCGCCCGTGTGCTCACGCGCGCCTCGCGCCATGGCGAGGGCCGCTTGCTCGCTCACCGCGCCGTGCTGCTCAAGCAACTGCGCGGACACGTCGAGCAGCTCCGTTTTCATGCGGTTGGTGTAAGTGAGAAAGCCGCCCACGAAGTAGTCCGAGCTGCCGTCCACCGTGGTGATGCGTTCGCCGAGGCCACCGCCGGTGCAGCTTTCTGCCACCGCGACCGTGGCTTTGCGCGCGCGAAGCATATCGCCAACGACTTTTTCCAATGTCTCACCGCGCCGCGTGTACAGGCGGTCGCCCAGCAATGGCGCCACCTGGTCCACTACTTCCTTGAGCAGCGCTTCGGCTTCCGCTTCCGTCTCCGCATGGGCCCGGAAGTGGATCTGGATGTCCCCGGGTGCCGCCAGCACCGTGGTCACAGGGTTGGCGTACTTTTTGTAAACCGGAGAGATGAGCTGATCGAGCTCGGATTCCGGCATGCCCGCCACGCGCAGTTCCACCGTGCGGATCACCAGCGGCGGCACGCGCTGCCGGAGCCGCTCGAAGACCTGCTTCTCGAACATGGCCTTCATCTCGTTCGGCGGGCCGGGCAGCAGCGCCACGATCTTGCCCTGCGCTTCGATCCACTGGCCGGGCGCGGTTCCGCGGTCGTTGGGCAGAATCTCGGCCGTGTCGAGTATGAAAGCCTGCCGGCGGTTGATCTCCGACATCTTTCGCCTCATGCGCGCGAAACGCGCTTCAATGACCGCGTACACGGCCTCGTCGAAGTGCATGCCGAAGCCCAGGATCATGGCCACGGCGTCGCGCGTCACGTCGTCTTCGGTGGGGCCGAGGCCGCCGGTGATCACGAGCAGGTCCGCCCGTCCCAGCGCCGCCTCGATCATGTGGGCCATGCGTTCGCGGTCGTCGCCCACGATCTCCTTGCCCACCACTTCGATCCCCAGCGTATTCAACCGTTCGGTCAGATAGAGGGAGTTTGTGTCAATTCGCGCCGGGGTGAGCATCTCCGAGCCGGACGCGATAATTTCTGCATTCATTTAAGAGAGCAACAAGCCTTTCAGACCGGCATCCACGCGGTAGATCGCGGCGTTGGTCGCAACCAGCAAAGCGCGCGAGGGTGTGAACGCAAGGCCTACGATGTTCGGGCCGGAGAGGAACAGCTTCGGGTCGCCCGCGGGGTCGAAGCGCACAACGCCCTTGCGCCCGCCGAGCGACGCCGCCACGTACAGGTTACCCTCCTCGTCGAAGGCGAGCCCCTGCGGCCTGCCCAGGCCGCGGTGGAAAACCGATACCTCGCCCTTGGGGGTAACGCAATAAACGCTGTCGTAGCTCGACGTCGTGGGCCCCGTCACGTACAAATTCCCGGCGGGCCCGAACGCCAAATGGTACGCCGCGATGCTCGGTTCGAGCGTCGCGAACACGTAGATCTGGCGATCCCGCGCAATCTTGAAAATGGTGCCCGAACGATCGCCCACGTACAGGTTCTCTTCGGCGTCGAAAGCCAGTCCCGTGGCAACGCCCATCCCTTCGGCGTAAACCGACATGTTCCCGCCCGGGCTCGCCTGGTAAACCACGCCGTTGAAGCGGCTGGAAATATAGAGCAGGCCGTCCCGGCCGATCGCCAGGCCGGTCGGGTTCATGATGTCATTGAGGAACGGCGAGACGCTGTAGTTCAGGTCGATCCGGTACAGCGAAACCGGCGTCTTCTGCCCGCGTGAGCCGCTGAACGTCGTGTAGATCACACCTGTCGGGTCTACTGCCGGGTTGGCTACAGGGTGGAGGCTGTCGGCGATCTGTATGCCGATGTCGCAACTCCACGGGGCGCTCGAAGCATCGCCGTTCGACAGTACGAACTCGCCGACCGAGGCGTTCTCCGGCACGCGCGCAATTACCAGCGCGTCGGATCCTACAATGATCGGGGCCTGCACGTCGCCGAAAGTCACTCGCGGCCGCGCCGAACGCACGAAACCCTTGCCATGGATGTGGACCTCTCCACCGGCAATAGCGGCCTGCGGCGAAACATCCGCGATCTCGGGCCTACCGTTTCTGCTCTTCGGTGTAGCCATATTCAATAAAGATTGAAACATCCTGCCACGTACAATACAAGCGCGCCGTAGACTCCGGCCATGACGTCATCGGCCACGATGCCAATGCCGCCGTGCAGTTTCTCCAGTTGCCTGACCGGCACCGGTTTCCAGATATCGAATAACCGGAACAACAAAAATCCAGCCAGAAGCGCCTTCCAATTGGATGCCGTGGCGCCCGCCAAAGTTGCCCACTGTCCCACCACTTCGTCGATGACCACGAATCCGGGATCCTCTTTTCCCGCGTCGGAGGCAGCGCGGCCGGCGGCCCACACGGCAAGCGGTAGAGCCGCCAGGGCAGTAAGTCCTATCGTCCACGGAGGCCAATTCAAACAGCGCTCGACGAGCGCGGCCAGTGCCACCGCTGCGAGCGAGCCCGCGGTGCCTGGAGCCACCGGCGAGAGTCCGCAACCAAACCACGTTGCCAGGATGTGGGCGCACCAACTCGCCGTGCTACGAGTTTTCATCAGGCTCCTGCTCTTCGGGTTCCTCCTCGCCCGTAAGCGGCGAGTGTATGACGTATTTCTCCGAGGCCCAATTGCCCAGGTCGATCAGCTTGCATCGCTCGCTGCAAAACGGCATATACGGGTCGTCCATGGCGACCTCCTTTTTGCAGATAGGGCAATTCATGGCAGCAAAGTCCCCACTAAATCGTAATCGTATGCGGCGGTCGCGCGGAAGCGGCGGCGCTGGCCCGGAGCGGGTGCGGTGCCCTCAAAGTCGTTTACGTAGCAGAGGCCGTCTATCTCGGGCGCCTGCGTCGCAACCCGCGCCTGCCACAGCAGGTTTGTATCCGGGCTGGGGCCTTCCACCAGGACTTCGTACTCCTGCCCTACCATGGTGCGCCGGCTCTTGCGCGAAATCTTACGCTGCAGGGCCATCAAATGCCGCTTGCGATTGTAAATGGTCCGCCTGTCGATCTTGTTGGGGAGATGGAAGCTGGCGCTGGTTTCCTCGTCCGAATACGAAAACGCGCCCAGGTGATCGAAGCGCGCTTCCTCGACGAACCGGCACAGCTCGTCAAATTCCGCATCCGTTTCCGCCGGATAGCCCACGATCATGCTGGTGCGGATGGCCACTTCCGGCACCGTGCGCCGGATCTTCCCGATCAGCTTCAGGAAAACGTCGGCCGAACCTCCCCGCTTCATGCGTTTCAGAACGCCGGCGCTCGCGTGCTGCAGCGGGATGTCGATGTAAGGGACCAACGCCCTGTGCCGCGCCATCGTTTCGAGCAGCCGCGTAGTGACCTTGTTCGGATACGAGTAGAGGAACCGGATCCACTTGGGCCGCGGTGTCTCGATGCGCGCCAGCCGGTCCAGCAGTTGCGCCAGCCCGTCGCTCATCCCCAAATCCTCGCCGTAGCAGGTGGTGTCCTGCCCGATCAGGTTGATCTCTTCCACGCCCTCCTGAAACATGCGCGTGGCTTCGGCAACCACCGATTCCGGCTGCCGGCTGCGGAACCGCCCGCGGAACTGCGGGATGACGCAGAACGCGCACGGGTGGTCGCACCCTTCGGCGATCTTGAGATAGGCGTAATGCTTTGGAGTAGCGCGCAGCCGCGGCGTCAGGTCGTGGTAGAGATACGGTTCATTGGCCGGCGCGGCAGGCGCCAGCGCGCCGGTGACCGCCGCGCCGATCTGCACCAATTGATTGGTTCCGACGACCGCATCCACGTCCGCAATCGACTTGCGGATGTCCGCCCCGTAACGCTCCACCAGGCAGCCTGTCACCACTAATCGCTTGGCCTTGCCCGACTTCTTGAATTCGGCCATCTCGAGGATGGTGTCCACGGATTCCTGCTTGGCCGGATCGATGAAGCTGCACGTGTTGACCACGATGACGTCGGCGTCCTCGGCGCGCGGCGTCACTTCGTGTCCCTGAGCCACCAACTGGCCCATCATGACCTCGGTGTCGACAAGGTTCTTGGGACACCCCAAGCTTATGAATCCGACCTTCAAAGTGCGTTTCCAGGGAGGGCGAGATGCCTAAACTCCAGCTTATCACGCACCCTTCTCGCGGCCTACTTCGGGAACTCCATGTAGCGAATGCGGCCCACTGTGTCCGTCGCTGGGTCGGCCTGTTCCTGATACCCCAGGAACACGGGCCGCTTCTGTGGCCCGCACGCGAACTCGAGGCCCGGGTTGTTCGATTCGCCCGTAATCACCTCGCCGGGGTCGGCGATCAGCAGCTTCCGTGTCGCGCCGCCACTCTGCACCCAGAAGCGCGCCCGCTGGCCCATGCAATCCACCCTTACCACGATCCCGTCGAGTTTGGTCAGGCGGCGCAGGATCAGCTTGTGGTACGGCTCTTCCGCTTTGGCGGCCTGCTCGCGCCCGCGCTGCACCTCTTCCTGCACCAGGTGCGCGGTTTGCCGCTGGTCGGCGGTCGTCGCTGCCTGGCGCAGTCCTTCGGCAGCCGCTTCGGCTTCCTGGTAGCGGCCCAACTGCGCAAGCGACATGGTCCGCAAGCGCCGCATCCGAAACTCTTCAGCCTGGGGCAGGCCGGTAGCCAGTTCGAATTCCTTCAGTGCGCTTTCATGGTTTCCCTCGAAGAAGTGCGCCGTACCCAGCATGTAGTGCCAGTGTCCCTGGCCGCCGCGCTCCACCTTCGGCGACAGCTCGCTCACGTCGATCTTCTCTCCCGCCCGGATGGCCGACTCGTACCCCTCCGCAAGATTGGCCACCTGCGCCCCGCACTTCAACGCGGCCTGGTAGTGCGAGGAAGCCTCCCGCATCATGTGCGCCGCATACGCCAGATCGCCGATCGCAGCCTGCAGTTCGCATCGGTTCGCCGCGGCGCGGGCGAGACGGTGGTATTCGGTGCGCACCTCGTCGCGGGCCGGTCCGGAAACCGCCACTGTGCGCCGCGCGATGTCCACCTCCACCTCGCCGATGACGCGCGAGCGTGCCTGCGCATCCACCGCGGTGGGAGAGGTCATCTTCTCCAAGGGGAACTGCGCCTGGTGGAACCACTCCCGCGCATCGTTATCGAATTCAATTAGCGTCCTTTGATAGACGCGATCGACCGCTTCCGCGGTCTGCATGCCTTCGGCCAGCAGGTTCTGGAACCGCGGGAACTGCCGGCGATAGGCGGTAGAGTGGTGCAGCATATCGACCAGCACCCACGCCTGCGCGTAGTAGCGCGCAGGCGCATCCCCGCTGTTTAATTCATTGATGGAGCCGGTTGAAATCAGGTAATCGATTGGGAGCCAAGCTCCCCGCTTCAGTACCGCGAAACGTTTTGGTTCGGCTATCCCCGCTTCCACGCTGCCGTCCTTGTTCCGGCGCATGGTGGCGTAGTATTCGGCCGTTCCTTCGTGGAACCACAAGGGCCAACGGCCTCCCTGATGGCGCAGCACCAAGTGCGTGTATTCGTGCAGCAGCGCGCGACGCGCTTCGAAGAGTTCGCGCAGCACGATCATGTCGCGCCACGGCGCCGCCAGATAACATCCCGCGGCCTTCTTCGCCGGACTCAATTGCTCGTAGTCGAAGGGGGAGTCTGGAACCAGGATCAGCACCTTGCGGTTCAGGCGCGATTTCAAACCGAAGTTGGTTTCGAAGACCCCGCGAGCCCATTCCAGGTCGCCGAGCAGCGCCTCCACTTTCGCCGGATCGTAGCGGGAGACGACTTCGAAGTGCGGCGTCTCGACGGCACGCCAGTCCTTGACCAGTTGCGCAGGCGCACAAACGGCCGCGGTTGCCAGTAGGCAGAGTTTCGCACGCATCGTCCGGTTAGGCCGCCTGTGGGATATTGGACGCTGCTGCCGCCTTGGGAATGCGGCTAATCAGATCGGCGAGTTCCTCGCGATTTTCCGCGCCGATGGTGAAGCAGTCGATCGTCTTCTGCGAAAGGGCGAACTGAAGCGCCCGATCGACGCGGTTCTTCAAAACGCCCTCGCCAAGAATCTTCATCCCGATCACGCCTTTGCCCGCGGCCTTCATTTCGCCGAGTACGCCCAGCACAGTTTTGGGATCGGCGTCCATACTGGCGCCCGCAAAATTGATGCGCGCCAAGCTCACTCTCACCCAATCGGTTTTCGCCGCCGTCTTCAACGCCTCGATGGTGTGGCAACTGACGCCGTGGGTGCGGATCACGCCCTTCTCGCGCATCTCACTGACCACCTCCATGGCGCCTTTGCACTCGTCCGGCCAATCCGCCCTGGTCAGGCAGTGCGCCAGCAGGATGTCGAAATAGTCCGTGCCCACCTCGCGGCGGAACCGGTCGATGTCTTTGCGCATCCCTTCGGCCGTGCGCGAGAACGATTTGGTCATAATGGTGACCTTCTCTCGCGGCACGCGTTTGAGCGCCTCTTTGAGGTGCGGATGGCTGCCGTAGGAGTCGGCCGCATCCCAGAAGAATAGGCCATTATCGTAACCGAAATGCAGCAGATCGGCCAAGCCCTGTATGCCCAACACACGCCCCTGCCGTCCGCCCAAGGTGCCCGTTCCCATGGCCAGCCGCGTCAGCCGGATTTTATCCGGGCCCAGAAATACGACGTCGCTTGCGTTGCGCGCCGGCGAACCCCACACCGGTGTTCCAGCCAGCAAGCCATATTTCAGAAAGTCGCGGCGTTTCATGCGAAAAGCGTATCACAGCTCGCACCGAATATGCGCTAGAGTAAGTGGAAAGCCGAGGTGGAAGACTTGCTTGTCCGGAACCTAACTAAAGGGACTTTGATCGCGACCAACGCCGCCGGGGCGGATACCAGCGCGAAGCGCCGCACGGGCCTGCTCAAACACCAGAGCCTGCCGCAAGGCGAGGGCCTCTGGATCGTTCCCTCCGAGGGCATTCACACCTTCGGCATGAAGTTCCCTATCGACGTGCTTTTCCTGAGCCGCGCCAGGAAAGTGATAAAGATGCGACCGAATATGGGGCGGGGCAGGATCTCCCTTTGCGTTTGGGCCCACTCGGTGCTTGAGCTGCCGGTGGGCACCATCGCCGCCACCAGTACGGTTGTGGGGGATCAACTGGAATTCGAGCACTAACGGGCAGCGGAAAAGCGGGACAGACTGCTCTGCCCCACCCGGCAAGTTCCTTGGTATCAGCGAATCACGTTGCGGACAGGGAAGGTCTGTCTCTTGCTTTTCCGCAAGGAATTACCGGAACCGCTTCCGGTGCTCCTTGAGAATGCAGCGGTCCATGACGACGATCAACCCGGCTTGGCGCGCGCGCTTCGCCGCTTCTTCGTCCACCACGCCTTCCTGCATCCAGACGGCGCGGGCGCCGATGCGAATGGCCGCATCGACGATGTCCGATACGAACTCCGAGCGGCGGAATATGTCGACGATGTCGATCTTCTCCGTGACCGAGTCCAAATCCGGATACGCCTTCTCGCCAAGCACTTCCGTTTCGTTGGGATTCACCGGGATGATGCGATAGCCGGCGTGCTGCATGTAGTCGGTGACGCCGTGGCTGGGGCGGGCTTTCTTGCTCGACAGACCCACGACGGCGATCGTGCGGGCCGTGCGCAGCAGTTCGGTGATTTCCGGCATCCGTTCTAATCCATCTTTAGAATCTTGCGGAAGCGGGCCACCTCGCCGACGGTGAGGTGGCGGAATTCGCCCGAGGGAAGCGGTCCTAATTCCAGAAAGCCTATTTTCACCCGCTTCAACTTCTCCACCAGGCGCCCGAAGTATTTGAACATCACGCGAATCTGGTTCTGGCGCCCCTCCACCAAACGCACCTCATACCACGGATTAGCACCCTCTTTGATCAACTTCAACCCGGCGGGGGCCGTGCGGCGGCCGTGCATCGGGATGCCGTCCCGGAATTCCTGCTCCTGCTCGCGGCTGAGGTGCCCGTTGGCTTTCACCAGGTACGTCTTGGTGACGTGGTTCGCGGCGGAGGTGATGCGATTGGCGAACTCCCCGTCGTTGGTCAGCAGCAGCAGTCCCTCGCTGTGATAGTCCAGGCGCCCCACGGGATAGACGCGCTCGTGGACACCGCGCACGTGTTCCATCACGGTGGCCCGGCCTTCGGGATCGTCCATCGTGGTCACGCAGTTGTTGGGCTTATGGAGAGCGATGTAGACCAACCGTTTGGGCGCACGCAGCAACTTCCCGTCGACTTTGATGTGATCGCGCTCGAAATCCGCCTTGGAACCCAGTTCCGTGACAATCTGGCCGTTCACAGTGACGCGGCCGTCCAGGATGTACTGCTCCGCCTTACGGCGGCTGGCAATGCCGCCGTGGGCGAGGATCTTTTGTAACCGCTCTTCCGCCATTACTCGTCGCTCGATGTCTTCGGGGCTTCCGCCGGCGCGGGAGTCTCCTCCACAGCCGGGGCCTCCGCTGGTTTCTCAGGCTCAGCTTCCGATGCCGGTGCAGCCTCGGCCGCAGCCTCAACCTGTTGCTCGGGCTCCATTTCCGGGGCGGGCTCAGCCTCGGTGGCCGTGTCAGGTTCCGCCGGCGCTGCACTTTCAGCCGCTGTGGCTGCTGCCTCAGGCGTACCTTCAGCGGGCTTCTCCTCCTCCGCCGGGGCATCGGAGTCGCTCAACGCCAAACGCCTCAAATCTTCGAACTCCTTCAAGGTCGGAAGCTCGTTCAGGTTCTTGAGTCCGAATTGGACCAGGAATTCCTTGGTGGTCTTGTAAAGAATCGGCCGCCCGATCACGTTCTTACGGCCCGCTGACGTAATCAGCTTGCGGTCGAGCAGCGTCTTCAGAACGCCCGCTCCTTGCACCCCGCGGACCTCCATCACCTCGGGCGACGTGATGGGCTGCTTGTAGGCGATCACCGACAAAGTCTCCAGCGCGGCCAGCGAGAGCTTCAGCGGCGGCTTCAGGTTCTTGACGAATGCGCGGATGGCTTCGTGATGCTCCGCTTTCGTCGTCATTTTGTAGCCGCCGGCCAACTCGCGGATGGTGACGCCGTGTGATGGCTTGTTGTATTCGGTGACGAGACGCTCCAGCAAAGGCTCGATCCTGGCTGGCGGCTCGCCCAGTGCGGCCGCAATTTGCGCGGCGGAGAGCGGCTCGTCGGTTACGTAGACGATCGCCTCCAGAATGGCCAGCAGGCGCTCCTCGTCCGACTGCTCCGTCGTGGCCTCTGACTTCAGGTCTAGTTGTTCCGGCGTCAGCTCCTGGGGAATCTCTTCGGAAACAGGCGCCGCGGGAATATCGCTTGGTTGCATCCGGTCAGTTATAGTCCTTCTCGATCGCCGATACGGCTTCGCCAGTGCCCAGGGCCTCCTCGAACTTCTTGTGACGCTTGATGACAATGTCGCCGAACATTTCGTGCTGCGCGAGCATGACGGCCTGCACTTTCACCAATTCGAGGATCGCCAGGAACAGGCAGATCATGGCGCGCCGGCTGCGCTGCCGCTCGAACAACTCCACCACGCGCAAGGGGTCCTTCTCGGTCTTCGACTCCAGCAGCGATTTCAGGTACCGGATCATGTCCGGCACGCTGACGTCTTCTTTGCCGACCTCGTAAATGGGCCGGTTGCGCGTGCGGTCCAGCACCTCCTGGAACGTGCGCACCAGGTCGTGCAACGTCACGGCCAGGCCGGGATTTTCGTCTTCGTTCAGGAACTGCTCGATCTGCGGATTCGACCAGACGGCCTCTTCGATCTGGCGTTTCTCGTGGAGCATTTCGGCGGCGTTCTTGAAGCGCTCGTGCTCGAGGAGGCGTTCGACCAGCTCCGTGCGCGGATCTTCCTCGGGGGCGATCTCATCCAGGGCCGGGTCGCGCGGCAGCAGCATCCGGCTCTTGATGTGGATCAGCGTGGCCGCCATGTAAACGAACTCGGCGCCCAGTTCCATATCCAGTTCCATAGCCCGTTGCATGTATTCGAGATACTGCGACGTGATCTTGGCGATAGGGATATCGTATATGTTGATCTCCTGCTTGCGGATGAGGTCCAGCAGCAGATCCAGGGGGCCTTCGTACTGTTCCAGGTGTATGTTTAAAGGCGACGCCACGTCTCTTCAAAATAGCATGGCCGCCGGGCGCAGCGAAGGTTCCGGGAGTGCGGGATGGGCGGCAGACCGTTTCGTGAAAAAAGTACCGGGTAAGGCTTTCCGGTTCGCAAGGCTTTCGCATGCAGGAATCCCCCCGCCGGTGGTGCCGGCACCCCCGACCCCCGCGGAGTGTACCCTTCCGGGTGTCTCCCGGCCGGTGGTCCCGGCACCCACGACGCAGAGGAGCCCGTTACATGAAGTGGTTCGCCGCGTCCGGAAAGCCGCCACTGGAAACTCAATCCCCACAGGGTTTGAGATTCCCGCGGCTTTCGCAGTGGCGATCACCACAACGAAAGCACGAATGAGTTGTAGCAATTGATCTGCCAATCCGTTTGTCCCTGGCCTTTCGAGAGCGGGAAGAAACGGCGATACTACATGGGGGAGAGGCAATCATGCGTCCCGGAGGCGAGTTGCGCATTGGTACATCCGGGTGGAATTACGGGGACTGGTCCGGCGCGTTCTACCCCGAACCGCTCAAGAACAGGGACTATCTGTCGTACTATGCCCAAAATTTCGGGACGGTCGAGGTCAACTACTCCTTCTACCACTTGCCCAGGCCGGAAACCTACCTGAACTGGGCCGGCCAGACGCCGGAGGGCTTCGTGTTTGCCGTCAAGGCGAGCCGCGTTATCACGCACATCAATCGCCTAAGGAACGTCGAGGAGACATGGCGGAAGTTTCTTTCCAATGCGGAAGCGTTGGGTCAGAAGCTGGGACCGGTGCTGCTCCAGTTTCCGCCCTCGTTCCGCGTCGACCTCGCCCTTCTTCGGGACTTCCTGGACATCGCCGGGCAGCAGAAGGTCCGGCTGGCCTTTGAATTCCGCCATGCGTCCTGGTTCAGACCCGCTGTGGCCGGCCTGCTGCGGGAGCGGGGCGCTGCGCTGGTGATCGCACAGTCGTCGCGCTATCCCCAAGCCCCCTTGGAGGCCACAGCCCCGTTCGTTTACTTACGCTTTCACGGGCCGGAGCGACTGTTCGGATCGAGTTACAACGATGAGCAGTTGCGCGGTTGGGCAGCCAGGATTCGGGAATGGCTGGCCGCGCCGCTGGACGTTTATGTGTACTTCAACAACGACTTCCACGGATACGCGCTGGCGAATGCGCGGACACTGGCAGCCTTACTGTGAGCGAGATGGCGGGGTGAGACGCATCGCGAACTGTCGATACGCACTTCGTGTCCGCATAGCGGGCCCATTTTCCAACAATCCCACTTTGCGCGCGCACATGTGACTGCCATCGTCGTCGATCAGTAGTAGTTTCGTTGCTATATCCGGATCACCGCCCGTCAAACGGCCATCTCGGCCTCGTTTTCGGCTGCCTGCAAATCCGCCGTAGACTATTCTGGGACCATGAGCAGCTTGCGGGTAACGCTGTACCTCTGCGCAGTGTTCTTTCAGGCGGGTTCTGTTGTGCGCGCCCAAGCGGAGGTTGATTGGAAATCGTGCGCCGTCACCGCCACATTACCAGCAGATTTGAATTGGACGGAGCCGATTGGGAGCAGGCAGCGATTTGAGATTCGAGTCTGCTGGGGCCATCTGGCCATTGTTCTTGGCTACGAACGCAACAAGACCGCCCCTGCACTTGTTTTCGATACTGGCGACGGCTACCCGAGCTACCTGGTACACAGTTTCAACGTCCTGGTATTTCAGAGCATGGGCGGCGCCTCGGACCACGTGTACGTTTTCACGTTTCGTTCGGGCAAACCATCCGTGGCACTGAAAACGGCAACGAAAGACATGATCGACGTTGTCCAAACCGGCAAATCCATTACAGTGGTTGTGCCGCCACCGATATACCCTGGGCCTGAAGGAAAATTCCCGCCTGAGCCGCCCCCGGCCAAGCACTCGTTCCCAATTGAGTACTGATAGCGCAGCAGGCGGTTATGGCTGAAAACGGGCATGCCGGAAAGCGTCTTCGAGTCCGATGGCAGTTCGCCGCAGTTTTTACAAACTCCACTTTGCGACCGCAACCCTCTGTGCGTTCAGGGGGTGCACGGCAGGGCCGTCTTTTCAGGTATTCTGGCCTGGTGAGCCTCTTCAAAGGTCTCCAGTCCATAATCCTCGCGCTATGGATAGCGCAGGCCGCTTTGGGATACATGAAGGGTTATCTTCCGTTGGGCGAGAAAGAGCTTTCGGCCCGTTTTCCGCTGCACACGGTTTGTCGCGAGTTCGTGCCGTGGGGCGCACAGCAAGGCATTCGAATTGGCACGATCGGGGTGCGCTTTCTCGAGCCGAACAAGATTCAGTTTTCCGGGCCAGATCTTGCTGGGAAGAACTGGACTGTAACGGCAGGCGGGTTGATGGGGGGAGCGCTATACTCCGCCGACCTGGATCACAACGGTAGGACCGACCTCATGTACGCCAGCTTTACCGGAGGCAATGGTCTGGCACCCCCGATGCACGTTTTGACTCTTATGTTCGATTCAACTGGGCGACCGGTCCTCTCGGAGATGGATGGGTACTTCGAAACTGACGTACGAGGGTTGAAGGACCTGTTGGACCTTGATGGAGACGGCAGAGCAGAACTGATACGGCAGAGTTTCGACGATGGGTATTGGATAACGTCGTTGTACGAAGCGCGGGATGCCAGATGGCGCATCATCCACGGTCAGCACGCCGATAGGCAGTACCCGATGTACACACGATTCACGAAGCGAGCGAACCGCAATCCAACCATACCGGCTCCGGGCCGTCACCCTGTCGAGGATAACCTCTCGAACGATTTCGACACCGCCAGCCCGGCCCTGAACCTCGAGAACGTGCAGTGGGCTAATGTACAGCAGTCGGGTGATCCGCTTCTGCGTTTTTCAAACGGGCGGAATTGTGCGGCAGTTGGTTGGTACTCTACGGCTGCGGTGGTGATCGACACGCCGCAGCGGCGAATAGCTGCGACGCTTGGTGCTCCCGAAGAAGCCAAAATGATACTCGACGAAATCGTGCGAAGCCGGATTCCAGTCCACGTCGCCGGCAGTAGACGCAACCGAACAGGAACGAAACCCAGCGCGGGTTGGTGCTCGGTTGAGATGGTTTGGGGCGCGAATAACACTAAGCTACCGTAGACGGTGGGCAGTTCGGTTTATCGGGACGAAGATCGGCCATACCGGAAAGTGCCTCGCGCGCCCTCCCCAGTGAGGAACTTCTGTGCGCCATCCGCAGGCGCTGAGGACGCCTCCGCTCTAGCCGAGCGGTTTCCGTATCAGGGCTAACCCACACGTTTCGCCCCCGCAGCCTGAAGCTTCTTGGGACACACTATAGGCACACATTATAGGCGCACATTTCGATTACGTCGGGAGCGCGCCTCTTAGGCGTCCTCTGAAATTGCTTGACAAATAGAGATGTTATGGTGGTCACCACAGGACTCGAACCTGTGGCCTCCAGAGTGTGAAGCAGGAAACGGCCATATCACTGATCGTGATTGGCTTCTACCCACGCCGACAGAATCGGTATTCCTGCGATGCGTTGGTAGAGTTTCTCCAGCAGCCCGCCCGTGCATGAATCCTCGGCCGAAAACTGCGGTTTCTCTGCAATCTGATCAGACAATATCCATACGCCGGGAGCCTTACGAGTTGAACGGCCCAAGAACAGAACGCAAGTCGCAAATCGCTTTCTGAAGACACGTTGCACCGTCCGCTCCTTCGAGCACGCCTCAGCAACCTTCCGAATTGTCAGCGTGCGCTCAGAATGCGTAACTGACGGTCAGGAACAGGCTCCGACCGGGCTCCGGGATCTTGGCTCCCAGACGGAAGGGATCGCGCTGATAGGAGTACCTCTCGTAGTAGAAGCGATTCGTCAGGTTGTCCATGTCTGCTGCAACCTGCCGGACATGTCCGGCCAGGAGGTTGTCCGCGAGCTGCGCCTGAGAGCCGCTACCAGGCGCACGCTGGCAGCGTATCTGACGGCCATGCAGGAATCGGACCTGCGCGCCCTTGGCCGCCGGACCGGGGGGGCAGGGAAGGAACAGCTCATTTCCAAGCCGCTCACCACTGGCCACGTTCGAGCGCTGCTGCTCAAGCTCAAATCCAGTTCGCGGGGAGCGGGCCCCGCGCCAAGAAGCGCAGTTGAAAACCAGTTCGAGTATGCCCGCGCAGGGCTTTGCCAGGAATCTTGACAAAAAAGTCAAGTCAGGCTAACTTGAGAGTAGACGGACTCTTTGGAGGAGGCAACCTTCTCGTGGGCACCTCGACAGCATCAATCGAAGCTCTTGCCAGACAGGAATACAGGTGGGGCTTCGTGACCGAGATTGGGGCCGATTCGGTTCCCAAGGGGCTCAGTGAGGACATCGTTCGCCTCATCTCGGCCAAGAAGAACGAGCCGGAGTTCATGCTGGAGTGGCGCCTCAAGTCCTACCGGCAGTGGCTCACCATGACAGAGCCCAAATGGGCCAACGTCCACTACCCGCCAATCGATTACCAGGACATTGTCTACTACTCGGCGCCCAAGACGAAGACTGGCCGGCCGCAGAACCTGGACGAGGTGGACCCCGAGCTGCTCAGGACCTACGAGAAGCTCGGTATCCCTTTGCGCGAGCAGGAGTTGCTCGCAGGCGTCGCGGTGGATGCGGTGTTCGACAGCGTCTCCGTGGCGACCACCTTCAAGGAACAGTTGGCGAATCTGGGCATCATCTTCTGCTCCTTCTCGGAAGCCGTCCAGCAGCACCCCGAACTCGTTCAGAAGTACTTGGGTTCGGTCGTACCCTATTCGGACAATTTCTTCGCCGCTCTCAACTCGGCGGTTTTCAGCGATGGCTCCTTCTGCTACGTGCCCAAAGGCGTCCGCTGCCCGATGGAGCTTTCCACCTATTTCCGTATCAACGCCAAGGACACCGGACAGTTCGAGCGCACGCTGATCATCGCCGACGAAGGGGCGTTCGTCAGCTACCTGGAAGGCTGCACGGCGCCGATGAGGGACAACAACCAATTGCACGCCGCCGTGGTGGAGTTGGTGGCCCTCGACAACGCCCAGATCAAGTACTCCACGGTGCAGAACTGGTATCCCGGCGACAAAGAGGGCAAGGGCGGGATCTACAATTTCGTGACCAAGCGAGGCAAATGCCTGGGCGTAAACTCCAGGATCTCCTGGACACAGGTCGAGACCGGTTCCGCCATCACGTGGAAGTACCCGGGTTGCCTGCTGATCGGCGACCATTCGGTCGGCGAGTTTTACTCCGTGGCTCTCACCAACAATTATCAGCAGGCAGACACCGGCACGAAGATGATCCACATCGGGAAGAATACCCGGAGCACGATCGTCTCCAAAGGTATCTCCGCGGGCCACGGCCAGAACACCTACCGCGGCATGGTCAAGATCCTCAAGGGCGCTTCAGGCGCTCGGAACTATTCGCAGTGTGACTCCCTGCTGTTAGGTGATAAGTGCGGCGCCCACACGTTTCCGTACCTGGAGGTGAAGAACACCTCGTCGCAGGTGGAACATGAGGCGTCCACCTCGAAGATCGGGGAAGACCAGATTTTCTACTGCCGGCAGAGGGGAATCTCCACGGAAGACGCCGTCTCGATGATTGTCAACGGATTCTGCAAAGAGGTCTTTCGGGAACTCCCCATGGAGTTCGCCGTGGAAGCGCAAAAGTTGTTGGGAGTCAGTCTTGAAGGCAGCGTGGGTTGAGGAGCTTAAATGGCCGTACTCGAAATCAGGAACTTACACGCAAGCGTCTCCGGCAAGGAGATCCTGCACGGCATCGATTTAACGGTGGATGCGGGCCAAGTACACGCACTTATGGGGCCGAACGGTTCGGGCAAGAGCACACTGGCGCAGGTGCTGGCCGGCCGCGATCTTTACCAGGTGACCGACGGCCAAGTGCTGTACGACGGAAAGGATCTGCTGAGCATGCCGCCCGAGCAGCGGGCCCAGGAAGGGATCTTCATGGCGTTCCAGTACCCAGTGGAGATTCCCGGCGTCAGCAACATGTATTTCCTCAAGACAGCGTTGAACACGATACGCAAGAGCCGGGGCCTTGAGGAACTCGACGCCATGGACTTCCTGACACTCGCCAAGGAGAAGCTTGCACTGGTGGAAATGGATCCCTCGTTCCTGAACCGGCCAGTGAACGCCGGCTTCTCTGGCGGCGAGAAGAAACGCAACGAAATTCTTCAGATGGCCGTGCTCGAGCCGAGGTTCGCGATCCTGGACGAGACCGACTCAGGTTTGGACATCGACGCATTGAAGATTGTCGCCAACGGCGTGAACGCGCTGCGCACGCCAGACAGATCGATGGTCGTTGTCACGCACTACCAGCGTTTGTTGAATTACATCGTGCCGGATTATGTGCATGTGCTGGCCGGCGGCCGGATCGTCAAATCCGGCGGCAAGGATCTCGCGCTGGAGCTCGAACAAAGCGGCTATGCCGGCATCGAGGAGGCGGTAACGGCATGACGCGAATCGAATCAATCCGCCAGCACGCCGCGTCGCGCTTCGCAGAACTGGGATTTCCGACGACGAAGGAAGAGGAGTGGCGCTTCACCAACGTCTCCCCCATCGCCAGAACACAATTCTCGGCGGCCCCTTCTGACCTGAGCGGGTGGGAAGGCGCGGCGCTCGACCAAGGGCTCTTTCGAAGAGTGAGCGGTGTCCGGTTGGTGTTCGTCAATGGCCGATACTCGCCCGCACTCTCTTTCCAGAGGCCCGCAAAGGGCATCCGCGCGGCTTCGCTGAGCGAAGCCAACGGCGACGCGGAAGCGCACCTGGCGCGCCACGCGGCGTACCAGAATCGCGCGTTTGTCGCAATGAACACCGCCAAGTTCGGGGATGGCGCCTGGGTCGAAATTCCCCGGGGGACGATCATGGAGGAGCCGATCCATCTCGTGTTCCTGGCAAGCGGCGGCGATGTGCCAGTGGTTTCGTTTCCGCGCAGCCTGGTCGTGATTGGGGCCGACAGCGAAGTGACCCTGATCGAGAGCTACATCGGCCAGGGGGCGAGTTACTTCACGAACGCGGTCACCGAGATCGTAGCAGGCGATCACACGATCGTGGACCATTACAAGCTGCAGCAGGAGGACGAGCGGTCGTTTCACGTAGCTGCTCTCCAGGCCCAAATCGGCCGCGAGGCGAGTTTCTCCACGCATTCCATTTCACTTGGCGGCGGGCTAGTGCGAAACGACGTCAACGCAGTGCTCGACGAAGGAGCGGAAGCTGTCGTCAATGGCCTATACCTCGCGTCAGGCAAACAGCATGTGGACAATCACACGGTAATCGATCATGCCAGGCCGCACGGCACGAGCCGCGAGCTGTACAAGGGCATCCTTGACGGAGGATCGACAGCAGTCTTCAACGGAAAGATCATCGTCCGTCCGGACGCCCAGAAGACCGACGCCAAGCAAACCAACAAGAACCTGCTTCTGTCCGAAGACGCCGCCATCAATACCAACCCGGAGTTGCAGATCCTCGCCGACGACGTTCGCTGCACGCATGGTGCGACGATCGGACAGCTCGATCAGGAAGCCATCTTTTACCTGCAGTCGCGCGGCATTGGAAAGGAAGAGGCGCGCGATCTGCTGACGTATGCCTTTGCGCGGGACATCGTCGAACGCATCAAAGTGGCGCCCCTGAGCGCGCTACTGGAACAGGTTCTGATTGAGAGGTTGCATGCCCACCGCAACTAGTTTCGATGTGAGCGCCATCCGGAAGGATTTCCCGATCCTCGCTCAGGAGGTGTACGGCAAGCCGCTCGTGTACCTCGACAATGCGGCGACTAGCCAGAAGCCGAAATGTGTCATAGATGCCGTCACACATTTCTACCTGATGGACAACGCCAACGTGCACCGGGGTCTGCACCAGTTGAGCGAACGGTCCACCGAAGCCTTTGAGGCGGCGCGCAGCAAGGTGCAGCGGTTTGTGAACGCGGAGAAGACGCGGGAGATCATCTTCGTCCGCGGCGCGACGGAAGGCATCAATCTGGTGGCGCAGACTTACGGACGAAGCCGCGTGGGGGCTGGAGACGAGATTGTCATTTCGACTCTCGAGCATCACTCGAACATCGTGCCCTGGCAGATGCTCTGTGAGGAGAAAGGCGCGGTGCTGCGGGTTGTCCCCATCAATGACCGGGGCGAGATGGAGTTTGACCAGCTCGAAAAGCTGCTGAACAGGCGGACCAGACTGGTGGCTGTGGCGCACGTTTCGAACGCGCTCGGCACTATCAATCCCGTCCGGGAGATCGTCCGGACCGCGCACCGGTTCAACGTGCCGGTGCTGATCGACGGCGCCCAGGCCGTTCCGCACATGAAGGTGGACGTTCGGAATCTGGACTGCGATTTCTATGTATTCTCCGGCCACAAAGTATTCGGGCCCACCGGCGTCGGCGTGCTGTACGGCAAAGAGCAGTTACTTGAATCCATGCCGCCTTACCAGGGAGGTGGCGACATGATCCGTTCGGTGACCTTCGAGAAGACCACTTACAACGAGCTGCCGCACAAGTTCGAGGCCGGCACCCCGAACATTGCCGGGGTTATCGGGCTCGGCGCCGCAATTGACTATCTGAATGAGATCGACATGGACGCCGTCGCGGCGCACGAGATCGATTTACTCCAGTACGCAACGCAAGCCCTGGAACGCATCCCTGGACTGCGCCTGCTCGGAACGGCACGGGAGAAGGCGGGCGTGCTTTCTTTCCTGATCGACGGCGTGCATCCACACGATGCCGGAACCGTCCTGGACCGGGAGGGAGTGGCAGTCCGCACCGGCCACCATTGTGCCCAACCGGTCATGGACCGGTTTGGGATTCCAGCGACCACCAGAGCCTCGCTGGCGTTTTATAACACCAGGGAAGACATCGATGCACTCGTAGCGGGCATTCACAAGGTAAAGGAGGTCTTCGGAGCATGATCAACGAGCTCTATCAGGAGACCATCCTCGACCACAGCAAGAGACCTCGGAACTTCCAGTCGCTCCAGGAAGCGAACGGTGAGGCCGAAGGCTACAACCCGCTGTGTGGAGACAAGTGCAAGGTTTTCGTCAAGGAACACAACGGCGTGATCGACAGGGTGACCTTCCAGGGCACGGGGTGCGCGATCTCGACCGCCTCGGCGTCTCTGATGACTGAGACATTGAAAGGCAAGACCGTTGCCGAGGCCGAGGCGCTGCTGGCGAAGTTCCACGACCTGCTGACCACGGATCGGCCAGTGCCAAAGGATCTCGGCAAGCTGGCGGTTTTTTCGGGGGTGCGGGAATTCCCGGCACGCGTGAAGTGTGCGACCCTGGCTTGGCACACGCTGCAAGCGGCGCTTCGGGGCGCCGGAGAGGTGGTGTCCACGGAATGAACTGCGACGAGCTTCAGCAACAGATCATCCAGGTTCTCCGTACGATTTATGATCCGGAGATCCCGGTCAACATCTATGATCTCGGGCTCATTTATGACCTCAAGGTGGATGAAGCAGGCGCCGTTTCCATCCGGATGACGCTGACTGCGCCGGGCTGCCCGGTCGCGGGAAGCCTGCCGCCCACGGTGGGGTCGAAGATAAGGAGCGTCCCCGGCGTTACTGAAGTAAACCTCGATCTGGTGTT
>JAJFUV010000098.1 GCA_021372245.1 Terriglobales bacterium
GCATGCGGCTGACTGCGGTACCCGTCTTCTCGCCTATTGTTTGATGACCAACCACGTGCCTCTTCTCGCCGTGCCGGAGTCCCAGGCATCTCTCGCCCGCGCCCTCGGGCGCACGCACGCCGAATACGCTCTGGCGCGGAACCGGGCCGGAGGCCGCAGCGGCCACCTCTGGCAAAACCGGTTCTACTCCTGTCCCATGGATGAGGCTCACCGGCTCTGCGCCATGCGCTATGTCGATTCGAATCCGGTGCGTGCGGGACTGGTGCAGGCAGCCTGGGACTGGCCGTGGTCCAGCGCCCGGGCTCATGCACTGGAAGGCGAAACAGACGGGGTGCTGTATTCTGAATGGGTGGAAGCTTTCGGCCAGTGGGATCATGCCGAGTGGCGGGAAGGGCTGCGGGAAGGAGGTTCCGGCGCGGAGTGGGAGACCGTGCGGCGTGCAACGAGAACGGGGGAGCCGCTGGGATCGCGGGAATTCGTGGCCGAGTTGGAACACCGGGCGGGCAGGAGATTGCGCGTATTGGCGCGGGGACGGCCCAGGGTGAACTCTCCGGCGCCGGAGGAGAACGCCCGTCAGATCTGCCTGTTGGCACAGTGAGGCGGGAAAATGCGTCTGTCCCCTTTGACTACTTTGACTGTCCCCTTTGACCATGTCCCCTTTGACCAAGAGCACCCACACCGGCCATAGAAGAGGAACTGCTGTGCTTGGCAAGGCCATTTGTAGCCTACTACTCACGCAGTTTGCGCTCTGCTTCGGCGCTGCTGCACCAGAAGCGGTTGATCTTTGCGATCTCATCAGCAATCCGGGGGACTTCAACGGGAAGAGGATCAGCGTTCAGGCCACATATCGCTACGGCTTTGAGTGGCAGGAACTGTATCGTTTTGGGTGTTGGAAAAAGGGGCGAGTCTGGCTGGCTGTTTCGCCGGACATGCCCAAAAGCGTTCAACGAAAGCTAAATCGTCTTCCTCGACATCAGGGCACCGTGAATGCGATTTTCACAGGTGTCTTTCACGATGTCGGAATATCGTTAGCAGGCAGCAGCTATTCCTGCCAGCTCGCTCTGGAGGATTTTGAGCACGTCAGCATTGTCTCAAAAAGTGGGGCTGTCCCTATGGCGCTGAGTGAGGCCGAGCGCGGAAGACTTCACGAAGAAGATTCACCAAAGGGGAAGGCGCGCCCGACTAGGTAATGAAGTGATGCTTGGCGGCATTTCGACAAATACCCGGTGACAATACCCGGTGACAAATACCCGGTGACAAAATACCCGGTGACAGACGGAACGTAATCTCAACGGCAACCTTAAGCGGCGCCAGGATGCGCTGGGGAGCGTGACCTGCTACGGGTTGTGCCGGCAGCGTGGTGGAACGGGAAAAAGGCTTGTTAACGAGCGTCTGGACGAGCGCAAGCGGCACCGACTATGAGCACGATCTGGCGGGGCGCGTGAGCAGGAGCGTGCAGCATACGAGCGGGCTGGACGACAAGGCATTCACCTACAGCTACTATGCGAGCGACGTGCAGGCGTCGGTGGTGTATCCGCTGCCGAGCCAGCGGACCGTAGTGACGTGCGTGGACGCGCAGTTGCGGCCGCTGTGGGTGAGCGGCACGAAATCGGTGGCGGACTGCGTGAACAACGCGACGGTACCGGCGGCGGAGGCCTACGCGAGCGGGATGCAGTACGGGAGCTACGGCCTGTTGACGCAGATGACGTTGGGCAACGGCCTGACCGAGGCGACGCAGTACAACAACCGGCTGCAGACGACGCAGCGGAGCCTGGCTTCGTTGTGGACACAGGTGAATCACTACGGGACGACCAACAACACGGGGAACGTGCGCAAGCAGGTGTTGACGGTGCCGGGGATGACCACGCTGACGCCGGTGTACAGCTACGATTTTGCGAACCGGTTGGACCAGGCGGCGGAGTACAAGTCGGATCGCAGCGAGCCGGCGTGTCCGGACGCGACGAGCGCGTGGTGCGAGGACAACGATTACGACCAGTGGGGGAACCGGCTGAAGGCGGTGGGGACGCCGGCGATAGAGAGGCGGCCGTGCGCCAAGCCCGGCCGGGCGTGCTGGCTTCTTTTGTAGAGCTTCCGGCAAAGGTATTCGGTCCGGCGGTTGACGTTGTGCTGGTCCGGGATGCTGGTCAGGCGATCGTGGAACGCATTCTCCGGGACATGCACAACCTCGCCGGCAGCGATCCACCGATTCCGGCGCCGCTCCCGTTTCTTGCGCGAGACCATCGCCATAGACGTATTGAAGTCTTAAACTCTCTTTACGACACATGAATTGGATGTTCGACAAGAAGTGGAGCGGAAGCCCTGGGATAAGATGGGATTAGTCACCTGGGGAGGGAAGATGCGAAATCTAAGCAGCAAGTGGGAGGCTGAACGATGAACGCCCTGGCGGCGCTGGCGAGCCACGGCCAGTCGTTCTGGCTCGATTTCATTCGCCGTAGCTTTCTGGAAGGCGGCGAATTCCAACAGATGATCGAGAAGGATGGCCTGTCCGGAGTGACCTCCAACCCATCCATCTTCGAAAAGGCTATTGCGGAGAGCACGGACTACGCGGAGGAGTTAGCGTCCGGGTCCTGTGATTCCGAGCAGGACGCCAAGGCGATGTTTGAACGCCTGGCCGGGCGCGACATCCGCCAGGCGGCGGACATGTTGAAGCCGGTTTACGACCGGACAAACAAGGCCGACGGATACGTCAGCCTGGAAGTATCACCCCTGCTGGCCCACGACACAGAGGGCACCATCGTCGAGGCGCGTAAGCTCTGGCGGGCCGTCGCGCGCCCGAACCTGATGATCAAGGTTCCCGGCACGCCGGAAGGACTTCCCGCCGTCGAAACACTTCTGACGGAGGGCATCAACGTGAATATCACGCTGCTGTTCTCCCAAAAGACCTACGAGAAGACCGCCGAGACCTATCTGCGCGCCCTTGAGACCAGATTGCGCCGGGGCGAGGACGTAAGCCGCGTCGCGAGCGTGGCCAGCTTCTTTGTAAGCCGGATTGACACAGCGGTGGATAAGCTTCTTGGAGAGCGGTTGAATTCGGCTCCCGCGAGTGAACGCCCCAGACTGGAAGCGCTGCTCGGAAAGGCGGCCATCGCCAACGCGAAGCTCGCGTACCGCTACTTCCGGCAGATCTACGCGGGTCCGCGCTGGGATGCGCTGCGGGCCGCGGGGGCGCATCCGCAAAGGCTGCTGTGGGCCAGCACCAGCGCCAAGAATCCCGCTTACAGGGATGTCCTTTACGTGGAGGAACTGATCGGCGCGGACACGGTCAACACGGTGCCGCCATCCACGGCGGCGGCTTTCCGGGAGCATGGCCGTCTGCGCGCATCCCTGGAGGAGGACCTCTCCGGCGCCGCTCAGGTATTGAAAGACCTGGAAGCGCTCGGCATCCGGTTCGACGAGGTCACCGATAGACTGCTCACCGAGGGGGTGGCACTGTTCGCTGCGTCCTTCCGGGAACTGCTGGATGCAATTCGAAAGACGAGTGCTAGGGTGCAGACGAAATGAACCAGAAGCCTCAGCATGCGGGCCCCGGCGTCCTGGTGATCTTCGGCGTGGGAGGCGATCTGGCGAAACGCCTTCTCTTCCCCGCTCTCTACAACCTGTTTCAGGAAGGTTTGCTGCCCGAGCAGTTCGCCGTCGTGGGATTCGGCCGAACCGATGTGAGCGAGGAGCAACTTCGGGAACAAATGCGCCGGAATCTCCGCGAGGCAAGCGGCGAATTGTCCGCTGACACGGCGGCTATCGAATGGATTGTGTCCCGGTTGAGCTTCGTGCGGTCAGACTTCACGAACCCCGCCGGATACGAGCAGCTCGCGGCGAAACTGCGCGAGATAGATCAGGCGCGCGCCACCGGTGGGAATTACTTGTTCTACCTGGCGACGGCCCCGGAGTTCTTCCTCGATGTGGTCCAGCATCTGGGCCAAGTGGGACTTCTCGGCCAGGAGAACGGACAATGGCGTCGCGTCGTGGTGGAAAAGCCTTTCGGACACGATCTGGAGTCGGCGCGGCAATTGAACCGCGACCTCACAAGAGTTGCCGAAGAGGAGCAGATCTATCGCATCGATCACTACCTGGGCAAGGAGACGGTGCTGAACATCCTGGTCTTGCGATTCGCCAACGGGATTTTCGAGCCCATATGGAATCGGCGCTACATCGACCACGTGCAGATCACGGTCGCGGAGACGCTCGGGGTGGAGACCCGCGGCGGTTATTACGACCACACGGGCGCGCTGCGAGACATGGTCCCCAATCACCTGCTGCAAGTTTTGGCCTTGACGGCCATGGAACCGCCCAGCGCCTTTTCGGCCACGGCCCTGCGCGGTGAGCAGGTGAAGGTGCTAGCCGCCGTGCCGCCGCT
This sequence comes from Terriglobales bacterium, assembly GCA_021372245.1. GTDB lineage: Bacteria > Acidobacteriota > Terriglobia > Bryobacterales > Bryobacteraceae > JAJFUV01. The sequence continues at coordinate 4,376 of JAJFUV010000098.1, forward strand.
TGGCGCGCGGGACTGCGGCATGTGCACCGTGCGCGCGCAGTACGGAGCAGGAAACGAGGGTGGCTCCCCGGTACCCGGATATCGCGAAGAGAGGCGCGTGGCGCCGGATTCACGCACGGAAACCTACGTTGCCATGAAGTTGGCCGTGGACAACTGGCGGTGGGTGGGCGTGCCGTTCTATCTCCGCACCGGAAAGCGGCTCCCGATCCGCAAGACGGAGGTTGTGATCGAGTTCCGGAAGGCGCCACTGGCGCTGTTTCGTGGGGCCTCATCCACCCTGCCGCAAGCCAACCGGCTTGTGATCAGCATCCAGCCCGAGGAAAGCATCTCGCTGGAGTTTCAGGCGAAGGTGCCCGGCACCGAGGTGACCGTAAAGCCGGTGGCCATGCGCTTCTGCAACCGGGATTTTTTCGGCTATAAGAATCGAACGGGCTATGAAACCCTCCTGTTCGACGCGATGATCGGCGACGCGAGTCTCTTCAAACGAGGCGATATGATCGAGAACAGTTGGAGCATCATCGATCCGGTTCTGAAGGCGTGGGCGCAGGGTGCCGGTGACCTGCATTTCTACGCTGCGGGCACGGACGGTCCGGAAGCGGCTCACGAACTGCTGAGACGCGATGGGCACCAATGGAGGGCGCTCGCCTGACAGTGTGCCGGACGATCTGGTTTGCGCACCACACCTGAAAAGTACGTTACAGAAGAACTTGGTCAGAGGCAGGACGCCGGCAGGAGAACGATTTCACTTTGAGAAGGGAGCTCTCATGAACCCGCCGATCATTATTATGGGCATTGCAGGCAGTCTCCGCGCTGGCTCTTACAACCGCGCGGCGTTGCGTGCCGCACAAGGCCTTGTTCCCCAAGGCGTGAGACTCGACACCTTTGAACTCAACGAGATTCCGCTGTTTGACCAGGATAGGGAGTCGCCCCCTCCGCCTGCCGTTGCGGAACTCAAGGCGCGAGTCCGTTCCGCGGATGCCATTCTTTTCGCCACCCCCGAATACAACCACTCGATCCCGGGAGTCCTGAAGAACGCGATCGACTGGGTTTCACGTCCCTATGGCGATAGCGCTTGGGATAGCAAGCCGGCGGCAATGATGGGGGCGAGCATCGGTAGCTTTGGAACGGCCCGCGCCCAAGACCAGTTGCGTCAGGTGCTCATTACCCTGAACATGCGCGTGCTCAATCGTCCGGAAGTTCTGATTGCCAATGCGCAACGCGGCTTCGACGAACACGGCGTGCTCACCGACGAATCGACGAAGGAGCGCATCCGGAAACTGCTGCACGCTTTGGTCGACTGGACCATCCGGTTGAATGCGCCCGAAGCCGGCATCTCCAGATAGACCGGGCTATGGAACTTCGAACCTTCGCGGAAGCCGGGGAGTTGTTCAAAGCGGCTGCCGGCGAGTTCCTGCGACTCGCGGAGGAGGCCGTCTGCAGCAAAGGTTTGTTCACCGTCTGTCTGTCGGGAGGCTCAACGCCGCGGCGGCTGTACTCGCTTCTGGGGAACGATCCGGAGTGGAAGGTCCGGATCCCGTGGGCCACGGCTCATTTCTTCTGGAGCGATGAACGCCACGTGCCGCCGGACGACCAGGAAAGCAACTTCCGCATGGCGTGGGAAACCATGCTCTGTAAAGTGACGGTTCCACCGGGCAACATTCACCGCATTCCCGCTGAACAGCCGGACGCGGGCCGCGCGGCGCTTGAGTACAACGGGGTGTTACGGGATTTCTTCAAGCTCGGAGACGGGCAATTTCCCCGCTTCGACCTGGCTCTGCTGGGGATGGGCGCGGATGGCCATACCGCTTCCCTGTTTCCAGACTCAGGCGCACTGCACGAAGAGCGCCGGATGGTTGTGTCCAACTGGGTCGAACGGCTGGAGACGGAACGGATCACAATGACGGCGCCTGTGCTGAACAACGCCAGCCACGTGTTTTTCCTGGTGCTGGGAGAAGACAAAGCATCGGCGTTGAAGGCGGTGTTACAGGGACCTCGCCAGCCGGATCTTCTGCCCGCGCAGATGATCCGGCCGGCGCACGGATCGTTGCTATGGTTGGTGGACCGGCACGCGGCAAGCCTGCTGGGTCCGTAAACGCGTTGTCAGTCGAGCGCGACGGCGCGGGCCACGCGCACTGCCGGATTCTGCTTCAACTGCACAAGAACGTCTTCCGGTACCACGCTGTCCACCTGCACGACGGCTAGCGCGTCCAGAGGTTCGCCGGGGACGGCGGGCTGATCGCGCCGGCCGAGCGAGAAGTTGGCGATGTTGATGTTATTGCGGCCGAGCACGGTGCCCACGTGTCCGATGACGCCGGGCACGTCGGCGTTGCGCGTATAGACCAGGTTGCCTGCCAGCGGCACTTCACAGTAGATGCCGCCCACCTGCATCAACCGCGGCTTGTCGAGCACCACCGCGCCTTCCACCGTGAACACACCCTGGTCGGTTTCGAGCGTCAGCCGGATGGAGTCCGTGTGGCTCGTGCGTTTTTCGTGATGCTCGGCAACGTCCAGGCCGCGCGCCGAAGCAATCTGCATGGCGTTCACCACGTTGGCCCGGCGCGAGAGCCAGCGGTTCAGCAGGCCGGCTATTCCGGCGTTGCGGATCAGCTGTGTATTGGCTTCGCTGATCTTGCCGACATAGACCAGGCGCACGGCCCTCGGGTTGCCTGAGGCTATTTGCGCCAAGAAGCTGCCCAGCCTTTCCGCCAACTCCACGTACGGCCGGATGGCGCGATACTGATCTGGCGAGAGCGCGGGCATGTTCACGGCATTGATGGCAATGCCGTTCTTCAGGTACTCGATCATCTGCTCGACGATGCGTACGCCGACGATCTCCTGCGCTTCCTCGGTCGCCCCGGCGATATGCGGCGTGGCGATGACCTGATCGAGCGTGAACAGCGGATAACCGGGCGCCGGCGGCTCCGGCTTGTACACGTCAAGCGCGGCGCCGGCCACCTGGCCGCTCTCGATGGCGGCTTTCAACGCAGCCTCGTCAATCAGTTCGCCTCGGGCGCAATTCACGATGTGCACGCCGTGCTTCATCTTGGCGAAGGCGGCGGCCGACAGCATGCGAATGGTTTCCGGCGTCGCGGCCACGTGAAGGGTGATGTAGTCGCTGGCGGCGTACAACTCGTTGAGGTCCACCAGAGAGACGTCCAGATCCTTGGCAGTCTGCGGGTTCACGTAAGGGTCGCTGGCGATCACGCGCATCTCGAAGGCACGCGCGCGCTTCACCACTTCCTGCCCGATGCAGCCCAGGCCCACGACGCCGAGCGTTTTGCCGCGCAGCTCGTTGCCCATGAACTTCTTCTTTTCCCACTTGCCGCTCTTGGTGGAGCTGCTGGCTTGCGGCACCGACCGCGCCATGGCGAGCATGAGCGCGAGGGTATGTTCCGCCACAGAAACGGCGTTACCGCCCGGCGTGTTCATCACCAGCACCCCGGCGGCGGTGGCGGCGGCCAGGTCCACGTTGTCCACACCGACGCCGGCGCGGCCGATCACCCTCAGTTTGGGCGCTTGTTCAAGGACCTCGCGCGTCACCTTCACGGCGCTCCGCACCAGCAGCGCCTCGGTATCAGACAGGTGCTGCTGATACTCCTTCGAATTCGAAACCACCACTTTCCAATCGGGCTGAGCCTGCAAGAGCTCGATGCCGGCTTTGGCGACAGGTTCGGCTACCAGTATTTTCATGCCCACCTCACGCCTTTTCCGCCTGCGCGGCGGCTTCCATGTAGACTTTCTGTACCGTGGCGACACCCTTGCCGAACTCAACCGGAACGCCGTTGGCGGCCAGTATGATTTCAAGCTCGCCGATGACGGCGAACAGGTCCGCGAAGTCGAAGTAGCCCAGGTGCGCGATCCGGAAGATCTTGCCTTTCATCGAGCCCTGCCCGTTGGCGATGATGGAGCCGAACCTGGTCTTGAAGGCCTTGACGATCACGCCGGAATCCATGCCGGCCGGCGGCTTGATCGCCGTCACCGACGAGGCCGGAGAGCCAGGCGCGAACAGTTCCAGGCCCAGGGCGGCAGCCGCGGCGCGTGTGGCGCGGGCCAACAACTGCGCGTTGTCGATCAACTTGTCCATGCCCAGAGACTTAATGTAAGTAAGTGCGACGCCGAAGGCCAGTAACAGGGAAGTATTCGGCGTGTAACTGGATTCGCCTTTGTCGGCGTTCTTCTTCTCTTTTTTCAGATCGAAGTAATAGTGCGGCAGTGTGGCGGTTTCGGCCATCTTCCAGGCCTTGGGGCTTACGGTCAGGAACGCGTACCCCGGCGGGATCATGAACGCTTTCTGAGAACCGCCGACGACCACGTCCAAGCCCCAGCCCTCAATGTCGAGCGGCATGGTACCCAAGCCCGTGATGGCGTCGATCACCAGGATGGCGCCGGTCCCGGCGACGATCTTGCCCATCTTCTCAATGTCGTGCGCGGCGCCGGTGGAGGTCTCCGAGGCCTGCACAAATACGCCTTTTACCGAAGCATCCGCGGCAAGCGCGGCCGCGACCTGCTCGGGCTTCACGGCGTCGCCATACTCGGCCTTCAGGACCGTAACGTCCAGACCGAAAGCGGCGGTCATCTCCGCCCAGCGCTCGCCGAACTTGCCGGCCGAACAAACCACCACTTTGTCGCCGCGCGAAAACAGGTTCGAGACGGCGGCTTCCATGGCTCCGGTACCGGAAGCGACAAACGGCAATACGTCGTAGGACGTTCCCAATACCAGCTTCAGGTCGGCAATGACATTGCGATAAACGACCCGAAAATCTTCTGTTCTGTGGTGGATGTCGGAACCCATCATCGCCTGTAACGCAGGCGGGTACAAAGGGGTAGGACCCGGCGTCAGAAGACGCTGCTTACGGATGTGCATGTTCGATTCTAATACATTAGAATGACAAGCGTCATGCCATTGCTCCAACGCATCCAAACCGAAATGGTCGCGGCCATGAAAAGCAAGGACGAAGCCCGTCTGAACGCCCTGCGAAACATCAAGGCAGCCCTGCGGCAGCACGAAATCGACTCCATGAAGCCGTTGGACACCGCCGCTGAAATCCAGATTCTCAAGACCCTGGCCAAGCAGCGCGTCGAAGCCGCCGAACAGTTCCGCAAGGGCGGCCGCGTGGACCTGGCCGAAAAGGAAGAAGCCGAGCTGAAACTGACCGAGAGCTATCTGCCCGCGGCTCCCACCGAAGAGGAAATGGAAGCGGCCATCGCCAAGGCGCTGGCGGAAACCGGTATCACGTCGCTCAAGAAGATGGGAGTGGTGATGAAGGCCGCGCAGGCCGCGCTGGCCGGCAAGACGGTCGATGGCAAACTGCTGAGCGAGAAAGTCCGCGCGCGGCTGGTATGATAGTGCCTCAAGCACCCCAGCGCTAAAAAGAGATCTACCCGATGAGTGACAAAGATTTCCGTCCCTATGTTCCAGAAGATATGCCCATGCGCGAGTTCACGTTCCGCGCGGTTTTGCTGGGCCTGGTCCTGACCGTGGTGCTCGGCGCCGCCAATGCCTATCTGGGCTTGCGCGCCGGCATGACCATCGCCGCCACGTATCCGGCGGCAGTGATCGCCATGGCGGTCCTGCGCCTGCGCAAAGGGTCCATCCTCGAGGAGAATATCGCCCGAACGGTGGGGAGCATCGGGGAGTCGGTCGCGGCCGGCGCCATATTTACGATTCCGGCGTTCGTGATGGCGAAATCCTGGCCATCATTCGATTTCGAGCACGCTTACTGGAAGTCCGCGGCGCTGATGCTGGTGGGCGGCGTTCTGGGCATCCTGTTCGTCACATTGCTGCGCCGCGTCATGGTGGAAGATCGCGAGCTTCCCTTCCCCGAGAGCGTGGCGGCGAGCGAGATTCACAAGGCCGGACAGCGCGGCAGCGGCGCGGCGAAGATCCTCTTCCTCAACATGGCATTTGGCGCCGGCATTTACTTCCTCGGCGTGGCCAAACTCTTCGCCGCATCGAAGGAGTTCTTCCTCAACATCGGCGAGATGGGCAAGAGCACGGTAAAACTCGGCTCGGGCGCCAATCCCGATGCCGTAAACGTGGGCGGCGTGACATCGGTATCGGCGCCTGCTATCAGCCCGGCGTATCTCGGCGTCGGCTACATCATCGGGCCGCGCCTGGCAGCCCTGAACTTCTCGGGCGGCGTGCTGGCCTGGGGCCTGATGGTTCCGCTGCTCATCTACTTCCTGGGGCCCCAATTGAGAGCGTTCCTGCCGGCGGACGCGCCCGCCGAATCCTGGGGTGAGATGACGTCGGCAGTATGGCGTTTCATCGTGCGTCCCATCGCCGTGGGCGGCATGCTGGTGGGCGCGTGCTACACGCTCTTCAACATGCGTAACAGCCTGGCCATCGGCATCAAGCGAGCCGTGAGCGATCTCAAGAAAGCCAGCGGGCAGGCACAGGCCACGAGCCGCAGGGACCGCGACCTGGGTGCCAGGACCGTGTTCCTGGGGCTGGGCGCGACGCTGATCTGCATGGTCGCGCTCTATTCGTATTTCGCCGGCTCGATCGGCGGCGGCACGGCCGCGGCCATCGTCATGATTGTTCTGGGATTCTTCTTCGCCGCGGTGTCGGGCAACCTGGTGGGCATGATCGGTTCGTCGAACAACCCGATCTCGGGTCTCACGCTTTCCACTTTGATCGTATCGGCGCTGTTGATGGTGACCATCGGCGTGTCCGGACCAAGCGGCGTGGCCGCCGTGTTGGGCGTCGCCGCCGTGGTCTGCGTGTCGTCGGCCGTGGCCGGCGAGATGCTCCAGGACCTGAAAGTCGGACATATTCTCGGCGGCACGCCGCGCAGCATGCAGATCGGCGATTTCCTGGGCGTATTGTTCGCCAGCGCTCTGCTCTATTTCCCGCTGCTAGTGCTGCACGAAGGCAACATCAAGGCCGGCGGCGTGGGCTTCGGCGACCGTCAATTGTCGGCGCCGCAAGCGGGCCTGATGGCGTCGCTCGCGCAAGGCATCGTGGGCGGCGACATGCCCTGGCCGCTGGTGGTCGTCGGCATTTTGATGGGTTTCACGCTCATTCTGGTGAAGGTGAAAAGCCCCATGCTGTTCTCTGTAGGCATGTACCTGCCGCTTGAAACCACTTTCGCCATTTTCCTGGGCGGCGTGATCCGCTGGATCACGGACACCCTGCGCGACCGCGGCCAGTTCAACGATGCACAGAAGGCGCGCATCGAGAACGCAGGCGTGCTGACGGCATCGGGACTCATCGCGGGCGAAGCTTTGATGGGATTGGTGGTGGCCACGTTCCGCTTCTTCGCGTGGCCTCTGCCGGAGATCTTCAAGGAGCCTTCGTTCCTGGCCGGACTGGCAGTGCTGGCGCTCGTCGGCTTCGTGATGGTCAAAGTGCCCTTGGCGAACGCGGGAAGTCCAGACGAGCCTGCGCCGCCCACGGCCATCATGTAAGGAGTGCGCTATGGCGCTAATGAACGAGATCCGGGAGGCGTCGGTCCCAACCGGGGCCGTGGCCATATGGTGGCTCGGCCAGAGCGGCTACATTTTCAAGTCGCCCGGCGGCACAGTCGTCGGCGTGGATCTCTACCTGACCGATAGCTGCGCGGCGATCGCTGAGGCCCAAACGATCGACTTGCGTCGCCAGGTGCCGGTCATGATCCGGCCGGAAGAGCTCGACGTGGATGTCTTCGCCTGTACGCACAACCACCAGGACCACACCGATCCCGAGACCATCCGCGCCCTGGGGTGCAAGAAGACCGCGCTGTTCGTGGGCCCGCATCCGTCTTGCGAAGTGTTCCTTCAACTGGGCATCTCAGCCCAGCGCATTCATCCTTCGTGGCCCGACTGTGAGATCCACCACTGCGACATCACCCTGCGCGGCACCTGGGCGCTGCCCACCGACGCGAGCGACCTGAACCACATGGGCTTCGTGCTGGAATTCGGTGAAGGGCCCAAGGTTTACATCACCGGAGATACGGACGACTCTCCTCTGCTGGCTTCCGCCGCCAAGTTCGCGCCGGACGTGATGATCGCCGTGATCAACGGCGGCTTCAACAATCTCTCGGCGTGGGAAGCGGCGGAGTTAGCCAAGAAGATCCGGCCGAAGGTAGCCATCCCGTCGCATTACGACATGTTCGCGGACAACGCCATCGACCCAAAGCAATTCGGAGCGGCGCTGCGCGTGGCGGCCCCAGGGGTCGAGTACCGCGAATTGAAGTACGGTGAGGCGTTCGTCTATTCCCGAAGCTGATGCGACTCATAGCCGTCCTCCTCTATGCCTTGGCAGCGGTTGCCGCCGAGCCGGTTCTCTCCCCCGAAGACACAGCCTTCCTGCATGAGCAGGCGCGGAAGATCGTCGCTTCGGCGCACCTCGCCGCGGGCGCATCCTCCGGCAAGTGGCGCAATGCGACACCCTACGCTGTGCACGTGCCGGGCGGCAACATGGGTTATCCGGCTTTTTGGGTCCGCGATGCGGTCATGATGCTGGGCGCGGACTTCGTGCCCCCGGAAGAAGTCGAAGGCTGGATACGCCTGATGGCTTCGACCATACGGAACGAGAGGTGGGACGTGCATCCCGGCGCCGTGGTCCCGGCTTACGCTGTCGCCGACCACATCAATTTCGACGGCCGCGCCACGTTCTATCCCGGCACCTACAACAGCGGCACCAAGCAAGGCGGGAAACCGTACGGAAAGTACCCACCGCTCGACGACCATTTCTACTTCATCACCGCCGTGTACGAGCACTGGAAGCTCACCCGCTCCACTGCTTTGTTCCGCTCGAAGGTGGGGATTGCAGGCGGCGAACTGGGACTCGCTGAATTGTGCGAGCGCGTCTACGCCGTGGCGCGGAGCGATGAAGCCAGCGGGCTGGTGATTGCCGGCGATGTCGAAACGGAAAACGCCAAGGACTGGGGCTTCGGCGACACGGTCTTCAAGAGCGGCAAATTGCTGTTTCCCTCCGTGCTGAAGCATAACGCCGCAAAACAACTCGCCGAACTGTTTGCCGCCACGGGCGACCAGATTAAGGCGCGCCGTTATGATGGCGAAGCGCGGCGGCTGCGCAAGGCCATTACGAATACATTCCGGCGCGGCGATGGATGGCTGCGGTCGGCCACGGAAGTGGGCGACCAGCCGGATGTGTGGGGAACCGCCTTCGCCGTCTGGAGCGGCGCGGTGAACGGCTCGGCGGCGCGGAATGCTTCCTGCGCACTGGCGAACGCGTACCGCGCCAGGACTGCCGTGCGGGACGGCCTGGTGCGGCACGTCCTTACCGACGATGTCACCAACCATGGACTCTGGCAGAAGTGCGCCGCCCAACCGGAGACGTACCAAAACGGCGGTTACTGGAGCACTCCTACGGGTTGGTACATCGCCGCGGTGCAACAAACGAATCCATCCGCGGCCCGCGCAATGGCGCGCGAATTCGTTGGCTTCCTGCGCGGGCATATGCGTCCCGACGGCATGAGCCAGGCCTGGGAATGGGTCAATCCGGACACGGGCAAGCGCAACAACCCCCTCTACGTCGCCAGCGTCGCGCTGCCCTACATCAGCCTGGCGCAGGCGGGACTGGTCGCACAGCCGCCGCAGTAATAGTGCGACAATTCCAAAAATGCCCTCGCCGACGATGACGCCAGAGCAGCTTCTCGACCGCGCCTACCGCCCCTGGCAAATCCGTATCTTTGTCGCCACCTGGCTCTCTTACGCGGGCTATTACTTTTGCCGCAAGCCGTTTTACGTGGTGAAGGCGGACATGAGCAACGCGCTCGGTTTCTCCACCATGCAGTTGGCGCACCTGGGAACGGCTTACCTGGCCGCCTATGCGGTAGGACAGTTCTCCAGTGCCTACTTCGGCCGCAAGCTGGGTCCCAAGCTGCTGCTCGTGGTCGGGATGGCTATCTCCATTACGAGCAACTTCGTTTTCGGGGCTACTAACAGCTTTTGGACCGTGATGCTCTTCCTGGCCGTGAACGGCATGGCGCAGGGCACGGGCTGGCCAGGGTGCATCGGGAGCCTGGCCTACTGGTTCCGGCGGCGGCAGCGGGGCAGCGTGCTCGGAGTGTGGTCCACCTGCTACCAGGTGGGTTCGCTCGTGGCGACGTGGTTCGCGGCCTATATGCTCGGAAAGGCGGGTTGGCGCTGGTCGTACTTCGGTTCGGCGGTGGTGTTGCTGGGAGTGTGGGCGATCGTCGTGTTCCTGCATCCGAACCGGCCTGAAAAAGCGGGGCTGAAGCCGCTCACTGACGAAACCGAACCATCCGAAGCTCCGGCGGCGGAGGGGAACAAAGACGAGAGCCTGGGCTGGTCGCGCGGCGTGGTGATCAACATCGCCGTCATGGGCGCGATCTATTTCGCCATCAAGTTCCTCCGTTACGCACTGTGGAGCTGGGCGCCGTTCTTCCTGCGCCAGAATTTCGGACTGGCCGGCGATCGCGCGGGCTACCTCTCCACGGTCTTCGAACTCTGCGGATTGGTGGGCGTGATGGCGAGCGGCTGGGCTTCGGACCGCTTCTTCGGCGGGCGCCGGGCGTTCCTGTCTTTCGCGATGCTGGTGATGATGACGCTGTCTTTCGTCATGATGGCCACGCTCGGCGCCACCAGCGTGCTCTTCTTCACCATTTCCATGGGGCTGGCGGGCCTGATGCTGTTCGGACCCGATGCCCTTCTGTCCGGCGTGGGCGCTATCGACGTAGGCTCCAAGCGAGGGGCATTGGCCGCCGCCGGGATCATCAACGGAATGGGATCGATCGGTCCGATTTTTCAGGAACAGATCATCGGCTGGATGTACAAGGCCTCCGGCAGCCGTCTGCTGCCCATTCTCCTGATGCTGGTGGGGATGTCGGCCGCGGGTGCGTTTGTCGCATTCCTGCTCTGGATGCGCGCACGGCAGGGCAAAGCGACGCTGTAATGGGATTGCCGGACGGCGTCATAGCAGGCTGTCAAATCTGAGTCTTCCGCATCGCGGCGCCCAGGATGGCGATGGATACGAATGCCAGCGCCACCACGCCGAATACCCATCCCAAGCCCGCCAATGCGGCGATGCGGCCCGCCAGCCAGGGCAACAGCGTGCCGCCCGTCAGCGCGCCTGTGAACAGGATGCCGAATACGGTTCCCGAATGGTCCTGGAAAGCGGCTCCCGCGACGCCCAGTGTGGTGGGGAAGATACCCGACAGAGCCAGGCCCGTCAGACAGATCCCCACTCCCGCAAGCGCCGGATGGGGAGCGACCGCCGTGAATGCGGCGGCAGCCGCGGCCATCAGCGCGCACCCGATGACGACGTGAACCGGTCTGGCGCCGGTCAGGACACGGCTCCACATCAGGCGGGCAACCAGGATAGCAGCCCAATAGCCGGCGAGCACCCACGACGCCGCGGGAATGCTCATGCCGAAGCCGCGCGTAAGGTAGACCGAGACGTAACCGCCCATTATGAACTCCACGCCGGACTGAAAGAACAGCAGTCCCGCCATGAGGAGGACGAGGGGCGATCGCAGAAAACGCGGCATGTCCGCTATTGGTAGCCGATTCTGCTGCTTGGGTACGGGATAGCTGGGAGACGCCGCGAACACGGCGGTGAGCACGCCAAGGGCGGCAGCGGCGATCAACAACCACTGGATCCCCACGGCGGTCAGCAAGGCGCCCAGGCAGAGTGGCAGGAACAGCGCGCCAATCCCGCAGAATACGCCGAGCATGTTCAACGCGGCACCCTTCCGCCCGGGATCTTCGTAAAGGTCGGCCACCAGGTTGTTGGTCGCCGTATTCAGCGCGCTGCCACCGGCACCCAGCAAAACGACAGCGGGAATCATGTGTGCGAACCGGGTGGCATTCGCGATGAGGACCAGCGCCGAAGCGACCAGCAGAGGACCGATCACCAACGGCGGCTTGGTCCCGAAATGGTCTATCGCCACGCCGATCCACAAACTGCAAACGAGCATGGTGAGGTTCATCGCCAGCAGGAGGGCCCCCACATCGGCCACTCCTACCTGAAACTGCTTGGCGAGTGCGGGCAGCGCAGCCCCGACCAGTGCCATGACAATGCCGAAGACGAACATCCCGGCATAGGCCGCCCCGCTCAGCTTGCCACGGTTCGCACCGGCGCACGCGTTCATAGCAGGCGGCTACTTACCGGACCCGGACGCGGGGCGCGGCCCGCGCTCGTACCACTTTTCCGCATACGCATCGAACACGCTCAAGTTGTGGTTGGGAGCGACGCCCTCCACGTTCGGCGATACGAAGATCGGCAATTTGATTCCCTGCGCCGCCAACTGGGACGCGGTTTCGGCCACTAGCGACATGGCGATGAACACGACGGCCATCGTTGAACCCGCCGCCACCTTCTCTCGCTGCCCGATATCAACCAGCGAATCCTCGGCGGGCACGCAGTTGTCGATGGCCACGTCCGCGATGTCGGGGAGTTGCTTGCCACTCGAATGCGTCACTTTCGCGATCCGGCTATTGGCGTGCGAAGAGACCGTCACTACTTTCAGGCCGCGCTGCTTGGCATACAGCGCCGCCTCGACGGGAGCCGCGTTCAGGCCGCCATGCGAGAACACCAGCATGCAGTCGCCCGGCTCCATCGAATAGCTTCGCAGGAACTGCTGGATGTATCCTTCCTGCCGCTCCAGCCAGAGCAATTCGCGCGCCCCTCCGGGACCGATGACGTTGTGCCACATCAGGCGGGGATCGCAAAGCGGATAAAAGCCGATGTAACTGCCGTAACGCGGAAAGATATCGAGGACGGGAATGACGGAATGGCCGCTGCCGAACAGGTATACGCGCTTGCCCGCGCCGATGGCTTCGGCGAACAGCTTGCCCGCTGCCTCGATCCCGCCCGCTTCCTGCGTGCCGATCGTGGCGAGCACGCCGCTGATCGCTTCGTAGTATCTGCTTGCAGACATAGTTGATTACTCCTTGTGAATTCCGGCATGAAGGAAAGCCAGTCTGGCCGCTCCAAGCAGTCCGGCGTCCTCGCCGAGAGTGGTGAGTTCGATGGGAGTCTTGCCGGCCGCGATGGGCTGGGCCCAGCGCGGAACGCCTTCGCGAATGCGGTCGATCACGAGGTCCGCCACTTGCATCAGGCCGCCGCCGAGAACGACCATCTCGGGATTGAGCAGGCTGATCAGGTTGGCAATCCCCATGGCGAGGTAGTCCGCGGCGTGGTCGAACGCTTCGCGGGCCGCCTTGTCGCCCTGGCGAGCCGCGCGTGCCGCTTCTTGCGCATTCGCCGCCCCCGCGCGGCGCGCTACTGCGGGCCCGGCGGACTCCGCTTCCCAGCATCCGGTGGCGGCATAGTCATGCCGCCACCGCGGGTCCAAGGCGAACCAACCCGCCGCGCCGGCTATCCCGTGCGCGCCGCTGATCAGCCGCCCTCCAGTGATGATGCCGACCCCTATCCCCGTTCCAACAGCAACAAACACAACATCCCTCAGCCCACGAGCGGCTCCCAGCCACTGCTCGCCAAGCACATAGCCGGACCGGTCACTTTCGACGACCACCCGAATCGAAGAAAGCCTGGCCTCCAGCATTTCCCGCAACGGCACTTGCTCCCGCCCCCACAGGTTCGGCGCCCACGCCATTCCCGTCTTTTGATCGTAAATTCCCGGAAGAACAATCCCCGCCGCCGCGGCGCCTCGCCTCTCCACCGCTTGGGCAATTCGATCAACGGTGACCTCCGGCCTGCGTTCGGCTGGCTCTTTGATCTTCCGCGCGACGGCGCCGCGTTCATCGACCTCCGCCATGGCCGTCTTGGTTCCGCCCAGATCCACCGCGATGACCGTACTCATAGAGCACGAGGCTCCCTTGCGAGGTTGAGGACGATCCGGTAACGGTCCGCGCGGAGAATCGCTTTCACGAATTCCAAGGGCCGGCCGTGTTCAAGGTAGGAGATGCGCTCAGATGCGAGAGCTGGCGACCCGGAAGGCACATCCAGCAGTTCAGCCTCCTCGCCGGCGACCACTACCGCCGAGTGCGTTTCGCGGGCGCGCGCCGGTTCCAGTCCGTATTTCTCCCACAGTGTCTCGTACAGGGAGGCATGTTCCATCGGCTCCTGAGGGAGTCCGGGCGCCAGGTCAAGGGGAATGTGCGCTGACTGGATGCCGATAGGAGCCCCGTCGCCGAGACGCAAGCGCTTCAGCGCGAACACACTGGCTCCAGTTGGTATCGACAGCACTTCCGCGAGGCGGCCATCCGCTGTGATGACACTGGAAGCGAGCACCCGCGCGCCACCCTGAATCCCGTGCCGCCGCATCTCCTCGGTGAAGCTGGTAAGTTCTCGTGGGCCCTGATCGAGCCGGGTGCGGGCAACGAAAGTACCTCGCCCTTGCTCGCGCCGCACATAGCCGGAAGCCGCAAGTTCGTGCAAAGCCTGCTTGACGGTGATCTTGCTGACACCGTACGTCCGGGCCAACTCGGATTCAGTGGGGATCCGGTCCGAGGCCCGCCAGTAACCGGATTGGATGCCTTCCAGGATGACCGACTGAAGCTGACGATAGAGCGGGATAGGCAGCTGCTTATCGAGCGTCTGCTTCATGGGTCGAAATTGAATATAACCTTATATCAATATGCTGTCAAGCGGGCTGAAGGTCCGGGTCAGGCTTGTCCAAGTTAGCGTTTGAGTCATGAGGCGGCGGCTCTGGTAGGTTGATTGAGGTTTCGCCAAAAACCAATCACCGACCACAGGAGCCAACCGCAGTGAATCGAGTATGCGGCATTCTTAGCCAGGTCTTGGGGTCTATCCCGCGCCTGGAGTTTGAAGCCGAGGCCCGCGAACAGCAGGGCGAGCGCCACGCCCGCGGATTCACCTGCCGACAATAGTCCGTGGCGATGCTGTTTTGTCAGTTGGGGCACGCATAGAGTCTGGGTGCGGCGGCTACAAAGGGCAAGGTGCGCCAGTTGGGGATTTAGGTCTGTGCACTCGTTCTGAAAACGCTGAACGGCGCATGAATGTTCTGTCCCCCGCTTCTCCTGAAGGCCCGATGCGGCGGCCGGCGTGTTCACCGTGCCTAAGGTATGCCGGCAACCTCAATGAACGCTCTTGCACCGGCCGCCGTTTGTCACCCCGGACTGCCAGGGGAGATGGCCCGTCTGCCAGTCCTCACAAGGGTGACGGTAGCAAATTTATCACACTTCAAGACCTGTTGAACCTACTGTTTTGCTCGAATCACATTGTACTGTGCGAAGACGATAGGTTAGAAAGTAGAGTGGGAACCCGGCGCGCTGCTCGAACTACAGCGCCCGTGCAATCACAGGGCCTTCCGTGCGTTTCTATTGGGCACAGACAGAAGCGTTCGCCCTGGATTCCGGGGAGGATGCAGAAGACGACGTGGAGGAATCCTCGGGCCTCGACGGCGACGTGAAAACGTCCGGAAACAGGCGAGACAGGCTGAGTGGGGAGTCTTCCCGGTCACCGAAAGGCACCGTTTGCGGCGGGCGCATCGGAAGCGCTCCGGCACAGGTCCAACCCTCTACCAGTTTTCGTTTTTGGCGCCGCAAGAGGTACAGGCTCAAGCACGTGTTCGCAAGAAGGAACAGAATTGCCGACAGAACCGTGTTGTTCATCGTAAATGCCCCCATTGATAAATCGGCGAGCAAAGGAAACTCTTTAGCCGGCGGCGCGGGAAAAGGTGATTGTGGCTATTGGACGCGGCATACCGAGCTTGTGGAACAGATTCTAGCCAGACCAGCACCGGCGGGAAAGTGCGGGGCGCTGCGCTGCCCAAGGCGCGGCGCCCCTCCTCCGAGCCGTGGCACCCTGCCATCGGCTTTGGGATGCTGCTGCCGAAAAGGAGACGGAAACAGCAGCCGGGTGTCACCCCCTGAGTAGATCGACACTCGATGGAGTTTCTTTAGGGCGTGGTTCTGCTGTAGTTCAGTCTCGCCGGATGGATTTCAGTCCACGCTGTCCTCGGTCTCCCAAAGGTTTTCCCGGTAGATCCTGCCAAGTCGGTCAGGTACTGAGCGAAATTAGGGATGCATCTAAGAACTTATTCTGACTTCAAGTGAGTTGCGGCGGTGGTAGTGTTAACCTGCCAACACATGTTGCTGGGCAGGAAGAAGAGAAGTACATGAAACTCATTTGCAAGTTGAGAATCTGGAAGGAGACGCGCGGCCAGGATCTCGTCGAGTACGCTCTGATGGCGGGTTTCGTGGCTGTTGCCGCCGGCGCGACCATGCCCAGTGTTGCCGGCAGCATCAGCACAATCTTCAGCAAGATCACCAGCCTTCTGACGAATGTGGCCAACCAGGGCGGCTAGACGGCGTGCCGGCGAACGGACGGGCTGGATCGTCTTCCACCGTCCGTTCACCCGAATTGGACGATGCCTCGTCTGCCACCAGGCTTGAGCCGCTTCTGTTGGCAGTGATCCCTAGTGATCAACAACTCCGTGGAAACCTGACAGTTGCCCATTCGGCAGCCGGTTGCGTTCCACACAGCGGCTGCCGTAATGAGACTCACGCGCAGCGCGCTCTACCAGCTCAGCTTGGCGCCCACCGTGACGCGGCGGGGCAAATTGGACTGCACCGTCGAGCTGGGCATGGCACCGAAGAGTGTGCTGGTCGGCGACGTGTACGGCGAACTGATGAACATCGAATGATTGAAGGCGTTGGTAGCTTCGGCGCGAAGCTGGAAGCCCACGCGCTCGGTGAACTTGAACGTCTTGAACAGGGAGATATTGGCGCAGTTCATGCCGTCGGCACGCAGCCCGCTCAGCCTCATCGGGAAGGTCCGGATGTTAGAGGCCAACTGCTTGGCCGTGCTCCGCTCAAAGCCGGCATCTATGTTGAACCAGCGGTCGACCGTGCGCTGCGACTTGGGCAGCACGATGTTCTTGATATCCCCGTTGAAGATGATATTGCCGAAATCGACAGGGGAACCGCTCTGGCCGATATAGAGCCCCTGGATCGACCAACCTCCCACCGCTTGGTCCAGCCAACGCGAGCCAGCCAGCCACCGGCGCTTGTGCCCGAATGGCAAGTCGTACATGGCGCTGATGGTGATGTTCAGCGGACGGTCGAAAGAGGAGATCGTGCGGTAGGGAACGGGGTCGGCCGAGTTGAGCTTGGACGTCGCCTCCATGCTCTTGGACCAGGTAAAGGACGCCGTCGTGGTAAAGCCGGCCGAGAGACGCTTCTCCAGCCGCCCCTGGAAAGAATGATACCAGGAGTAGCCATCCTGGGCAGTCTGGCCGATGCCATAGAACTGCGGGTACGGCCGGAGCAGTTGCGAGCGTGCCACGTTTCGGGTCGCCAGACCGGTGCCCGTAAACTCCGGCAGACCATAGAACGGGTTGGCCACATTCTGGCTCAGGTAGTCGATCGTCGCCTGGTCACGAACAGGTGATGTACTGAGGTACTTCGCTGGCACGGCGTTGATGTCATCCGAGTACTGCAGCCCCACCCCACGGCTTCCGGTGTAACCGAAATCGACCATCATCCGGAAAGGGAGGGCTTGCTGGATGCTCACATTCCAGCGCTGCAAGTAAGGATGGCGCCGGTCCCGCCGGAGCGAGCTGATTCCCTGGCCCAGGAAGGTCGTCATGCCTTTGGAGTTCCCGGCAATGGGCAGCGGTCCGTTCGGGAAGGGGTTCGTTGTGGTGGCCTGGAAGGTGAGACCGTTGTCAAGGCTCGGCAAGATGCTTGTGGTCGCCGTGTAACCGGGCTGATAGACTCCGACACTGTCCGAGCCGAGGGGGGCGATGAAGACGCCGTAACCGCCTCGCAACACCGTTTGTGGCCGCAGCATATAGGCCAGTCCGATGCGCGGCGCGATGTTGTTCGAGTCGGTATCCCAAAGGCCGCGCGGATTGCCGCCCACGCCGGCGAACATCAATCCACCGGTGGTCTTGAAATTGGCTGCGGAAACCTCGGTGATCGGCGACTGGGCATAGTTGGCGCGCGCCGCTTCCTGGATCGGGTTCGCGGTTACGAAGTCGTAGCCGATGACCGTGCGGTTGAAGCGCTCCGTGGTGGGCCGTTCGAACTCCCAGCGCAAACCGAGATTCAGCGTCAACTTGCTGCTCAGCTTCCAATCGTCCTGGAAGTACAGAGCGTGGTATTTGGACGTGGCCGCACTGGTATCCTTCTTGTCGATGCTCCCGCCGGTGGGCAGACCGAGCAGGAAGGTCGCCAGGCTCTGCCCGATGGGCGCAACCGGCGAATTGTCCAACGGCCCGCGGGTCCAGGTCTCTCCGAACGAGTACGAAGGCGTCAGGTTGCCCAGATTCGTGTTGTTCTGCTGAGTTACGCGGAACTCAGCGCCGATCCGGAGGCTGTGGTTCCCTCTCATGTGCATGGCTTGCCCGGTCACATCGTGGTACGTGTAGGGGGCGTATGTGGAAGCGGCCCCCGCCTGCGCACCACCGCCGAGGGTGAAATAGCCGTTCATTGCCAGCCTGGGTACAGTGGTGTACTCGCGATCTAGCTGGTTGACCAGGGAATTCGGCAGGCCGAGGCTTGAGAGGTCGAAGCCGCGCGTCTTGGAAAAGCGCTGATCGCCGTAGCGGGTGGCACCGTACCGCAGGTCAACGACCAGGTCGGGACGCAGGGTGATGGAGTCGGCCAGCGAGATGGTGTGCTGCTTGCGGTCCATCACCGAGCTGTAGGCCTGGGTTCCAATCGGGTCGTAGTTGTGGTCATGGAATTTGCGCGTGATGGTGACGTACATGCGCTGCGAAGGCGACACGACGTGATCCACGCGCGCCATCTCGGCGTCGTAGTTCTGCGGCGAGACGTTCGGATAGGCGAAGTTATTCAATCCGTCGACGGTGCCGGTGACGTTGGGCATCGGGTAGTATTTCAAAAGCTTGTTTGCGACCGGAACGATGCGGCTGGCGGGAATGATGTTCCCCGCGAACGGCTGCCGGCTATAGCGGCCGCTGGAGGCCGGCGCGATCGTGGCAGGATCGTAGATCTGGTACCGGGATCCGATCTGCAGCAGTTGGGAGAAGTCCCCTCCCCGCTGCACCGCCGTCGGCATCGTGGTGGTCTGCGGCGTGAGCAGGGACGACGTCATGGCTTCGAAGCCGAACGTCCAGAAGGTCCGGTCGCGGCCGTCATACAACTTCGGGATGTAGAGAGGACCGTTGGCCCCCACCCTGTACCGCTTCGTGTTCGCCCCCGGCCATGCGGCCTTCAGCTTCTCTTCGGTCACGGGCGCGTTGCTCGGCGCATAGATATTCCGCTTGGTGAAGAAGTCCATGGCCGTTAGCGTCCGGCCGATGTAAGAGTAGACCAGATCGGAGTGGAAGGTGTTCGTGCCGCTCTTCATTACCATGTTGACGAAGGCGCCGACGGCGCGCCCCGTGGAGGCGTCAATCGGGGTGGTCTGCACCTGAACCTCCTCCACCACCTCCGGGATGGCGTGGAGAGTGATGCTGCCCTTGATGTCGGTCGGGTTCCCGTCAACCATGATCTGATTGCTGCCTGTGCCCGCGCCTGAAACCGCGAATTGGTTGCTGTCGCCTTCCCGGTCGGGGGCGTAGTTCCCGCCGGGCGCCACCAGCGAGGTCACCCCCGGTGTCAGTGCGATCTGAAAGATCACGCTGTTGGAAGGCGAAGGCAGGTCCATCAGACGCTGGTGGTCAATGTTCTGGCCGATGGTAGCTGTGGTGGATTGCAGCAGCGGCGCTTCCGACGTTACGACGACGCTCTGAGTCACCTGCCCGATCTCGAGCTCCACGTCGAGGGTAAGGCGGTCGCTTACCCGCACTTCGACGGGCTCGCGAGTGAATCGCTTGAAGCCGTCCTTCTCAATCTCGACACGGTACGGGCCCGGAACGAGGTTGGGAACGATGTAATTGCCTTCGTTGTTCGACTTGGTGGCAGTCACCACTTGAGTGGACAGGTTTACTGCCTTCACGCTGGCGCCAGGCACTCGCGCCTGTTCCTTGTCGACGATCCGGCCGACAACGGAACCGTAAGGCATTTGCGCGAAGGAAACGACTGCAAGTAGGAGAATGAGGCCCAGCCGGGCCGCTCGGGTAGTCATGGTATGCATCGCGGTCTCTCAGTTGATCTGCGTCCTTAGTTGCCGTCTATCGTCTGATGCGAACTTTGGCGAGGTAGATGGCGGTGTTTCCCTCATGCGAGGAGTAGTATATGGTCCACAGCGTCCCGCCGTGCCACACGAAGCCCGGGTAGCTGCTATCGCCTCCGCTGGGCAGGATCAGTTGCGGTTCGTAGGAAGCCAGGGTCATGCTTCCCAGGGCGGTTTGCGCTGCCTTGCGGTCGCCTTTCGGAAACAAGCGCCCGCCGGCAACCATCTCGCCACCAGGCAGCACGACGAAGTTGGGCCCACCCACGAAATAGTCCGTCTTGGCCCATTCCCATTGCTTGTACGGCGGCCTGCTCCAGCCAATCATCGCCCGGTCGCCGTCGCTCGATACGCGCCGCATCAGCGCCACCATCCGGCCGTCGCGCAGGAACCGTAGTGACGTCTCGTCACCCCCAGGAACTCCGAGTTCGACCACCGTCTCCCACTTGACGCCGTCCGCGCTGGTGACCAGGTTCACCCGCCGCGGGTTTTCCGGTATCTCTTTGCTCGGCGAGCCGTACTTCGAAACCCCGTACGCTCTCCCCCTGTACCAGGTCACGCGCCACAGCCAGTGGCCCGGCTCCAGAACTTTTTGCGGCTCGCTCCATTTCAACCCGTCTTTGGAGAACATCACCCTGGGCTGGCGCGTCTTGTACTTGCCTTGCGGGTATTCCGAACCTCCGGCGACAATCATCAGTCTTCCGTCGGCAGTGATCGAGAAGTGCGGATCGCGCAGATCG
>JAJFUV010000119.1 GCA_021372245.1 Terriglobales bacterium
GCCGAAGGGCTGGCACGAATTCCGGGTATCCAGATCGACCCGGGGAAGGTGCGGACCAACATCGTGATCTTCGACATCAGCAGCACGGGCCGGACGAGCGAGCAGATCAGCACGAGGCTCAAGGAACGCGGCGTTCTGATCAACGGCATCAATCCGAAGTGTATGCGCCTGGTGACGCACATGGACGTTTCGGCCGCCGATTGCGAGAGCGCGCTCGGCGCCATGGAGGAGGCTGTTAAACGGTGAGGAACATGATTCGAAATAGACTAGTTACGCTTCTTGCTTTGCTTCTGCCTTGCCTGGCGATGGGCGCTCAGCCCGTATCCGTTATTTTCGATACCGACATGGGTAACGACGTGGACGACGCCGTGGCCCTGGCAATTCTCCACGCGCTCGAAAGCCGGAGCGAGGCGCGCATCCTGGCGGTAACGATTACGAAGGACAACGCCGAGGCCGCCCCGTACGTAGACCTTGTGAACACCTTTTACGGCCGCGGAGGCATTCCCATCGGGGTGGTGAAGAACGGGAAGACGCCGGAGCCGGCCAAGATGCTGCACACACCCGTCACGGCCCGCGATGAAAACGGCGCGCTGCTTTATGCGCGCCACGTGACGAGCGGCAGCGAGCTTCCCGATGCCACCTCGGTGCTGCGCAAGGCGCTGGCCTCCGCCGAAGACGGCTCGGTGGTGATCGTGCAGGTGGGATTCAGCACGAATCTCGCGCGGCTGCTCGATTCGCCGGCCGACGCCATCAGCCCGCTCGGCGGGCGCGAACTGGCCGCGCGCAAGGTGCGCTTGCTGAGCGCGATGGCGGGGCAATTTCCTTCGGGAAAACCAGAGTATAACGTCCGGATTGACATTCCCGCCGCGCGAAAGGTGTTCTTCGAGTGGCCGTCACCGATCGTCGCCAGCGGATTTGAAATCGGTTTGTCCATGAAGCTGCCGGCATCAGCCGTCGACCGCGACATGATGGCGTGGACCAAACATCATCCGGTGGCCGACGCCTATGGCGCGTACCAGAAGATGCCTTACGACCGTCCCACCTGGGATCCGACAGCCGCGCTTTACGGTGTGCGCCCCGAATACGGTTACTTCGGTCTGTCGGCACCGGGCCGCATCCTGGTTCACGACGATGGCCGCACGACCTTTGAAGCCGCACCAGGCGGCAAGCACCGCTACTTAACCGTTGACGAGTTGCAGAAGGCCCGCACGCTGGAGGCGATGGTACAGCTGGCGACTCAGCCGGCAAGATAGTCGATTTCCATACGGCAGTCGCCGCACAGGAAACGCACGCGGAGCCGGTGCCCTTCCTCGTCTACGAGTGTGAGCGGCGCGGCCGGCAATTCGCCGCCGGTCTCGGCCGGGCAGAGCCCCAACGCCTCACGGATGCAGTAGCGCAGGGTCATGACCTTCCGCCCGTCGAGGCCGAGGCCGGATTCGGCCGCGGGCTCGATGCGCTCGACACCGTGTTTTCTGTAGAACATCTCGGCGGCGCGGTTAAGCACGTTGCCGAGGTAGTCCAGTTCCTTGGCCGGATAGCGCACGGTGGAGACAGAGATGCGGCCTTCGCTGTGTGGGCGATTCCTAGCGCGCTCGCCGAGGAGCTTGTCGAGCGCTGCGCGACGTAGACTGTTTACCGCTGAAACGGGCAGGAATGGAACCGGCGTGCAGGCGACTGAGGAATCGACGCACCGGAATTCCGTGTCGCCGGTCTTCTCGAGTTGGCGGCGAATGGTGGCTAGCGCCCTTTGAGCGTCGCGCGCAGGTTCAACCACC
>JAJFUV010000135.1 GCA_021372245.1 Terriglobales bacterium
CGCGCTATGCGCTCCCGGCAGGTTCCAAGATCCAGCGGGGGCCGGAAGACTGCAACGCCTGTCACAGGTAGATACGAAGCAAGAGGGGAAAAGGGTGAGCGACGATCTCGAAAATCCCGGATCACAGGCTGCTCGGCAACGCTTCTACCGGGCCTTGGAAGATGCAGCGCTTGAAGAGCGGCAGGGGCCTTTGGAAGCAACCGCGGACGGCTTGTCGCGCCGCAGGTTCATGAGCCTCGTTTCTGCTTCCGCCGCCCTTGCACTGGGGCCCTATGGGTGCAGCAGAATCGACCGGGGAAAGGTCGTTCCGTACACGAAGAGGCCGGAGGGAGTCATCCCGGGCGCCGAGACCTACTATGCCAGCACGTTCCAGGAGGGGCTCGTCACGCATGGCGTCCTCGTGAAGACGCGCGAAGGAAGGCCTATCCATCTGATGGGCAATGCCGAGCATCCTATTTCGCAAGGTCACACAAGCCTCCGGGCCCTGGCGGATGTCCTGGGGCTCTATGATCCCGACCGTCTGCGGCAACCAGTCCGGGACGGCGTCAACTCGACCTGGGACAAGGCCACGGAGGAAATCGTTAGCTCTCTAAAGGGAGCGCGTGATGCAGGAAAGCCGATCCTCCTGCTCACCGATGCCGTCGTCTCTCCCACGAAGAAGGCACTCATCGGCGACCTCAAACGAGCTCTGCCGACGTTGCGGCACGCTGCATGGGAACCGGCGGCGCCCCAAGCTGACATCCTCGCCGCGCAAGCCCTGTACGGCGAATTCCTGAAGCCGCGGTTACGACTTGACCGCGCGCAGGTGGTCCTTTCGATTCAAGGCGACTTCCTTGGCGCCGACGGCGATGCGCCGACCTTCATGTCCGACTTCGCCGCCGGCCGGAACATCACCAAGCCGGGCGATCCAATGAACCGGCTCTGGGTCGTTGAGGGCGGCATGACCCTCACTGGGGCGAACGCGGACCACAGGATTCAAGTGTGTCCCTCGAAGACCGCCCCACTCGTCTTCGCCCTGGCGCGGTTTCTCAACGATCAATACCGCGTGCCGCTTCCTCCGGGCTTGACGGTCGAAAGTCTGAGGCCGTTTGAGCTGAACTCGGTCGCAAAGAACGTCGGCGTCGGGCTGGATATCTTAAAGGGGCTGGCGGCGAATCTGAACCGGGCCAGGAAGTCGGCGCTGGTAGTTGCCGGAGCTGCTGTGCCCGAGGAGACGCATGTTGCCTGCCAGCTTCTGAACTCAATGCTCGGCGCGGAAGGTTACACGGTAGACGCTTCGCTGGCTCCTCCGGGCCCGGAACTTCTGACCTTCGCGCAGCTCAGGGATCTGCTCCAGGAGATGGAACAGGGAGTGTTTGCCGCGGTTGTCTTTTGGGGCGTGAACCCTGCTTACGCTTTCCCGCAAAGCGCGGCCTGGACCCGCGCCGTGGTGAAGATACCGATGGGGGTAAGGATCGGTCTCTACGAAGACGAAACCGCGCGCGACTGCCGGTGGAGACTTCCCGAGCACCACTGGCTTGAAGCCTGGGGCGACTTCGAGCCTGCCGCCGATCTGCTTAGTTTGCGCCAGCCGTCAATGGGCGCCATCTTCGATACTCGGCAGGGGGAAGACGTCGTTCTTTCCTGGCTGCGCGCTCTGGGAGCAGGCACCGCGCGAGATTACGTCGACTACCTGAAGGCCCGATGGCACAAGGATGTGTACCCGGCTGGAAGTCAGGTTCCTTTTGAAACCTTCTGGAGTGCGGCGCTGCACGATGGCGTGCTTCGGCGCGATGTCCGGCCGCGTCCCCCGAGGGTGATGCGTACGGCGGCGCTTACGAAGGCGATCCAGGCGGCGGCCAATGTCAAAGTAGCAAGGAAGCCGGACGAACTCGAGTTGGCGATTTGCACCGATACCGCCGTGTACGACGGGCGATACGCCAACAACGGTTGGCTCAACGAGCTTCCGAATCCGGTAACCAAGGCGACGTGGGGGAATCCGCTTCTCGTATCCATAGCGGATGCCGAGCGGCTTGGACTCAAGGATGAGGACGTGGTCAAGGTCGCCGTTGGAGGGGCGAGCATTGATGTGCCAGTGATCGTCCAGCCGGGACAAGCTGCCGGGGTGATGAGTCTCGCCCTTGGATACGGGCCCCGTACGGGCAACGTGGCTTCTGGAAGCGGGGTGAACGCTTATCGCTTGATGGACGTTGCTTCCGCCTGCCCTGGTCTTCGGGAGGGTGTCAGGCTTACGCGTACCGGGGTGAAGCGAACGGTACCGGTCACGCAGACGCATTACCGCATGGAAGGCCGCGATCTGGCGCGATCCTGGACAGTCAGTGAGTATGCCCGCGCCGTCGAGGAGAGAAAGAAGAAAGCAGGGACCGAGTTGTTCTCCCTGATTCCGGCCCAACAATTTAAGACAAACAAGTGGGGGATGGCCATTGACCTCTCGGCCTGTACCGGGTGCAGCGCCTGCGTCATCGCCTGCCAGTCGGAGAACAACATTGTTGTGGTGGGACCGGAGCGCGTGCATGAGGGCCGCGAGATGCACTGGCTGCGGATCGATCGCTACTACGAAGGGGATCCACGGGATCCCCGCGTACTACATCAGCCCATTCCCTGCCAGCACTGCGACGATGCGCCTTGCGAGACCGTTTGCCCGGTCAACGCTACAACCCATAGCCCGGACGGTCTGAATCAGATGACCTATAACCGGTGTGTCGGAACACGTTACTGCTCGAACAATTGCCCATACAAGGTCCGGCACTTCAATTTCTTCGATTACAGTTCCTTTATCAAGGACCCCGCCAGGCTGGTGTTCAATCCCGAGGTGACCGTGCGCCCGCGTGGCGTGATGGAGAAATGCACCTTCTGCATTCAGCGCATCCAGAACGCGCGACAGAAGGCCAATATCGAAGGCAGAACCGTCAGGGACGGGGAGATCACGCCAGCGTGCGCCGAGGCGTGTCCCGCGCGGGCGATTGTGTTTGGCGACCTGAACGACCCTCAGAGTAAGGTCTCCAGGATGGCAAAGGTGGACCGTGGCTATTGCATACTCACGGAGCTTGGCGTAAAGCCTTCGGTGACGTATCTCGCGGACATCCGCAATTCCTTTACAGGAGAGGGCCGGTCGTGAATTCCGAAGCCATGCTGCCCGAGATTCTCAGGACTCCACCCGTCCTGGCCGGCGCGGTCAGTCCCGGGAGTCTGGACGATCAGGTGCTTGCCGTCGTCGAGCGCAAACCGCCGCGCGCCTGGTTTCTCGCCCTGGCGGTTACGTCAACCTTAATGCTCATAGGACTGGCCCTCCTGGGGTATACGGTTGCCACGGGCATCGGGGTCTGGGGAAACAACATCCCCGTGGCCTGGGCCTTCGACATTATCAACTTCGTCTTCTGGATCGGGATTGGACATGCGGGCACTTTAATATCCGCGATCCTGCTGCTCTTCCGGGCGCGTTGGCGGAACGCCATTTCAAGGTTTGCGGAAGCGATGACGATCTTCGCGGTCATGGTCGCCGGCCTGTTTCCGTTGCTCCATGTCGGAAGGCCGTGGCTGGCCTTTTGGCTGTTTCCCTATCCGAACCAGCGCGCGATCTGGCCGAATTTCCGCTCTCCTCTTATTTGGGACGTCTTCGCGGTGAGCACGTACTTCGGTGTCTCGCTCCTGTTTTGGTACATGGGGCTCGTTCCCGACCTTGCGTCGCTGAGGGACCGCACGAAGAGCGGGATCCGGAAGTTCATTTACTCGATGCTGTGCGTTGGATGGCGCGGGTCGGCCTCGCACTGGCGGCATTTCGAAAGAGCGTACCTGATCATCGCCGGGATCGCCACGGGGCTCGTCTTGTCAGTGCATAGTGTGGTCTCGTTTGACTTCGCGGTGTCCCTGGTTCCCGGTTGGCACATGACCATCTTTCCGCCCTATTTCGTGACCGGGGCGATCTTCGCCGGCTTCGCGATGGTCGTGATGGCGATGGTGGTGGTACGCACGACGATGAACCTGGAACACATTATCACCATGTATCACCTGGAGGTGATGAACAAGATCATCCTGACCTGCTCGTGTCTCATGGGTTACTCCTACCTCATGGAGGCATGGACGGCCTGGTACAGCATGAATGAGTATATTCATCATACTTTCTGGTCCTATATAGCCGGGAGTTACGCCTGGGCCGGGTGGCTGACGATCACCTGCAATATCCTGATCCCGCAATTATTGTGGCTGCGCCGATTGCGCCGAAGCTATCCGGCGATGATCTTCGTGGCGATCGCGGTGACGATTGGAATGTGGTTCGAACGCTTCGTGATCATCGTGAGCTCACTGCACCAGGATTTCATGCCGTCGGCCTGGCACATCTACAAGCCCACCCTGGTGGACCTGGGGATCCTCCTCGGTTCTTTCGGCCTCTTCTTTACCCTGGTTCTACTTTTTGCGAGGGTCCTGCCCGTCATCTCCACCAGCGAGACGAAGGCCGCATTGCCAGGGGCGCAACCCAGGCATACCGGAGGTTCCTATGAATAATCCGGCATTCTCCGTCCTGGGTCTGTTCGATAGCTCACAGCAGTTGATGGATGCCATTCCTCATGTGAGAGGCAAAGCGTTGGGGCGGTTGGAGGCTTACACCCCTTACCCGGTTCATGGAATGGAAGAGGCCCTTGGACTCAGGAAGTCCCCGGTGGGTGGGATGGTGTTCATCATGGGCTTGATAGGCGCCATCGCTACCATGGCCTTCACGCTATGGGCCGAGGGCATCGACTATCCGTTGGTGACAGCCGCGAAGCCTCCTTTCTCATGGCAGGCCTTCGTTCCCATCATGTTCGAGGTGACGGTCCTCTTCGCCTGCTTCACCTCGGGGCTGGGAATGCTTTTCCTTTTGAACCGGCTCCCGTATTTCCGGCATCCGATGCTGCGGTCGAAGTCGATGCCGCTCATCACTCGCGACAAGTTCGCTCTTGCCGTCGAATATGACGGGAAGGCGCTCGATGTGGATGCCATCACGGACGCGCTCCGTCAAGCCGGCGCACAGACGATCGAGGTCCTTGAGCAGCCGGCGCGGTTGGGCCTGCTTTCCCCCAATTTCCTGATGAGAGTCGTGCTCGGCATCGGCATCTCCTGTTTCGTGGCGGGGTATCTCACTTACTGGGGAGTGAAGCTCTTTCCGGTCACGATTCCCGTGGTGCACATGCTCGATCAACCGCGGCTCGATCCCTTACGCGAAGACAGCTTTTTCAAGGAAGGCACCGGAATGCGCATGCCGGTTGCGGGGACCGTGGCCCGGGGCGAACTGCCGTTCACCATCGCGAAGGAAGAGGATGCGGCCATCCTGGTGAATCCGCTTCCCAGGACGCAAAGCGTATTGAAGACTGGCCGGCAAGTTTTCAATACTCACTGCTCCGTATGTCACGGGCTGCTTGGGAATGGCAAGCCGTCGCTGACAGCGGCCTACGGCGCCAAGCCCGCGAATCTGGTGGAGGGCCAGATCGCTCAGCTCTCCGACGGCGAGATCTACTACGTGATTATGAGGGGGAAGAACGCCATGCCATCCTATGCGGCTGACCTGAGCCAGGACGAGCGCTGGTCGGTCGTGAACTATGTTCGCGTGTTGCAGCGCGCGATGAATGCCAAGGATTCGGATCTCTCCGGGGAGGCACGGAATTGAACGAAGGCGGCGTCACGAAGATGTTGACCTTGGGCGCAGTCGCCGGCTTTGTGGGCGTTGCGGCCACGGCTTTTGCTGCCGGTTGGGAGCGGTTCTGGGTGAACTGGATCTTGTGGCTATTGTTCGTGTTGACGATCGGCTTGGGTTGCCTATTCATCGTGGCCCTGGAACACGTGGTAGGGGCCAAATGGAGTGTGCCGTTGCGCCGTGTCCCGGAACGGTTATCGAGTCTGACGCTGCTGATGGGCCCCGCGCTGCTCATTGCGCTGTTCGCGCTGCCGGTACTCTATCCATGGACCAGGCCGGAAGCCCACAACGATCCGCTCATCGCCGGCAAAGCGGTGTGGCTCAACGTGCCGTTTTTCTGTGCACGCGTGGCGGCGTGCCTCGGCCTCTGGCTGATTTCTTACAGGCTCCTGGTGAGCGGGTCCATCCGGCAGGATCGCGACAAGGACTTCCGTTTCAATGTGCGCGCCCGCCGTTTTGCTCCCGTTTTTATGGTCATCTTGGGGATCACGATCACCATCGTGGCCTTCGATTGGATCGCCGGACTTGAACCAACGTGGTACAGCGATGTGTTCGGTGTCTACCTCTTTGCGGGCACGTTCCTCGCTGGTTTGTCGGCTGCCACCCTGGTCGTCCTTCACCTCTTTGCCCGGGGGAGACTGCCCGGTGTGCAGAGGGACCACATCTATAACCTGGGAGGCTTCCTGTTCGCGTTTACCGTGTTCTGGGCTTACATCGGCTTCGCCCAATATCTACTCATGTGGTATGCCAACCTGCCGGAGGAGGTCTTCTGGTATAAAGAGCGTCTGGAGGGGCTCTGGGGGCTCCTGGTGCTGGTTCTCGCTGTGTTTCATTTCTTCGTGCCGTTCATCGTGCTTATCCCACGCGACGCGAAGACCGAATCCAAGCGGCTGGTTTGGGTGGCTGCCATCATGCTGATGGCCCACTGGCTGGACCTGTATTGGATGGTGTTTCCGGTCTTGGGCAAAGGGCCCTTGTTCGGCTGGCCAGAGCTGTCTTTTGCGGTCTTCTTCCTGTCCGCAAGTGCTATGTGGGTCCGGCGCCTGACGGCCCGCGGTGAAACGATGCCCGTCGGAGATCCTTTCCTGCAGGAGGGCCTGGAGTTCCGCCTATGATCGAGAAATATGTCAACGCGGAGGAACTCAGGCGCCTGCTCTCGACGCTGGTAGTCTTACTCGCGGCGCTGGCCATCGGCGGCCTCTTCGCCATAATCGTTGTCCCGGGGCTGCGCAACGCGAACAGGCCCAATTTCCCCACACCCATGGATGCCATCGTGAGCGAGCCCGGCTGGCTTGATCCAACCGAATTCCCACCAGAGCGTGGGAGAGTAATTCCTGCCGTTGATCCCAAAACGCTCATCGAATCATCTCCTAAGTTGGTGGCTAGAGGGAAGGAGCTTTTCGAGGCAGATTGTGTTCAGTGCCACGGCACGCGGGGGGAAGGGAACGGTCCGGGCGCGACAACCATGAATCCGCGGCCACGCAATTTCACGCGGCCTGACAACTGGAAGAACGGTTACGACCTCGCGGCGATTTATAGGACTTTGAACGTGGGCGTTCCGGACACATCCATGACCTCTTTCAGCTATCTGTCCAGGGATAGCCGGATGGCCCTGGCCCACTTTGTCCAATCCCTTGGTGCCTTTCCGCACGGAACGGGGATCCCCGGCGCGATGGAGGCCCTGTCGAAGGAACTGGCGAGGCCGGGAGAGAAGACCTCCAATAAGATCCCCGTGAGCATGGCCATGGCCAAGGTGGAGCAGGAGTTCACCGCCGCCAGGCCGCTGGCGGTTGCTATCGACGATCGCCGGCCGGGAGCGGAGGTCCTTCGAAGGATAGTCAAAGATCCCGGCCGCGCCTCGCAGGTCCTAGCGGGGTCCAAAAAGTGGCACGAAGGGCCCGTGCAACTCGCGGCCAGCATCTTGCCCGGTGTTCCCGGCAATGGGTTCTCGGTCAGTGCCGCGACTCTGAGCGATGAGGAGTGGAAGCAGTTGCACGCCGAGCTCCTCGGTTTGGCAGGAAGATGATGCGAACGAATCTGCAGTGGCTGCCGATGGTCTTGGCCGCAGTAATGCTCTCGGGTACGGCTTCGGTCGCGCGGGGCCAGGGAGGCGGCGCTCTGGGCGAAGCCGGCATCGATGAAAAGCTGGGCGCGCAGGTTGCCATCGATTCCGTCCTGAAGGACGAGGAAGGTAAGGACATCACCCTGCGCCAGCTCATCGCAAGGCCCACGATCCTTACTCTCAACTACTTTACGTGCACGGGGATATGTTCTCCTCTCTTGAACGGCCTTGTGGATGCGCTGAACCAGGTTGGGCTCGAGCCGGGCAAGGACTTCCAGGTCATCACCGTGAGCTTTGATCCCAATGACACGCCCGAAGTGGCAAGCGGGAAGCGGCTCAATTACTTAAAGCAGATCAAGAGACCGTTTCCCCCGGAAGCCTGGCGCTTCCTGACAGGAAATGGGCCAGCCACGAAGGCGGTAGCCGATTCCGTGGGCTTCCATTTTCGAGTGGCCGGCAATGGGTATATTCACCCCGGAGCGATCATGGTGATCACTCCGCGGGGGATCGTGAGCCGGTACCTGTACGGCATCACATTCCTCCCCGCCGACATCCAGATGGCGCTGACAGAGGCCGCGGCGGGGAAGGTCCGTCCCACGGTAGCGAGAATCCTCGCTTTGTGTTACAGCTATGATCCCCAGGGCCGGCGCTATGTGGTGAACGTAACCCGTCTGACGGGGGCTGCGGTCCTGCTCTTTGCGGCCGGCTTCATCTTCTTTCTTGTGAAGGGAAAGTCTCCGAGCAAAAACGACAGGGCGAGGTTGTCTCGATGACTACGTCAACTTGGGGCGATTCTGTACCATCCCAAAGCTACCTCGAAGCGGGTGGCCGCAAAGGGATCCTGTCATGGGTTCTCTCCACGGATCACAAAAGAATCGGTATCCTCTACCTCGCCACCATGATGTCCCTCTTCCTCGTCGCGATGGTGATCGGCGTCTTAATGCGGGTCGAGCAACTGACGCTGGATCCGCCTCTGTTCGCACCCGAGGTTTATAACGCTTTCTTTACCGTGCACGGCGTGATCATGATTTTCATGTTCGTGCTCCCTGGCGCCTCGTCCGTCTTCGGCAACTTCTTCCTGCCGATTATGATCGGCGCCCGCGACGTGGCCTTTCCCCGCTTGAATCTGCTGTCCTGGTACTTCTTTGTGGGCGGGGTGGCGGTGGTCATTACATCCCTGTTTACCGGCAGCGGCCCGCCCGATACGGGTTGGACGTTCTATGTGCCGTATAGCTTGCGCACGGGTGCAAATATATCTCTGGGTGTCTTCGGTGTATTCCTCCTGGGATTCTCCTCAATCCTGACGGGCATCAATTTCATCACAACGGTGCACCGCCTGCGCGCGCCCGGGATGGGCTGGCACCGCATGCCGCTGTTTGTATGGGCCACGTACGCGACGGCGTGGATTCAGGTGCTCGCGACTCCGGTGATAGGAATCACTCTTCTTCTGGTGATTGCGGAGCGCGTGTTCGGAATCGGTGTCTTCGACCCGGCCATGGGGGGCGATCCGCTGCTCTACCAGCATCTGTTCTGGATCTACTCGCACCCGGCCGTCTACATCATGATCCTGCCCGCGATGGGCGCCATCACCGAGATCATCCCGACCTTCGCCCATCGGACGATCTTTGGTTACAGAGCGATCGCATATTCCTCGATTGGTATTGCGGCACTCGGGTCGCTCGTATGGGGGCACCACATGTTCACGAGCGGCATGGCCGATGCCGCCAACGTCACCTTTTCGTTGCTGACCTTCCTGGTGGCTGTTCCCAGCGCGATCAAGGTCTTCAACTGGACGGCAAGCCTCTACAAGGGGTCCATCGAGGTCAAACCGCCCATGCTTTTCGCGCTCACGTTCATCTTCCTGTTTTCCATTGGAGGTTTGACCGGACTGATTCAAGGGGCCCTCAACGTCAACGTGCACCTCCATGACACGTATTGGATCGTTGGGCATTTCCATTACGTGATGTTCGGGGGCACCGGCATGGGATTTTTCGCGGCCCTGCTTTACTGGTATCCCAAGATGTTTGGCAAAATGTACAACGAAAAGGTGGCCGCGATGGCATGGCTACCGATCTTTGTTGGTTTCAACATGCTCTATGGCGGCATGTTGGTGCTGGGCTACATGGGCATGCCGAGGCGATACTACACCCACTTGCCCCAGTTCCATGAAGGCCATGTTATAGCCTCCATAGGCGGCTTCATCCTGGCGGGAGGCCTTGTCCTCTTTATCGCCAACCTTGTCGTTGGACTCTTCAAAGGCAGAGAGGCTGAAGCAAACCCCTGGGGAGGGGTCACCCTCGAATGGCAGACTCCATCGCCGCCGCCTCTTGAGAACTTTGCGGAGATTCCGATGGTTACGGATCGTCCTTACGTATTCAATCCGACGGCGACGAGATGACCACTGCACCCATCCATACTCATCCGGTCCACAAGGATTACCAGGGCGCCAAACTCGGGATGTGGCTTTTTCTGTTTACCGAAATCCTGCTGTTTGGCGGGCTGTTCCTCCTTTACTCTGTCTACAGGGCCAAGTTTCCGCTTGATTTTCATACCGGCGGCCAGCACCTCAACACATTCATCGGGATTGCCAACACAGTCATCCTGCTCAGCAGTAGCCTGACCGTCGCCGTGGCCGTCTCCGCGATGCAAAAAGGCAATCGGAAGCTGACCATGACGTGCCTGGGAATTACCGTCGCCTTCGGTCTTCTGTTTCTGGTGAACAAGTACATCGAGTGGATGGGGGAGATCGGTCGTGGAATCTATCCGAAGGGGCCGGCGCTGCTCAAGCTTCCAGACGGCGAAAAGATCTTCTATGGACTTTATTACTGCATGACGGGTTTACATGGCTTGCATGTTGTGGCCGGTGTCCTCGCGTTGTCGATCATATGGGACTTCGTCCGCAGGGCGAAAGTCACGAGCGCGGACTTCACCAAGCTGGAGAACGTCGGCCTCTACTGGCATCTTGTCGACGTGATTTGGATTTTCCTGCTGCCGCTCTTGTATCTTGCGGCTTAATGGAGCGCGATATGGACCACGTGGAAGAACAAGGTCACATAACTCCCTATGGGACTTTCGTCAAGGTCTGGCTGTTGCTGCTGGTTCTCACGGCCACCCTGGTATTCGTCAGCACTGTCTTCCATGACCTCCTGTCCGTGCCGGCCCTGCTCACGATCACCCCGCTGAAGGCCGGCCTGGTCTTCTTCTATTTCATGCACTTGAAGTACGAAAGGCCCTTCTTGAAGGGCCTGGTGCTGCTCGTGTTAGTAGTGCTTATCATCTTCATCGGGCTGACCTTCTCGGACATCGCGAACAGGTGAGAAACCATGCCATTCTTCACACAAGCGTCAAGCGCCGCCGGCCAGGTCGACTCGGTGTTTCTTGCTATCGTCGCCCTGTGCGTGCTCTTCCTGGTTTCGATAACCACTTTGATCGTATATTTCGCCGTCAAGTACCGCAGGTCGCGGCACCCGAAGGGCGTGGATATCGAGGGGAACAAGTGGCTTGAGGTCGCCTGGACTGTCACGCCGACGGTTCTGTTCCTGTTGATGTTTTATTACGGCTGGACCAACTTCGAATACCAACGCAACGTGCCACGGGACGCCATGGTAGTACACGTGACTGCGCGCCAATGGGCATATTCTTTCAGGTATCCCAACGGGAAGACAACGACAGAACTGTACCTCGCGCTCGGCAAGCCCTTCAAGATGGAACTGCGCTCCTTGGACGTGATCCACGGATTCTATGTACCCGCCTTCCGGATCAAGCAGGATGTCGTCCCAGGGAAGAACAACTACACGTGGTTTACGCCGACAATGCTGGGCACCTTTGACATCGAGTGTACTGTCATCTGCGGTGCCGGGCATGCAAAGATGCTCTCCAAAGTGAGAGTGGTGCCGGTGCCGGATTTCGAGGCGTGGTACTTCGGGGACGAAAACGCGCCGCTGCCGGGGCAGACCACCGCGGCTCCTGCCAAGGCGGCCGATCTGTCCACCGCAGGCGCCTGCCGGCATGGAGACGGCCACTGAAGGGAAACATATTGGATGGGGATGCGAGACTTCATTGAACTCACTAAGCCGAGAGTGACATGGCTCATCCTGATGAGCACGGCCGCGGGCTACCATGTCGGCGGAGGCCCTTGGCATTTCAGCGTGCTGTTCCACACGTTGCTCGGTACGGCGTTGCTGGCTTCCGGCACGGCCGTGCTGAATGAGTGGTACGAGCGTGAGGCCGACGCCAAAATGCTTCGAACCCGGCAGCGTCCGATCCCTTCCGGGAGAATTACGCCGCGTAGGGCATTGCTTTTCGGACTGGTTCTGTCCGCGTCCGGTTTCGCCGATCTCGCCTTGAAGGTAAATGCGACCGCAGCGTTGTGTGGACTCCTGACGCTGACCATTTACCTCTTTCTCTACACGCCCCTGAAGCAACGCACCTCTTTTTCCGTCACCGTGGGTGCGTTGGCTGGGGCCATGCCACCGTTGATTGGTAATGCCGGAGCGCATGGCACGCTGACGCGGGAGGCATGGGCAATGTTCGCGATATTGTTTCTCTGGCAATTCCCCCACGTTCTTTCCATCGCGTGGAGGCACAGGGAGGATTATAGGCGCGCCGGCATCGTCTTCCTGCCCGTGCTGGAAGACGATGGGAAGTCCACGGCAAGACAAGTGCTTATTGCCACGTTGTTGTTGATTCCCGTCAGCCTTCTGCCGGTCTACTTGTCGATGGAAGGGTGGGTCTACGGGATAGGCGCGCTACTGCTTGGATTGGGGTACCTGTGCGCCGGACTGCGCTTTTTCGTGGATCGAACCGCGTCGCGCGCGAGAGAGGTCCTGCTGGCATCTGTGATCTACCTTCCGCTGCTTTACGGCCTGCTAGGTCTCTGACCGTGTTGAGCACCGCCTCAAATTTTTCTCATACTTCCTAGTCAAGATCTGCGAGAATGTAGCTTGTATGACCCCCTCCCCTGGAGGCAAAGTCGGTCCCTACGAGACCCTTTCGCCGATCGGGCAAGGCGGAATGGGGGAGGTGTGGAAAGCCCGGGACACGCGTCTCAACCGCACGGTAGCCATCAAGTTCTGTAAGCAGGACTTCGCGGACAGGTTCGAGCGCGAGGCCCGCGCGGTGGCCGCACTGAACCATCCGCATATCTGCACAATTTACGACGTGGGGCCCGGCTACCTGGTGATGGAATTCCTTCAGGGAGCCCCGCTTCACGGTAAGTTGCCCTTCAATAAGGTCATCGTCTACTCCCTCCAAATCCTCGACGCGCTGGAGGCGGCACATCGTAAAGGAATCGTCCACCGTGATCTGAAGCCGGCCAACATTTTCGTCACGCGGGATGGAATCAAACTCCTCGATTTCGGACTGGCCAAACAGAGCCTCGGCGTGGGGGAGAACGAATCGACTGTTACGAACGCCCTGACCGGTCAGGGACAGATCGTGGGCACACTGCAATACATGTCGCCGGAGCAGTTACAGGGTAAGCCGGCGGACGCGCGCAGCGATCTGTTCTCCTTCGGCTGCGTGCTATATGAAATGTTGACGGGGAAGCGCGCGTTCGACGGCCAGAATGCGGCCAGCGTCATCGCGGCTATCCTGGAGCGCGAACCAGCTCCGACACAGGAGGCGCCCCCGCTCGAGCGCATCGTTCGCACCTGCCTGGCGAAGGATCCGGACCAGCGTTTTCAGACTGCTTCCGACCTGAAGCGCTGCCTCCGATGGGTAGCCGAAGGACCGCAGGAAGTCCGGCAACGGAAGCGGCTTCGCTGGTTCTCCGCCGCATTGGGGACTGCTGGTGTGTTCGCTGGTCTGGTTTTGGGATGGGTGCTGATGAGCTCGGGACGGCCTCAGGCTCTGCCGTTCTCCCGCAATGTCCGCATCACGCATGACGGACAGTCCTTCACTCCGGCTTTGTCCCCGGATGGGAGACTAGTGGCTTACGCCTCCAGCCGTTCCGGAAGCGCCGATCTCGATATCTATGTCCAGCAGTTGAGCGGTAAAGGCACGGTGCGGCTGACCGATCATCCGGCCCGCGATTCGGATCCCGCGTTCAGCGCGGACGGCTCAAAAGTCTACTTTGTTTCATTGCGCGAACCCGAAGGCATTTACGAGGCTCCAGCTCTCGGCGGCGATGCTCACCTCGTGGTGGCGAAAGGAATCTCCCCCTCGGCCTCACCGGACGGTAAATGGCTCGCCTACCTACAGGCTAGAAAGCTTGTCATTCGGCCCGTCGAAGGCGGTGAGGGACGTGCCGTTGCGGGATCCAAGTACGAAGAAATTCGACCGGTCTGGTCACCCGACAGCAAGCGGCTGGCAATCATCGCGCCGGGTAATGACGACGTCAATGTGGTCCATATTGATGGCTCGCCGGCAAGCATCATTCCGCTCGTGCAGAACTTGCGCCGTCGTGGGATGTTCGCCCAAGGCTCGAGTCAGGTGCAGGGGTGGACCTCCAAGGACGAACTGCTCTTCTCTTCGCCATTAGGAGATGCGGTCAACCTATGGCGAATCCCGGTGCGTGACGCAGGGCGTGGGGAACCCGTGCCGGTGACACTGGGCAGCTCGGTACTCACGCCGAACGTCGATGTCCGTGGCGGGAAGCTGGTGTACACGGCCAACAATAGCATCCAGGCACTTTGGGGCCTTCCCTCGGATCTGGACAGCGGGACGGTCCTGGGACCATTGCGTGAATTTCCCACCGAGAAGTCGGACGCCTTCCACCAGGACCTGACGGCGGACGGTAAACGCCTTATCTACGCTTCCCGGAAAGGGGGCACACACGGAATCTGGTTGATGGACTTGACGACCGGGCGGGAGCGGCTTGTCGTGCAGGCTGCCGACGGAAGCGACAGTTACGCCCACTTGCAGTTCAGTCCGGATGGCTCCCATATAGCCGCCGCATTCTTGCACTACCAGAGCCGGGACAAATTGCCGGACTACAACATACGCCTGTTGGATGTAAAAACGGGGGAGGCGCGGCAGATTGCGAATCGTGGCGCGCGGATTCGGGGCTGGTCGCCCGATGGCCGCTACCTGGTGATCTGGGGAAGCTCGCAGCCCAGCATTGTAGAAATAGTAGATGTACAAAGTGGCGTATACGCGCCGATTCTCAAACAGGAGGGCGTTTCGATTGCCCAACCCCGGCTTTCGTTGGACGGCCGGTGGATTGCTTTCCTGTCGGGCAGCACGCTCTGCGTAGCGCCCTTCCGTGGGAACCAACCGATTGAGAAAGGCGCTTGGGTACGGATAGCGGAACGCGCGGGATTCCCTTTCTGGTCCCCGAACGGGCGGAATCTCTATTTTTCGACAGAGATGCGCACCGGAGCGAGCTCTGCCGTCTTAATGCGGCAGCCCTTCGATCCAGTCGCGGGCCAGCCTAAGGGCCCCGCCGTAATCTTTCATTCGCTCGAGGGCAGGACCATGGGTGGCTCAGTCTCCAATCAGGTCATTGGAGCCCGCGGTTTGGTAGTGCTGGGTCTGAAGGACATGGTGTCCGACATATGGGCGCTTGACTTTCCCGACCGCTAGGATATTGCCGCGATGTTGATTCCCCCGAAAGCCGCACAACTGAATACGGCCAGGCGATTGGCAGGAAGACGGCCTCTGGCGACGGCGTAAGATGTTCGAGAGGTTTCCATGCATGAGCTAACGATTCACCTGCCCGGGGGAGAGGTCAGCACCGTGGCTCTCGAGGGGAAACGTTACGTATTGGGCCGCTCGACCTCTGTTGAGCTCTGCTACCCTGACGTAGCCGGATTGTCACGGAGCCATCTTGCATTCGAGTGGAACGGCGCGTCGTGGACAGTTGCCGACCTCGGAAGCAAGAACGGCACATTCGTGAACGGCGCCAAGTTGACTGCACAGCACGTGCTCGTGCCCGGCGATAAGATCACAGCCGGCCATCTGTCGATCGATTTCCACGGGGAATCGACAGGTGCGTCCGAGAACACCGTGATGTTCGTGCAACCGGCCCGCGATACCGCAAGCTCCACCGTGGCTACCAACCTCCAGCAGGTTCTGGAGCACCGCGATGCGGAATCAGCACTCAAGAGCACTCAGCACATGGACGCGCTCGTCAGGGCGGGTAGAGAATTGGCGAGCCATAGGCCCCTGAACGAACTGTTCGAGGTAATCCTGGGGCTGTCCATTGAAGCGGTACACGCTTCGCGTGGGGTTCTGATGACTGTAGAGAATGGGGACCTGGTGGTGCGGGCTAACCGTGGAGAAGGCTTCAGGATCAGCGCCGCGGTGCGAGACCGGGTGCTGAACGACAAGGCGTCGCTGCTGGTACTCGATGCGCAAATGGAAGAGGCCTTCCGGAGCCAAATGAGCATTGTGCAGCAGCAGGTGCGGAGCATGATCGCGGTGCCGTTGGAGACTGGCGACAAGATCATCGGATTGATTTACGTAGACTCGCCAACCCTGCTGGCGCCATTCACCAAACAGGATCTAGGTCTACTCACGGTTATGGCAAATGTGGCGGCCATCCGCATCGAACACGCACGTCTGGTCCAGGTGGAGCAAGCCGAGCGCATGATGGCTAAGGATCTTGAGCAGGCCGCCGAGATTCAGCGCCGGCTCCTGCCTGAAGCTCCACCGGCTGTCCCGGGCCTGGAGGTGGCAGGCTACAATTCTCCATGCCGCGGAGTCGGAGGCGACTACTTCGACTTCTTTGCGTACGCGGATGGCCGTGCCGGTTTGCTGGTGGCGGATGTGGCGGGAAAAGGGATGCCGGCAGCAATGATGATGTCCAACCTCCATTCCCGTGTCCAGATCCTGGCTGAGGAACCGTGCAATTGGGCCGAAATGACTTCGCGCCTGAACCGCGCGGTGACCAAGAACAGCCCCGAGAACCGATTCATCACGTTTTTCTTCTGCCTGCTCAACCCTTCGACAGGTGAGTTGCAGTACTGCAATGCCGGGCACAATCAGCCGTTCATCGTGCGCGGAGACAGGACGGTAGCTCGCCTGGAGGTGGGCGGGTTGCCTCTGGGCCTCTTTCCACATGCGGAGTACGAACAGAAGTCGGCCACGATACATGAGGGCGACGTGCTGGTCCTGTTCAGCGACGGGGTTTCAGAGGCTCCGCGCCCGGACGACGACGAGGAGTTTGGCGAAGACCGGCTCGCCGGAATCGTGCAGGAGAACTCCGGGGCCCCAGTCTCAGAGGTGATATCGAGTGTCATCCGCGCGGTTGCGGAGTGGACCAGGGGTGCACCACCAGCGGACGACATCACGCTCGTCGTCGCGCGCCGGAAGCCGGGCCCAAGATTGGGTCTTGAGAGCGTTCTGTAGCGCAGTAGACCGAAGCCGTTACGGTACTCCGAAGGAGGCGCCTGATGACAGAGTCCCTGAAAGATGTGCGGCGGTTGGCGCTGGGATTGGTGCTTATTGCAGTCTCGGCGGGTGTGCTGCTCCTCTCCGACTCGCAGCGCGGGACCAAGACCGCAGAGCGTCTCCCCCGCGTAGCCGTCTTCCAGTTCAGTTCGCAAGCGATCTTGGACGAGGGTGTTCACGGCATGCTCGATGCCTTGCGCGATCACGGGTATGAAGACGGGCGCACGATGGCGCTGCAGCGGTTCAACGCAGAGAACGATCTCCCCACAGCCGATTCGATTGCGCGAGAACTCACCGGCGGAAGATTCGACTATATCCTCACCGTAAGTACCAACTGCTTGCAGGCCGTTGCCAAGGCCAATCGGGAGAGACACGTAAAGCACGTTTTCGGCGTAGTAGCGAACCCAGTCGAGACCGGCGTGGGGATCAGCGCGACAGATCCGCTCGTTCATCCACGAAACATGGCCGGCATCGGCACTCTCGCACCAATCGTCGAATTGATGGAAACGGCAAAACGAATGAATCCTCGATTGAAACGGATTGGCCTGCCGTGGAATCCGTCACAGTCCAACTCGGAAACATATACGCGCATTGCCAGGGCAGCGGCACCCCGGCTCGGCATCGAGCTGCTGGAAGGAACCGTGGACGCCACACCAGCGGTTGGCGAGGTGGTTGCGTCGCTAGCGGGACAAGGTGCGGATGCCATCCTCACTACTGGCGACCTGACGGTTTCGCTCGCCATGGGCACTGTCGTCGCCGAAGGCCACCGGGCTGGAATTCCCGTGTTTGCGACGCTGCCTTCCGCCGCAAAGCAAGGTGCTCTTTTGGCGATGGGAGGCGATTACTACTTGATCGGACGCGAGACCGGCGACCTGGCGGCGCGTGTTCTTGGTGGTGAGGACATGAGTAGGATCCCGATTCTGTACCGTCTCCCGAAGATACTGGTCATCAATCGCGCCGCCTTGGACAAGCTGAAGGCTGTTTGGACGTTTCCACCCGATATCCTTGCCGTCGCTAAAGATGCGAGTGCATCCGCTCCGGCCAATACAAGTGCCGTCCCCGCAGTCCCGCCGAAGAAGTAGCGGATCCGCCTGATCCGGGTCAGCGGTCGGCCTCAGCCAGTAAGGCGGGCGGGAGCGTAATGCCAAGTTCGCGGCTCAACTCTCGGTTCACCACTAGTTTCTTGACGGCGAGCTCTTCGATTGGTATGTCGCGCGGCTTTTCGCCGCGCAGTACGCGGGCGGCCAGAAGCCCCGCGGCGTAACCGCTCTGATGCCACCCGATGCCGATGGCGACGATCGCTCCCTGTGATACAAATTCCGGATCGTTGATGATGAGGGGAAGACGCGCGGCGCGGGCCGCCTTAGCGATGGCGGCGAAAGCCTGCAGCGCGGTATTGTCGCCGGTCACCCACAATGCCTGGATGTTGCGCGTGGACAGCACTTGAGCGGCCTGGAAAGCCTCACTGGTGGATGTAATGGTCACTTCCTCGAGACGCCATCCGGCTTCACGCACCAGTTTGCGAGCTTCGCTCACCACTTTGCGCGAGTTGGCTTCCGAGCTATTGTAGAGTGTTCCGAGTGCGCGGAGCCCCGGAACAACCTTCCGCACCGTGTCGAATGTATCCTGAAGCGGGGGGAAGGAACCCACACCAGTGATGTGTGGCAGGTGGTCCTGCCGTGAACGTCCGGCGCCCGCCGCCAATGGGTCATACACGTAGGTGAAGACCACCGGTTTCTTTTTCACCATGCTGCAGGCGGCGGCCAGGCATGGCGTCGTGAAGGGAACGATCAGATCGAGATCCTGACCGTCGAAGTTCTGGAGCATGGCGGGAATGTTGCTGATCTCGGCTTGGGCGTGTGCGCGCCGCACCTCCAGATTGCGGCCCTCGACAAAGCCTTGGTCCCACAGACCGTCGAGTACGCCCCTGATGCAGATGTCGGCGCCCTCTTCGGGAGCGAAGTATGCAAGACCGATCTTGTAGACCTTTTCTCCACTACCTTCACGGCCGGTGTTGCGATCGGAGAAAAGGAGGACACCGGCGGCGAGCGCAATCAGCGCCAGCCCGAGTGAAAGACGATTCACAAGCCTCATAGGTATCCACCCTGAAAACCGCGCGCGTCCCTCTTCTACATCCGGGCCGCCGTCTCGCGCACTGGCTCGATCATACGTAACACCGGTGCAGCATTTCGGCGGCGCTCTCATCCAGCAGTTCGGCCCGCCGCAACTCCTGGAAGCGTTCGAACAACTCCTCGGCGCGCACGCGCTTCTTCCTGTCGCCGTCAAGGTCTTCGATCACGTTGCCACGGTGCATCATGATCAAGCGGTCGCCGAAACGCGCGGCCTGCTGCATCGAGTGCGTCACCATGAGAGCGGTCAGCCGATCGCGGTTCACGATCTTGTCAGTCAGCGTGATGACCTGATCCGCGCTCTTGGGATCGAGTGCCGCTGTGTGCTCGTCAAGTAGCAGCAGCCTTGGCTTGAGCCACGATGCCATGAGCAGCGTCAATGCTTGCCGCTGCCCGCCACTCAACGTGCCGATGGGCGTGTTTAGACGATTCTCGAGCCCCATGTCGAGTTGCGAGACCACGTCCTGGATTTGGCGCCGCAGCTTGCCGTTCACCGCCCACCCCAGCCCGCGCCGGAAACCGCGCCGCGATGCAAGTGCGAAGTTCTCGGCGATGGTGAGTGCCGGAGCCGTTCCCGTGAACGGATTCTGGAAGACCCGGCCCATCATCCGGGCACGGCGGTGCTCCGCCCAGCGCGTGATCTCCCGGTCAGCCAGAAACAGTTTGCCTTCGTCGACGAAGAACGATCCTGCAATGGCGTTGAGCAGTGTCGATTTGCCGGACCCATTCGTCCCAATCACCACCGTGAACGACCCTTCCCGGACACTGAGCGTTACGCCCTGCAGAGCCCTAACCTCGTTCACGCTTCCGGCATGGAAAGTCTTACGGATTCCCTTGATTTCAAGCATTGACCAGCCTCCGGCTGCGGAACTTCAGTTTTGCCAGCACCTTGGGCACAATCAGTGCCAGGAAAACGAAACTGGCAGTGATTAGCTTCAGGTCGTTCGGATTGAGTCCCCAGCGAAGTGCAATGGCTACCAGAAGGCGGAACAAGACCGAGCCCATCACGGCTCCCGTGATGGCATAGCCCAAGTCCCGGGTGCCTACCAGCGCCTCGCCGATAATAACGCTCGCCAGACCCCACACCACCATGCCGATGCCCATCTGGACATCCGCGAAGCCCTGATACTGCGCCAGCAGCGCGCCCGACGTCGCGATCAGCCCGTTTGACACCGCAAGGCCAAGGATGGTCATGGTTCCATCGTCCACGCCCTGAGCACGAATCATCTGTGCGTTATCGCCAGTGGCGCGCATCGCAGTGCCAAGATCGGTGCGGAACAGCGCATAGAGAATCAGCCCGGCTACCGCGATCACGATCGGGCACAGGATCAACAGCCCGAGGTCGCGCGCGGAGACCTCCCATCCCCACAGGTGGATAGCCG
The DNA here is from genome assembly GCA_021372245.1 of Terriglobales bacterium. Taxonomy (GTDB): domain Bacteria; phylum Acidobacteriota; class Terriglobia; order Bryobacterales; family Bryobacteraceae; genus JAJFUV01. The sequence continues at coordinate 20,575 of JAJFUV010000135.1, forward strand.
CCGCGCCAAAAACCTTTTGCCCGATCGACTCGACCTGCGAGACCAGTGTCTTCTCGTTCATCAGTGGAATGTTGCTGCGGCCAATGATGCGGAGGTTGACCGAATAAAGCGCGGTCATGGTCAGGATGCCGCTCAGCAGCCGGTTGATCTGGAAACGCATCGCCAGGATACCGGTGACCGCTCCGGCCAACGCTCCGGCGAAGAAGGCAACAGGCGTGGCGATCAATGGATTCCATCCGTTTACCAGCAAGACCGCCGCACAGGCCGCACCCAGCGTGATGGAGCCTTCGGCCGTGATGTCGGCGAAATCGAAAATACGGAAGGAGATGTAGACGCCCACAGCCAGCAGCGACAGGATAAATCCAATGGTTAAAGATCCTATTAGCAGACTCATAGGGTTTCTCCCGCGGTTACAAACCGATCAATAGGGCCGAACCAGCAGGCGCCGCGCAGGAACTCGCTTTCCCCGGCGCCGGCGGCCGGCCGGTCGTCGCGCAACAAATGCACGATGCCCTGTAAGCCACCTGTGTCAAAGAGCTTCGAGACGGTGGTGGCAAGATCGATGCGGCCCTTCTGCAGCGGGTGATAACCGAATGCGGCTGCGTGGAAATGTCCCATCAGAGCGCCGTCCGATGTCACGGGCCGCAGTAGGGGGCTCACCTGCGGCGGTGGCGAATCGGAGGCGACGCCGGCGATGACCGCCACCGAACGTGTGTAAGTGCGCTCGGGCGAAAACGAAAGCCAATTACGGATCTCCGGATGCTGAAACACGTGCACGGGTCCGCCGCCCGCCACCGGCGGCCGCTTCAGGCTCGCGCCGAGCAGTCCTGCCGACTCCGCCATCAGAACCACGCCCATAGCCCGGCCCTCGCATCGCCGGCGCATTTGCGCGAGCAGGGCGCCAAACCCGACCGGCGCCCCGGAAGCCGGACCCTCAAAGCGCATCAACTTCTGGAATCCGCCGCGGCAGACGACGCTGTACAACGCCATGACCTTGGGAATCAGCGAGCCCGATGTCACCATGTAATCCGGGTAGTTGGTGTTGTCCGTCGGCTGGCAAGCCGCGTTGCCGGCAACCGCGAGGAACTCGCCGAAACGTTCGCGGCAGGCAGAGAATCCGTCACCGAGCGCGCCGAGGCCCAGCGCAAAGACGTCTTTACCCAGCGAAAGGACCTCGCATCCATCTTCGGTGAAGGCGGCATCCGCCAACTTTTCCGGCTGCCCCGCAGTTCGGCAGGCGAGCGTCGCCGAGGCTTCGTAAGTGTATGTCTCAAAGACAGCGCCGTCCACCTCCTCGCGGTCGGCCTGGACTTCGGGAGCCGCCACCGCCGCACCGCTGCCGGCTGGCGCGCATAGCAGCGGGCCCATCCCGGCCAGGTCGAGCACCTGCTTGACGCCGGGCGACGGATGCACTACAACGAAGCTCCCGTCCACACCCGCAAATTCCTTGTAGGCTTCGACCAAGACACGAATACCCGCCGAGCTGAGATACGATGTCTGGGACAAGTTCAACCGCAGATGGTGGACGCCTTCGCGCAAGACGTCGCGAATGGCGTCCGCGAGATGATTTGCCCAATATCCGTCGAGCCGGCCGCTCACCTTCAGCTCCAGCTCATTCAAGCGTCTCTCCCTGGTGATTTCCAACGCTCCTGCCATATTCTTCTCCTAGAAGCTTTCCAAGGCCTCCTCGGCCGAGGCATAGACAGAAAAGATGGCGTCGAATTTCGTCATCTCAAAGATCTCACCGAGATTGCGGCGCAGGCGACAAAAGACTATGCGGCCGCTTTTGCTTTCGGCAAGCTGGCCGGCCACCAGAAGCACCTGGAGCCCTGCGCTACTCACGTAACGCAGCCGTTCGCAATCCAGAACAATACGCGTGGCGCCGCGCGCCCAACTCTCACTCAGAGCCGTTTCGAGAACCTCCGACGTATGGCTGTCCAGCCGTCCATCGAGTTCCAGTACCGTCACCGGTCCCGATTCCCGCCGGCTAACCTGCATCCTTCGCTCCTGAAATCCGTTTGGTTAACCGAAAACGGTTGCGTCCTTCCAGTCGCTCATATTCAACCCGGTCCATGAGGCTGCGCACCAGGTGCACACCCAGGCCACCGATCTTGCGCTTCGCGATGTCGGCATCAAGCTCCGGCGTCGGCACGTCCAATGGATTAAAGGGCACGCCGGTGTCGAAGACTTCGATCTGGAGTTCATCTCCGGCGAGCGTGAGATTTACCTCGATGGCGCCGGCCTGCGGATGGCAGCGGCCGTGCTTGATTGCGTTGATGACCACTTCCTCCACTGCCACGTTGATGTGGTAATGCATGGCGTCGTCCACGCCATGTTTCTCACAGAAGGAGTCTAGCCACCCGGTGAGCCGCTCAAGCTCGGCCAGGTCCGCATCGAGCCGTAAGTGATCATGCGCCGGGATTGCCGGGTCACTTGTCACCGCCGCCCCTCCTATTCGAAGTCCACCCGTACCATGGAGAAATCGTCCTCCAGGATTTCACTCGCGTGCATCTGTTGCAAGGACTTGTAAAGCGCATCCATTTCCGCTCCTCCGGCCTCGGGAGGCTGTTCGCCCAGGTATTGCTGCAGTTCTTCCAAACTCCACATGCTCTCGTCGGGGCGTTCCACCTCATAGACGCCGTCAGAAAAAAGGTAAAGATGCGAGTTTGGCCTCAACTCGACGTCGGACGCCGTGTACTCCACCCTGGGAAATCCGCCGATGAAGAAGTTCTTGGTCATGAGTTGGACAGGCTCTTGCGGTTCCCCGAACAAGAGCGCGGGCGGATGGCCGGCGCTGCAATAGCGCAAGCGCCTGTTGCGCCGGTTGAACACGCCGTACCAGAGGGTGAAGTATAGGTTGTTGTGCTTGCTCATCTGGAAGGCGAGATTCATCGCGCTAAGCACGGCGACCGGGTCCCGGAAGTCGATGCCGGCAAGCGACTGGGAGCGCAACACATTTAGCGCCGAGACCGATAGCAGCGCGGAGCCCACGCCATGGCCGCAAACGTCCAGCAGATACAACGCGAAGTGGTCCTCGTCGACCCAGTGGTAGCCGAATGAGTCGCCACCCAGCGTGGCGGATGGCGCGTAGCGCCACGCGGTGCGGATATCGCCCTCCCCAACCGGCTTCGGAAGCAAGGAGAGCACGTACTTCGCCGCCTGAGCGACTTCCTCGGCCAGCTTGCGCTGGCTCTCAAGAAGTGCCTGGTAGGCTTCGTTGCGCTGTAAGAGGTTGATGTAGCCTTTCGAGTGGTAGCGGATGCGGGCGACCAGTTCAATCCGATCGGGCAGCTTGACCAGATAGTCGTTCGCGCCGAGTGCAAAAGCCTCTGCTTTGGTGACCGCTTCCTCCTTGCTCGAGAGCACGATGAGGGGAATGTCCTTTAGCTTGGGATGCGCCCGGAAAAACCGCACCAGGTCCAGGCCGTTCACTTCCGGCATGACCAGATCCTGCAGAATGACGGTGGGTTGCCACTCGACGGCCATGGGAAGCGCGCGGGTTGGATCCTGGCAATACTCAAGGACGATGCCGGCCTCGGGCGCGAGCATCCGGCGCACCGTCTCCCCGACCATAGCTTGATCGTCAATGAGGAGGACCCGGATCTGATACTCAGTCAGCGAGGGCGTAAAGGCTTGACTCTCACTTGCGGACAATGTGGTCATCTCCCTTTGTTCATCTGGCGCAAAATGGCTGCCGGAATCTGATTGATGGACAACGTTTCCGCGGCTGCACCGAGTTCCACCGCGGCGCGCGGCATGCCGTAAACAACCGAAGTCGCTTCGTCCTGTGCCAGAGTCCACCAGCCTGCCTTGCGGAGACCGAGCAACCCCTCTGCACCGTCACGTCCCATTCCGGTCAGCAGGCACGCCACTCCGGGCTCCGGCCAAAATTGACCCAAGCTGTAAAAGAACTCATCTACTGAAGGGCGATACGGGTAATCCTCGGGTTCGCGCGTGTAGTGAAACGATTGGTCGGCCCCGATCACCAGATGGTCGCTGGTTCCCGCCACATACACCCGTCCCGGTTCGGGCTTCTCACCATCACGGGCCAAGGCGACAGGAAGTTCGGTCTGCTCGCCAAGCCAGTCCGCAAGCCCGGTGGCGAACTGGGCGTCGAGGTGCTGCACGATTGCCACCGCGGCGTCGACTCTCGGAGGCAATCCCCGCAAGACCGCGGCCAGCGCCTTCGGGCCTCCCGTAGATGCTCCTATCCCGATCAGCCGCTTTCCGCGCGACACCGCCACTGGTGGCACAGACGGCTCGGGGACAGGCGCGGACAGTTTCGTTTGCCCGATGATCCTGCCGATAACCGCGATCTTGCGAAGCAGGTCTTCGCCGCCCTCGATGCCACCGGTCGAGCCGAAGACGGGCGTACACACCGCATCCAGCGCCCCGCAGCCCATAGCCTCGAAGACTTTCGATGCGTTGCCCGAAACCGTCGCCGTGACCACCAGGATGGCGCACGGCGACTGTTTCATAATCGAGCACGTCGCCTGCACGCCGTCCATAACGGGCATGATCAGGTCCATCAGAACCAGATCCGGGCGATCGCGCACACACTTTTCTACAGCTTCAACACCATCGGCCGCGGTCCAGGCGACCTGGTAACCGGGTACGCTCCGAACCAACCTGCGTAAGACCTCGACGGCAAGAGGCAGGTCGTTCACGATGGCGATGCGCATCAGCTTTCGGCCTCCTCTATGAGGTCCCGGACCGTCTCCACCAGAGTTTCATCATGGAAGCTGCTCTTGGTCAGGTAGCACGCCGCGCCGGCCTCGAGTCCCTTCAGCCGGTATTCTTCCTGGTCCTTGTAAGAAACGATCACCACCGGAATCGCGGCAGTGTGCGGCGCACCTTTGATCCGCTTCACCAGTTCGATGCCATCCATGCGGGGCATGTCGATGTCGGTCAGCACCAGGTCGAAGTGCGAATTCTGGGCTGCGTTCCACCCGTCCATTCCGTCCACAGCCACTGTGACGTCATAGCCTCGATTCTCCAGCAGACGCCGTTCGACTTCGCGTACGGTCAGCGAATCGTCGACCACCAGCACGCGCCGGCGCCGCGACGTCTCCGCCTTCTCCCCTTTGTCCAGCTTCATCAGACTTCCACGCGTGAGCAGGTTGTCGATGGACCGCACGAGATCCTCGCTGTCCAGAATAGCGATGGGTGAGCCGTTTTCCAGAATCGCGCCCGCTGAAACGTTGGGGACTTTGCCCAGGCGGCTCGGCAGCGGGATCACGACCAAATCGTGTTCTCCGATCAGCTTGTCCACCACCAGGCCGTGGCGATTGAGCCGGTCGCTGAGTACCACCACCTTCAAATCGCCGGCTGTCCTTGGTGCACCCGGCATATCGAGCACCTGGGAAGCTTCCACCAACCCGATGTTCAGGTCGCCCATGCGGATGTACTGCCGCCCTTCGACCACCAGGATGTCCACCGGTGTCACGTTCATTACGCTGTCCACGCGCGTAAGCGGCAGCGCGTATGGCTGCCCCTTCACGTCGAACATCAGGGTTCGGATTACCGATAGGGTAAGCGGAAGCTGCATGATAAAGCGCGTGCCCTGGTTCAGCCGAGTTTCGATTCGTACGCTTCCGCCGACCTGCCGCGCCATGATCTGCACGACGTCCAGGCCCACGCCGCGGCCCGAGATCTCCGTCACGCCCGAGCGAGTTGAAAATCCCGGCAGAAAGAGAAAGTCGAGCACTTCGCTCTCGCTGAGCTTGGAGGCCATCTCCGCCGTCGCATGGCCGCGCTGGGCTACCTGGCCACGGACACGTTCGACATCGATGCCGCCGCCGTCATCGGTCACCACGATCTCGAGCACGCCGGAAACGTGTCGTGCGCTCAACTTGAGCAGCCCTTCGGGCGGCTTGCCGGCCGCGACTCGCGCCTCGGGCGATTCCAGCCCGTGATCCACGGCGTTGCGGAGGAGGTGCGTCAGCGGAGCTTCGAGTTTCTCCAGGATGTCCCGGTCGACGCGCGTTGCCTCGCCTTCGATCTCGAATCGCACCAACTTCCCGAGCGACTTCGCCAGGTCGCGAACCATGCGCGGGAATCCATGCAAGCCGTCCGAGAAAGGCCGCATTCGACTGGCCACGGCTTCGTCGTAGAGCCGGTTGGCCAGGTGCTCCAACTTGCGGGAAAACCGTTCGAACTCGGTCAGGTATCCGGGGATCGCACGGTGAATCCACGCGGCCTGTTGGAATGCTTCTTCCAGGCGCGCCACAGCCTCGGCGATCCGCTCTTTTCGCAGCGCCTCCATGGTCTGTTCGACCGCGTTGCCCAGCGCCGTGTGGTGCTGCTTGATCCGTTGTACTGTCTGCGTGAGCGGACGCAGGCTCTTCACTTCTACCAGGCACTCACCCGCATATCCGGTCAGCCGGTTCAGGTTCTCCACCGACACGCGCACCGATGCCACGTCGGATTTTTCAACGGTGGCCTTGGGCGCAGGCGTAGGTGCCTGAACTGGAGCCGTGGCAGGAGCCGGGCCGGATGCTGGCGCAGGCGATGGGCTTCTGAAGCAGCCGATCAACTCTTCAATCCGCTCGGATTGCTCGGCCAACGCGTCCGGGATTCGCTCCGGCTCGCAGGCGGCCAGACCCAGGAAGACATCGTTCGAACGGAGCAGTAGATCGAAATCCGCCTCCACCAGCCGCCGGCTCCCCTTCTGTGCCGCCGACAGCAGGTCCTCCATGGCGTGAGCGAGTCTTACAGCGCTGTCCAGACCTATGATCCGGGAAGCGCCTTTGAGCGAATGAGCCGCCCGCATCAATGGCTCGATCTTTTTCGGGTCCTGACTGGTTTCGGTCTCCACCAGTCCGGCCTCGATCACCCGCGAGTGCGTTTCGAGTTCCGTGCGGAACAGACCGAGCAGAAAGGAATCGACCGGCGCGGCCGCCTTAGCGGCAGGTTCCACTCGCACAGGCTCCGGCGGAGCAGGTATTTCGGCCATCTCCTTCGACAACCGCTCGATGTCGTGCGCCCGGCCTTCCAGCGCGTTAGGGATTTCCGCTGCTTCGCACGCTACTAGTTCCCGAAACAACACCGCTGACTCAAGCAACCGCGCGCGCGTCGCCGGGCCCATTGAGCCCGCGCTCAGCGCCTTTTCCATCGCCCCGGCGAGCGCGGCAGCATGGTTCAAACCCACGATCTTCGCCGCACCCTTTAGCGAGTGCGCCGCGCGCGTCATGGCTTCAATCCTACGGGGATCCTGGCACGACGGCTCGTCCGCCAAGCCGGACTCCAACACGCGCGAGTGCGTTTCCAGCTCAGTGCGGAACAGGTCCAGCAATGTGAGATCCGTGCCAGGATCGTTCACCATCGCAAGCTCCCATCCAGGGTCTCGAATAGCTTCCGTTCGTAAATCAGACCGACGTGCCGCCCGTCTACCTCAAAGCATGACGCAGTCTGCGCCGCAGGCGACTTGGCAAGCGTGGCCGGTACGGTCTGTAGACGTGCAGCCGGTACGCGCCTGACACCCAGGATCTCGTCGGCGCGGAAAACATACCGTTCCCGTCCCGTGCCTATTACACACAAGCGTGGCCTGCCTTCCGCTCCGGAGGCCTCAGCCCGATCCACCTCCAGGATTCGTTCGAGCGAAACGTACAAAAGCAGCTCGCCGTTCACGTTCGCCAGGCCCGCAAGAATTCCGTTGCATCGGTATGGCAGGCGGTACGGCGGCTGATCTTCGGCGATTTCGTGAAAGACTACGCTGCGCAGGGCGAACCATTCCGATGCCAGACGGAATACCAGAACCGAGACGGCGTCCTCCTCATGGGCGGCTTTGGCTGCCGCCAAGTCCTTGGATATCTCGCGCCGGTAGTTGGCCGGCATCTCCCGATCAAAGAGTGTCCGGCCAAGCAGAGAATATTCCGGGCAGTTGCGGCAATGTACATGCCGGCGAAGCTCCGGACACGAACGGTCCCCCTCGATGCCGATTTCGCGCCAGCACAAGACGTCGTTCTTCGAGGCCATCATGCAGTCTCCATGGCGCCATGCAATTGCTGCCACTCGAACGCCCTGCCCGCACGTGCGCGATAGCGCCTGCTGCCGTCGGCATCTCCCCGGCGGTCGCAAAGGAGGCTCATGTGCAGCAGCGACTCATAGTGGTGCGGATCCAGATAAAGCGCTGTGCGGAACATCTCCTCGGCAGGCTCGAACTGGCCATTGGTTTGATCGATCACCCCGAGTAAAGCGTAGGTCTCCGCTTCCTGTATTCCTTGCGCGACCAGGCGTTCGCAGATGGCGGCTGCCGCGGCGAGATCTCCCCGGTCGGCCAACTCTTTCGCACGCACAAGCTCCTCGGTGGGTTCCACCCGCTGAACGGTGGCGTGCGCATGCAGGTGCGCGCGCCTGACCTTGCGCTGGGCGTGCCTGTGGACTTCCGGGTGAACCGCCTCGGACGATGCTGCGCCCTTCATGCAAGCGAAGCCGCGCTCATGCTCCACACGGAACCAACCCGCCTCCAGGAAAAGCATCAACTCGGAATGTCCCACAAACAGCAGTCCGTCATCGCTCACCAGATCGCGGAGTTCGGTGATCGCGTGGCGCCGGGCGACGGTCGTGAGGTAGATAAGCGCGTTGCGGCAGAAGACAGCGTCGTAAGGACCGCGGCTCCGGTAAGCGCTGAGATCCAGCAGATTGGCCTGCTCGAAGCGCACTAATCCGGAGACTTCAGGCCGGATTCTCAGGCCGTCCTTACACGGCTCGAAGTAGCGAAGAGAGGCGGTTTCGTCCAGCCGGTTGCGGAACGACGTCTTGCGGTAAAGCCCTTGGCGGGCCTGTTCGAGGGCTGCACCGCTCACGTCAAGCGCATCGATCCGGATGCGATCTGCCGGCAGGGCGGCTTCGAGCAGCGTGATAGCTACCGAGAATGGCTCTTCTCCTGTCGCGCACGCGACCGACAGCACTCGAAAAGGTCCCGCGGGGTTCGCTGGCAACCATTTGCCGGTCACATGAGCCGCCAGCAGCCGGAAAGGCTCCACATCGCGGAAGAACCAGGTTTCCTGCACCGTAACTTCGTCCACAAGACGCTGCCATTCGGCGCTGTCCGCGTCGAGCGTTCCGACGCTCTGCTCCCGCTTCCCGAAGATAGAATCCAGGGCGCGCTTCACCAGCTGTTCGTTCAGCAGTTCGGGCAGCAGCCCCAGCCGCTCATCGAGCAGCGCAATCGCCCTGTCCGCGGGTTTCATCTCGCCTCCGGTTCGGGGAACAGCCGCGCCTGTACGTCCGCCGGGAGTAGCTCGCGCACCGTCATTCGGTGTATCAGGCGTCCTCCCGCGTCGCACGTGCCGATGAGGTACGGCGCCTCCGGTATGACGACCTTGGGCGGCGCCATTCCGGATTCATCCAGATCGATGGTCTCCACGGCCTTCTCCGCCACCAGCCCGAGCGGACATGTCTCTCCGCCCGGCCTCGCATATTCCACGACAATCAATCTTGTGCTCAGCAAAGCCGGCGCCGGTTTATCTGTCAGAAGGGCCGACAGATCCACAACGGGGATCGTAAGCCCGCGCCAGATAGTCAGCCCGGCAGCCCACCGCGGCGCGTGCGCAAGCGGCGTGCAGTCCGGGTAGGGAGCAACCTCGAGCACAGAGCGTACATCAAGCCCGTAGGTTTCGTTGCCGGCCTGGAATACCAAGAACAGCACGTTCGTATCAGGACGCCGTTGAGAAGCGTCCCACCTCCGCCTGCAGTTCGCCGACGGCCCTATGCAAATCCTCGGCGACCTTGCGGAATTCAGCGAGTGCAACCCTGGTTTGGCTCGCCGCATCGCGCAAGTGCAACATAGACTCGGCAATCTGGCCGGCTCCCTGCGACTGCATCTGCATGCCCATGTTCACCGACTCGAACTCCGGCCCAAGCCGCGTGGTGCCCTCGATGACTTTGCCCAGTCCTTCGCTCAGCTCAGCGACCGCCGCCGAGCTGGCTTCAGTTCTCCGTGTATAGGATGCGATGCTCGCCATGCCATCCCCCACCGCATGCTGCATATCGCGTATCTGCCTTTCGATGTCCAGCGCGGCGACCGCTGTCTGATCGGCGAGACGCCGCACCTCGAGTGCCACCACGGAGAATCCGCCTGCCTTGTCTCCTGCCTTCTCCGCCTCGATGGCGGCGTTGAGCGACAACAGGTTCGTACGGTTGGCGATCTTGGTGATGCTGGTAATGACTTTGTCAATGTTCCCGGCCTTCTCCTGGATAGCCTCGAACGAACGCATCATGGACTGGCTGGTTTCGACCAGCATATCGATCGCGGCGTGAATGCCCTGCAAGCTGCCGACCCCGCCGTGGGCTGTCTCGGCCGCCTCCGTGGCCATCCCGGTCACCGACTGCATGGTTTTGGCCAGGTCGCGGGCTGTAACGTGGATCTGCTTGCTGGTTGAGCTCACTTGGTTGGTGGAGGCAGCCTGCTCGGCCACGGCCGCTTCGAGCTCGCTGACGGTGGAAGAGGTCACGTTGGCGCTGCCTGCCACCTGGCCGCACGCCGCGGTCACTTTGGCCAGCAGCGTGTTCAAGTTTCCGGTCATGGTGTAGACCGATTGGATTAGCCCGAAGGTCTCGTCACGCACCTCCTTGCTCGCTTTCTCGATAGCGAACAACTCGCGGAAATCGTCATCGTGAAACCGGTCCATCGCCTCCTTCACGCGGCCGGCCGCAATGCGGGTCGTCAGATCCACTACTTTCGCCAAGGGACTCGTGATGTTACGAACGACGAGCGCCATCACCCCCGCCGCAAGTGCAACCGAAAGCAGGCTTAGCAGAAGCGCCAGGGCTCGGCTGCGGCGGCTGTCCGAAATACGCTTTTCCAGCAGTGTCCGTAATTCCGGAATGGCCGCGCCCGCGAACGCCGTGCCGTAACTCTCAGTCTGGGCGGCGGTACGCACAATCTTGTCCGTGGTGAGATTCGAGTCCGTCATATCGGAGAAGCGGCTTAATTGATCTGACAGCTCGGTCAGCGAACTGAGGTAACGCTCGCATAGTGGAGGGAGCACTTTCTGCAACGTAGGACTGAGCCCGTGGAACGTGGCGTCCTCTTGGAGGGCGATCGCCAGAGCCCTGCGCATGCGCGGGACTAATGTCCCACTCAATAGCTCACCCTGCGTTTGCAGCACGGCCAGATCGCGTTGATCGATGCGGCCTTCCACACCGCTGCGCAAGGCGACTAACCGGGCCTGTGCAGTCGCTGTCTGCGCCCGTGCCAGGAGCAATCCGGTGAGCTCTACCAGATAGTAAGTGTCCATCTCAGGGTCCGTCACCAACCGATACTGGTCGAGTGTCACCGGAACAAGCTGGTTGGAGGTCTCGATCAACAACCGGTAGGTCATGGCGCGCTCGCGGACCGTCATGGCCCGGTTGGGATCGCGGAATTGCTTCCACAGCCCCGCCATCTTTTCGACAAGCTCTTTGACGGTGGGGTCGGAAAACCGGTCAAGGGCCTTGATAGTGCTGTCTACGCGCTTGCTCGCATCCTCCAAACCGCTGTCGGTCACGCGGGCGCCTTCATTGGCGAGGTATGACCACAACTGCAGCCGGCGCAGGTCGGCCAGCAGAACCGGAAGCCGCTCAAGTGCGTGACTGCCGACAATCTCGTGCTCGGTGGTGCGAATCCCCTGGCTGAAGCTCGCCACGGAAAAGTACAACAGAACCGCGATAGGCAGGGCAAAGACAGCGCTGCTGAGAATCAGTTTGTGCGCGATCTTGAGGCGCGCAAGATACAGGTTGATGCGGTGCACGTCGCCTCCCGTCAGCTGGCCGTCCGGAATCGGCTCACTTCGCCCTGAAGCCCCTGCACCGCGCCGGTCAACTGACCGGTCGCCTGCTGAAATTCGCTCAGCAGAGCCTTGGTCGATTCGGCCGTTTCCGCCAATTGCTTCATGGCTTCGTTGATTTGCTGCGCGGCCTGGGTTTGCGAGTTCATCCCATCTTTGGCCGTCTCAAATTCCGGTCCGAGCGTCTGCACCTTCTCGATCATTCTCCCAAGCGCGCTGGCGATGGCATTCACTTCGCTGACCCGCCGGCGCACCTCTTCGCTGAACTTGTCCATCTCCATCACGCCGCTCGACACGGCCGACTGCATCTCTTTTACCACCGAGTCGATGTCCTGCGTCGCCACCGCGGTTTGATCCGCCAACCTGCTGACTTCGCGCGCCACGGCCGAGAAGCCCTTGCCAAATTCGCCAGCCTTTTCAGCTTCGATAGCAGCATTCAGCGAGAGCAGTGCGGTCTGATCGGAGATCTTGTTGATGGTGGTCACTACAGTCGAAATCTTGCTTGCACGGTCGCTAATCACGCCCAGGCGCGAGGAAATCGAGCCGGTGGCCTTCACCAGTTCACGCATGGCATTTTCCATTTCACTCAGTTCGCTCTGGCCCGATTCCGCCTGTTCGACCGCTTCCCCCATGGCATCGCTCGCGCCGGACATCGTCCGCATCAGATCGCGCGATGTCGCCGAGATCTGACTGCTGGTGGCGGAAACCTCACGCGTGGCGGCCGCCTGTTCGGCCACGGTGGCCTCCAATTGCTTGGCTGAAGCCGTGATCTCCGTGGCGGAGGTGGTCACCTGGATGCCGGACCGCTGCACCTGCCCGATCAGGCCGCTCAGGTTCTTGGTCATGTCCTCGAAAGAGCACATCAGGTCTTCGCTTTCGTCTGGGAAGTCGAAGCGATTCCAGCGCGAAGCTTCCCTATGGGAGCGGTGGACCGAAAACTCCGCCTGGGCGCCCTGCAAATCACCTCGCGCGACCTGTCCGGCGATCTTCGTCGCCAACTCGATGGGGCGCGAAACGCGGCTGCCCATGACGAACGCGATAATGATCGCCGCGCCTAACGAAAGAATCCCGCCTCCGGTCACACCCCAGAGCAGGCTTGTAAGCGACGATTCGACCTGATTGACCGCCCCGAAGTACTCGTCGTCATAGGCGCTCGCGTTGATCAGCCAGTCCCACGGTTCGAAATAGATGAAGGCCGCGCGTTTCATCCGTTCTTGTGTCTCGCCGGGGTTCTTCCAGAAGTAGGAGGCGTGGAAAACCTCTCCATTGCCCAGCGATAGCGCCTTCTGAATGTGCGGCTGGACTACCGGCTGACCTGAGGCGTCCCGGGCCTCCCAGATGTTTTCACCATCGCGTTTACCGTCCTTCGAAATGATGTAGCGGCCGCGGCGAATGCCCTTGCATCCGAGGACGATGATGTGTCCCGTACGGCCGACCGTAGTGTCGAGGATCGTGCGGCGCAGCGCCTCCGCCGAAGAGATGCGCTCGCCCACAGCGATCAGACCGATGACCTTGCCACCGCCGTCACGCAGAGGCTCGTAGGCGGCGACATACCAGTCGTCAACCACAAGGGTGCTGCCACGGAAGGTCTCGCCGCGCAACACTGCGGACACCATAGGCGAGGGTGTCCCGTCTGGACCGATGGCAGGTACGTAAGTGCCGACCGCGCGGCCGCCAGAGGGCGTGCGCACGGTGGAGGCCACCCGCAACATGTCGCCCTGTTCGTTCATCCGCTGAAAGACGGAGATCACACCGCCAGTGACGCGGGTGACTTCGTCTACCATCGGGGACTCGCCTTGCGCGCCTCGGTCCGGCGTGGCCGGCGTGCCGCCGATCGTCATCCGCGGCAACGATACCGCCGCGGTTTGCTGCGTCGCCTGGTTGGTTACCTGCCATGTGACCTGCCCGCCCCCAACCACAACTCCGCCCCTCTGCCCCACCAGCCTGCGCGCGATCAACAGATTCTGGTTTACCTGGCGCTGCAACAGACCGTTAGCCGTTTCGCACAGGCCGTAGATATCCTTCGCCGTTTGCTCAACGTTCGCAAAAGCCAGCGCGGTAAGCTCCTTGCTCGCCTTTCGCGTGACGCTGGCGCGGAACTGGATTGTTAACAGCAGTAGAACAATAACCGGCAGGACCGCTGCCACTGCCGCCAAGCCGTATATCTTATTGCGTAGCAAGATTCTCACGGTTCCCCTCCGCGTCCTGCTGGAACGCTGTGGACTTCTTCGCCGCCGGGGCGATGCAGATACAAGCGACTCATCAGGTCCCATGCACCTAACATTGGTGGCCGTCCTCAGGCTTCGGCCATTATACGCGGAACTCTAGTAACTGAACAGACCGGCCGCTTGTTTCTTGACTGGTTTCGGGCGATTATAGCTTGGTGCGTTGGCGTGATCAGCCGCCAGGATGAATGCCATGACAAATTTCCTCCGACGTCTCTCGCTAGGGATAGTCTTGATTTGCCTGGTTTCCGCCATTTTGCTCGTGTCCGACTGGAACCGGAGGTCGGCGGGCAAGCAGAAGTTACCCCGCGTTGCCCTCTTTCAGTTTGCCAGCCGTCCCTTGCTAGATGAGGGTTCTGCCGGGGTCATCGAGGCCTTGAAGAGCCGCGGATTTGTTCCGGGCCAGAGCATCCAGATCGATCGTTACAATTCCGAAAACGATCTTCCCACCGCCAACAGTATCTCGCGGGCTATCGTTGACGGGGGTTACGACCTGGCTATTACTGTCAGTACTCCCTGCTTGCAGTCATTTGCCGCCGCCAACAAAGCCGGCAAGGTGACTCACGTCTTTGGCTTGGTCACCGACCCGTTTGCCAGCGGAGTGGGCCTCGACCGCGAGCACCCGGATGTGCACCCCCGCCACCTCGTCGGGATCGGGACGTTCCAGCCGGTACGCGACGCTCTCACTTACGCCAAAAGATCCTTCCCGGCGCTGCGCCGCGTGGGAACGGTTTGGAACCCGGCCGAAGCCTGTTCGGAAGCTTGCATGAGGGTGGCGCGAAGGACTTGCAAGGAACTGGGCATAGAACTCTTGGAGGCGCAATCCGAAAGTTCCACGGGTGTCGCGGAGGCGACGAACTCGGTAGTATCCAGGGGTGTCGAGGCGATCTTCATCGGCGGCGACAACACCGTGGAGATGTCCATCAAGTCCGTAATCAGGGCCGCTGATGAAGGCCGTATCCCGGTCATTGGTTGCGCGCCGGGACACGCGGAACTGGGTGCTTTGATCGGTCTGGGAGCAGACTACTTCGAGGTCGGCCGGACCGAAGGAGAGATAGCGGCTGACGTGCTCGCCGGCAAGGATCCCGCCAAGATACGCATCGGTGACGTGATGCCGCAGAAACTTGCGCTCAACCTTTCCGTGATCTCCCGGCTGCGGAACCGCTGGTCGGTTCCCCAGGACGTAGTGGATCGGGCCGTCATTCGCATCGAACCTGATGGCCGGCGTTGGGAGAAAGGCCGGACGGCGCCGGCTGCCGCGCAGGCTTCGGGCCCCATCGCAAAGAAGTGGAAGATTCACCTGATCGAGCTCATCAACGCGCCGTCCATCGATGAGACACGCGACGGCATCCGCCAGGGCCTCAAGGAGGCCGGCCTGATGGAAGGGCGCGACTATGAGCTGAAAGTCGGCAATGCGCAAGGAGATCTCCCCACTCTCAGCGGCCTGGTCGACGCGGCCATTACACAACAGGCTGATATGGTCTACACCATCACCACACCGGCCTTACAGACGGCCATGCGGAAGATCCAGGACCGCCCGGTGTTGTTCGCGCTGGCGCTCGATCCGTTGCTGGTAGGGGATCGCGGCACGCACGACAAGCATCGCCCAAACGTGGCGGGCGTTTACGACCGCAGCCCGTTCGAAGAGATGCTGAAGCTCGTTCGCGAGTGCCTCCCGAAAGCTCGCTCAATTGGCACGCTCTATGCCCCGTCCGAATCCAACTCGGTTCAGTTTCGCGCCGAGTTGGAGAAGGCCGCGAGGACAGCCGGGCTGCAACTTGTGGCGCTCTCCTCCAACTCCGCGACCGAGGCAGCGGATGCAGCCGCCGCCCTGACCCAACGCGGCATCGACGCTATTTGCCAGATCAACGACAATCTGCACGGCGCGGCGTTCCCGGCCATCGTGGCTGCGGCGCGCCGGGCCAAGTTGCCGGTGTTCAGCTTCAGCACGGGCCAGATCTCGCAAGGCGCCGCCGTCGTGCTCTCCAACGACCACTTCGATGGCGGCCGGGAGTCTGCGCTGATCGCCGCGCGGGTGATGCGCGGCGAAAGCCCCTCGTCGTTCCCCTACCGCGGGATCGCGAAAACCCGCCTTCTCATCAACCGCGAAGCCGCCTCGCTCGCCCGGTTGACTATTCCGGAATCCGTCGCGCGCCGCGCCGAAAAGTAGCAGCTTAGGCTAGCTCCAAAACTTGAGGTAGGGCTGGGGATCGGGAAAGTCCTGCTGCAACGAGCTACACGCGGCAGGGGGGCCATATCCGTCGAGTTCGTGGAAACGCTCCAGCAGGATTTCGTGGAACAAGCCCGACCGAATGCACTGCACGTGCAGGTGCGGATGCCAGTTGCCATTGTCTGGTGGGCCGCCTACCTCAGTGAAGACTTCGCCAGGCTCCAGGGCCTGGCCGGGACGCACTTCCACGTTCTGCAGGTGGGCATAGATCAACACCAGCCCTTCGGTGGCGAGGAAGACGCGTGTTCCCCAGCCGCCGTCGCGGTCGGGGTCATGGTCAACCAGTATGACTTTGGCCGGAATATCCACCGCTACCCGAGTCCCTTGTGGGACCGTGCAATCGACACCCAGGTGCAGGAAGTTCCCGGTAGCCTTCAGATAGCTTTCGCGCAACAGATGGCTGCGGTCTTCCAGATAGCCGCCACAAGACCACACTACGCCGCAACGTCTGTGAACCTCGTCCATCATGCGCTGGCAGACGGTGGGGTCCAGAAGCGGGTTCCCCTCTCCGGCGAACAAATCGGGATGCTCGAGGTTCCAGCGGACTGCCTCGGCATCCAGATTCACGTAACAGTATGTCTGGCCCCGCAACTCGGGAAACATCAGATCGTGCTGACCGGATCGAGCGCCCGGATGTACGCCAAAAGTTCCTTGGCCACCTCAGAATACGCCGCAATCTTGCTGTAGTCGAGATCGACGTTGTTCAGATACTGCAGGATCAGGGTGTCGCCAACGCGTGCGCACGGCAGGATACCGGCGAAGAAGAAACCCAGCTTTTCGAATTCCTGCGTCAGGAAGAAGGTGGCCGGATCCTCCAGATTCAGGAACAGGTTGATAGCCGCTACCTGCTGAAGGCAGAATCCACGGAGCAGTTTGCGAACCTCCTGGACTACACCTTCGCCATAGCGGGCCACGAAGATCTCGGCGCAGCCTTCGGCCGGGTTGACACTACTCAGAACTTTCGGTTCGCCGGTTACCGGCGGCTGTAACGCTGGCGTTTCAAACTCGTGCTCCGCGCCCAAGGTGCGATAGAGCTTGGCCACCATGTCGCGATGATGGGCCGGCGGGTATAACGTCAGGGATCGGGGCGTTTCCATGTACCTGAAGGCCAGTACCACGCTAATGCGCTGCGATGGGTCCCCAGGGATGCCTTTGAATTTCCAGCTTCTCGGGCTGGTAGCCAGCAGGATGCCGATGTCGTTGAAGCCCCCCCGCACCAGGGCCTTCTGAGTAAAGACGTGGTTGGCGACCGCGTAGGCATAGACTCCGGCGAACTCGCGGGATTTCCGTGTGGTGACGAGGAAATCGTTGAGTCTGGTGAGAGCTCCGTGCCCGCGGTACTCCACGTTCACAAAGGCGAACGTCAGTTCAGCGATGCGGTCCTCCGGGTACTGGTACAGGAGCGCGGCATGGCCCATGAACACGTTGCCCTCGGTGACCGCCACCGCGGAGATCATGTCACCTTTCCGGTTCAACTCCACCAGGCGCTCCGGGTAATAGATGTGGTCGTCAAAGAAGGTATACCCGTGCGATTTGTAAGCGCATCGGGAGATCTCGATGGCTTCCTCCTCCCGCATGAGCCGCACGCTGTAATTGATCTTCTCCGTAATTGCGGCGGGTTCTGCGATGGGATGCGGTTCGACAACCGTTGTTTCGCCGGGGGCCTCGGCCAAATACTTGACAAGGTGCGTCTCCTTGCCAAGGGGACCGAGGTTGTGGAACGAGCACTCGTCCATCATGGTCTTCATCAGGAAGACGCCCATGCCGGCCGACTCGCCCGGCCGGTACTTGGGTATGTGGGTAGGATCGAAAGGCATGCCCGTTTCATGGATGATGATCCGGATGCCACCCGGAAGCCGTTCGCAGATGATATCGAAGGTCCGGCTTTCTTCGGCGTCATAGCCGTGCTGCATCACATTGGTGACGGCTTCTTCCACGGCCAGTTCGATCTGGCTCAGGCTGGGGCCCTCAAAGCCGAACTGGGTGGCCGATCCCCGGACGAACGACTGCGCCAAGGGCAAGTACGGCATCTCGTTGGGCAGGGTCAGCTTCAGCGACGCTGACCGCGGTTCGGCAACGGCGGCATCAGCGTGGCTCAAGGGCCGCCTCCACGGAATCATAAACCTTGAAGAGGGCCGAGAAACCGGCCATTTCGATGACGTCCTTGACGGTACCGCGCAAACCACTGAAACCAAGGACCCCGCCAACTGACTGGATCGTCTTACCAACCAGAAGGATAGCCCGGAGTCCGGCGCTGCTTATATACTCCACACCCTCAAGATCCAGTAACGCTTTCCGCGTGTCAGGTTTGATGCACTGCTGGCACGTCTTCTCGAATTCCGGCGACGTGATGGCGTCCAGGCGGCCGTCAACACGGAGCACCACAGCATCGCCGGCATAGTTCGATGTTATCGTCATTGTGCTCCCCCGTAACCTTGGAATTACGAGACCGATTATATGCCGCTGGTGCTCATCCGGCAATAAGAAAGCGAAAGTGTATGAACCGCGTCCCGCCGCATCGTCCGCAACACAGCAATCCGCCGGCTGAGGGCCGGGTAAAGGTCCAAGTATCCGTGAACTTGATTCAGAGTTACACTTACTTAACTGTCCGGACTGGTATACTGACGCCAAACAGGATGCGCTCCAGCTCTTTTCAGAGTGAGTTCATGCGATGAGTAAGCAGCTCTCTTTTTCCGAAGAACTGATCTTACTGATGGTGGACGACAGCACTGGGCACCTGCGTCCTCTTCCCGAAAAGATCCTTGCGAGCGCGCTGGGAGGCGCTTTTTTGCTTGAGTTGGCTTTCGCCGGCCGTATCGACAACGATGCCGAAAGCGTTTTTCTGGTGGACACTGCCCAGACGGACAACGCGGTGCTGGATGCCGTACTGGAAGACCTTGCGGCGGAAGGTTCCCCGCTCTCTTTGGCGCGCGCACTGACTCTGGCGTGCACAGAGGCTCCCGCCGGCGTGAAGTTCGTGTTGGACAACCTCATCGCAGGCGGCACGCTCCGCGAGATTTCGGCGCCGGAATGTCCAGCCGACAAGCGCCGCTACCAGAATACCGATCCGCGCGTCGTGGAGGACCTACGCCAGCGTGTGCGCCAGCTTGTACTGTCCGCGGACGCGCTCCCCGATCCCCGCGATGTCGTGTTGCTCGGCCTGGTGGAGGCTTGTGAGTTAGCCCCTCAGCTCTTCAGGCCGCAGGAATTGTCGTCGTCGGCTGAGCGCCTCCGCCGGCTGGCCGGCCTGGAGTTTTTCAACCAGGCTGTGTTCGCCGCGTTACGCAGTTTTCAGGAGGCACCGTACGAGCAGATCGCCGAATGGCTGATCGGCACGCGCTACGAGACGCCGCGCGTGGTAGCGGGGGGGCGCGAGGCTGTCCTGGCCGCTATAACGAGGATCTATGAGGAAGCTGGCTGGATGCGTGGCTCAGCGGCACTCACGAGAATCAATCAAGTAAACGGATTTGACTGTCCTGGCTGCTCCTGGCCGCATCTGGGGGACAAGCGCAGCCGTTTCGAATTCTGTGAGAACGGTGCCAAGGCGCTGGCATCGGAAGCGACCCTCCAGCGTATTGGTGCCGAGTTCTTCCAACGCTGGACTCTCGCCGAGTTGGCGGACCAGCCCAACGAGTGGTTGGAACGGCAGGGACGGTTGATGCAGCCACTTTTGCAGCGCCCCGGCGCGGCGCATTATGGGGCGATCACCTGGGAAGCGGCATTCGACATCATCGCCAGAGAGCTGAATAATCTGAATGCGCCCGATGAGGCCGCCTTCTATGTGTCGGGCCGCACCAGCAACGAGGCGTCTTTTCTGCTACAGCTCTTTGCCCGGCAGTTTGGCACTAATAATCTGGCCGGAAGCGCCAACCTCTGTCACGAGGCTTCGGGGATGGCCTTGCAGCAGGTGCTGGGCTCCGGCAAGGGGACGGTGCAACTGGAAGACCTGGAACACTCCGACCTCGTGCTCATCTTTGGTCACAACCCCGGATCGAACCATGCCCGTATGCTGGAGACTCTCCAGCAAACTGTCCGAAACGGCGGCCGGATCGTAGCCATCAATCCGCTCCCCGAAGCGGGACTGATCGGTTTCGCCAACCCGCACGAGGTCCTGGGGATACTGGGCCGAAGCACATCCCTGGCAGCGCGGCGCCTGCCGGTGCATATCAACGGGGACCTGGCACTGGTCAAAGGCGTGATCAAGGCCGTCCTGGATGAGGAGTCGCGCGCGCCGGGCACTGTGCTCGACCACGATTTCATCCGGCGCTACACGACGGGGTTTGAATCGATGCAAGCCGCGCTGGCCGGCATCAGTCGCGAACGGATCGAGGCGCAGAGCGGCATTGCGTGGGCACAAATCCAGGAACTGGCGGGCTGGTACATCGAAGCGCGCTCTGTTGTGGCCGATTGGGGCCTCGGTATCACACAGCAGAGCAATGGCGTGGCCACGATCCGCGAGATCGTCAATCTTTTGCTGCTGCGCGGAAACCTTGGCAGGCCCGGCGCGGGAGTCTGTCCCGTGCGCGGGCACAGCAATGTTCAGGGCAACCGCACCATGGGAATCGGTGTTCGTATGTCCGTCGAGTTCCTTGACGCACTGGGCACCGCTTTTGACTTCCAACCGCCTCGCCACACGGGCCTGGGAGCCATCGATGCCCTCCAAGCCATGCACTCGGGCAACGTGAAAGTCTTCATCTCCATGGGAGGTAACCTCCTGTCTGCAGCGCCGGACGCCGGATTCGTGGCGGAAGCGATGCGGCGATGCCGGCTGACAGTGATGGTTTCCACCAAGTTGAACCGGAATCACGCCGTCACAGGTGAGCAGGCGCTCATCCTGCCGTGCTTGAGCCGGAGCGAGATGGATCGGTGCGATGGCGTCGAGCAGTGGCTAACCGTGGAAGACACCACGGGACACGTCCACCGGTCCCACGGCTGTCTAGAACCGGCCGGCCCGGAACTGCGTGGCGAGCCCTGGATCGTCGCCGCGATGGCCCGAGCCGTGCTCGGGGATCGTTCCCGGGTGCCGTGGAGCCGGTTGGGTTCAGACTACCGGTTGATTCGAGAGGAGATCGCCCGCGTTGTTCCAGACTTTGCGGACTTTAACCGCCGTGTAATGGAGCCCGGAGGTATGTGCCTTTCCAATCCTGCCCGAGAGCGTCGCTTCAACCTGCCCGGTGGCCGGGCCCGGTTCACGGTACAAACAATGGACGAAGGGCGCCTCGCATCCGGTCAATTCCTCCTGACGACGCTGCGGAGCCACGATCAATTCAACACCGCGGTTTTCGGCCTGAACGACCGTTATAGGGGGATACGCGGCGAGCGGCGCGTGGTGTTCATGAATCCCCAGGACATGCAGCAACTGGGGATTGTTCCGGAGCAGTTGGTTGACTTGGCAGGCGTGGAACCAGGGCGGCCAAGGTGGGGCCGGGGCTTCCACGCGATACCTTACAATATTCCCCGCGCCTGCGCAGCCGCTTATTTCCCGGAAGCGAACACCGTCATTCCGATCTGGAATGTTGATCCCGAAAGTGGTACGCCTGCGAGTAAAGCGGTACCCATAACCATCCGGCCTGCCGGATAGGTTGTCGGCTTCCGAATACCTCGGTCCTGCCGATCTCTCGTCGTGTGACGCAGGAGTTACTTTCTCAAGTAAGCATCCTCGCCGCGAATCCAGTCCAGCCGTCCTGGTGCGAACAGGTCTATGGCGACGCAGTCTTCGATCGCGACGAACTTGTGCGCGGTGTTGGATGGAATCCGGATCACCTGCCCAGCGGCGATCAGCTTTTCCTCGCCGCCGATCGAGAGGCGAGCTTTCCCTTGTTCGAGCAGAAGAAACTCCTCGCTGATGTGGTGGTGCTCCGCCACGACGACGCCCGCCTCGATGCATATGCGGGCGACTGTCATGTTCTCACCGTAAATCACCTGCCGCGTAAGTTGAGGGGTCATCTGCTCTGCTGCAATCTGGCTCCATTCGTAGATCGCAATTGCCATATCAGTCTCCTCATTACAATGCTCAGCACGAATCGAACGGTCTCCATCGGAGCTACCGTTGGTTCACGGAATTGTCTGGAACTTGTCAATCAGACGGCCGCTGCCTGCCAGCTTGTGATCACATGGAAGCCTCGGGTCTGGAAGCCGGTCATGGCCGTAAGCACACCGTTGACCTCCGTGATGTTGACCGCGGCCTCCACCAGACGGGCCGGCTTCAGCTTGCCCGATGCGACCATCGCCAGCATCCCGGCGTAACTGGTCATTGGGCAACCAAGACTGCCCGCAATGCGAATCTCTTTCACAACAACGAGGTCCATCGGAATGGCAATCTTGCCGGCATCTTCGATGCCTGTCATTCCGAGTTGAACGTGCCGGCCTGCCCTGGCCAGGGAAAGAATGGCGGGTATGGTCGTCGTACTGGCACCCAAAGCATCCACGGTTACCGCCGCACCGCCTTTGGTGATTTCGGTTATCTCCGCGGGCGCGTTCGGCCCTGCTTTCACGGTTGCCTCTGCTCCTTCCTCCCGCGCCATGGCCAATTTCTCATCACTGCGGCTTACAGCAATCACACGGGCGCCGATGGCGGACGCAATCTGAACCACGGACAGTCCAACGCCGCCTATACCGAACACCGCGACCCACTCGCCCGGCCGAACGGCAGCCCTGTCGACCACGCCATGGTACGCCGTCATGAAACGACATCCGAGCGCGGCGGCCGTGAACCCGTCCACACCTTCGGGCAGTCGAACCAGAGTTGAATCGGCGCTTGGCACACGCACGAGCTCGCCGTACCCGCCGTCATGATGGACGCCGATGGCGCCGTAAGCAAAGCAGAGATTGTAGCGCCCGTTCCAGCACTCTTCGCACTTGCCGCACCCCAGGTGGAACGGTACCGTCACGCGATCGCCCCGCTTGAAGCGGGTCACTTCCTTGCCGCACTCCACGATTTCACCGCCAAATTCGTGTCCCGGTACACGCGGTAGGTTGAGTTCCATTCCGATCCAGGTCCATTCGTGCTGCCACAGGTGCCAATCTGTCCTGCAGACTCCGCATGCTTCCGTGCGGATGATGGCATCCCCCGGTCCGGGTTCGGGGTCGGGCATGTCTTGGATTACCAACGGTTGCTTGTATTCAACAATCGCCGCAGCTTTCATGCGCGCCTCCTCAGGTAGGCTCAGAATAACTCAAGACGCGACGTATCGGCGGAACATTCTGGGCTATTCCTGCTGTCTCGCCACGATGGAGTTGTCTGGCATAGGATCCCTCCACAGCCTCCGGACCAGGCTGATCATGCGCCCGGATTTGGCGTTCTCCTCCAGTCCTTCCTGCTCGTGTACTTCTCTTCTGGATATGTGCCAGCCTTGTTTCACGCCCGGTGTTACTATCCCCTGTAAGCCGGCAGGAGACACTTTTCCTGCATCCTCCGGCGTGTGAACGCTTGTCCGGCGGCCGCGCTGGTTGCTGGCTGCATGCTTTCCGGACGTGAAAGCAATTCAAGGCCTTGAACTCCAGTGTTCGGCTTTCTCGATTTCGTGGAGGGCGATACTCTGGCCAAAGCGCGGCAAGGACTGATTTCGAGGCACCCAGGCCGATTGCCACGTGCTCTACTCTCTGCCATTGTGGCGTCCCAGCGGACGAGGGACATCCCGGTTCTAATGCTGGTCTCGCCGGTACCGGGAGTGCCCTTCACACGAACCTGCTCAGGGCATACGAGACTCTGGACTACCTAAAAGCAGGCCTGAAAACGCGGCCGGTGAGCTAGCCGCCGGATGATATTATTGGGCTGGCAGGAGGTAAACCGATCCGATGCTAAGTGTGTTCTGTTCACCAAGTCGTTATACCCAAGGGAAGGACGCCACGCAGTATCTTGGGCAGGAAATGGCGATCCTGGGTCTTGCCGGACCTGCGCTGATCGTGGCTGGCAGGTCCGCGATCGCCCTGCTTTCCGAAACCTGGGCGCGGACTCTTTCCGAGGCCGGGTATGCCTATCAGATCGCCCGTTTCGGTGGAGAGTGTTCCATCGCCGAGATAGAGCGCTTAAAGGCGGAAGCTCACCAGCAGCAAGCTAGAGTCATAGTAGGCGCAGGAGGGGGCAAGGCGCTCGATGCGGCGCGCGCGGTGGCTTCTGACATGAAACTTCCGGTGGTGAATTGTCCCACCGTCGCCTCCAGCGACGCGCCTTGCAGCGCACTCTCCATCGTTTACACCGACGAAGGCGTTTTTCAGGAATGCCGGATTTTCCGGAAGAATCCGGACCTCGTCCTTGTGGATACCCAATTGATTGCCCGCAGTCCGGCGCGGTTGCTGGTGTCCGGAATGGGTGACGCACTCGCCACATGGTTTGAGGCGAAAACCTGCGTGGAGGGTTGCGTCCGCAATGTGAGAGGCGGTGCCTCTACTCGAAGCGCCCTGGCGTTGGCGCAGTTGTGCTACCGGACCCTTCTGGAGGACGGGGCGGACGCCCTGGCGGCAATCCACGTCCAGTCCGTGACTCCGAGTCTGGAGCGTATCGTCGAGGCGAACACCCTTCTCTCCGGCCTCGGCTTTGAGTCGTCCGGGTTGGCGGCGGCGCACGCCGTGCACAACGGTCTGACTGCCGCGCCGGAAACTCGCGCCTACCTTCACGGCGAGAAGGTGGCATTTGGGCTACTTGTCCAATTGATACTGGAAGGCCAACCTCACTCGGTGCTTGAGGAAGTTCTCCGTTTTTCGACCTCCATCGGGTTGCCGGTCACACTGTCCGAAATCGGGCTTGGCCAGATGACGGCCGAGGTGCTTGACCGGATTGCCGTTAGAAGCACCGTCAAAGAGGAAACGATCCATAACGAACCCTTCGAAGTCTATCCGGAGATGGTGGCGGACGCCATCCGGACAGCGGATGCGTTAGGGCGCAGGTGGCAAAGCACCTGTCCCCGCTAAGTTTGCGGTACAGATTGCACTGTTGGATGGTGGGCGCGACAGGACTCGAACCTGTGACCTCCTGCGTGTGAAGCAGGCGCTCTAACCAACTGAGCTACGCGCCCCTGATGCGGGGGGCCTCCGAACTTTGCGGCACGCGTTTGCGGCGCGTCGCCAAGTCCGAATTCGCTATTATAGCAGTAATGACCCAGCGGGAAACAATAGACGCTCCCCCGGTCGCTGGGCCCAAGCTCGGATTGCTCGAAGCGAACCTCGCGCTGGCGATCCGCGGCAAGCCCGAAGTCATGCGGTTGAGCTTGGTTTGCCTGCTCGCCCGCGGCCATCTGCTCATCGAGGACGTGCCGGGCGTAGGCAAAACCACGTTGGCCCACGCGCTGGCGCAATCGGTCGCCTGTGGCTTTCATCGCCTTCAGTGCACCAGCGACATGCTGCCCAGCGACATTCTCGGCGTCACCATTTACAACGCCCACAAGCAGGACTTCGAGTTCAAGCAGGGCCCCATCTTCACGAATTTTCTGCTGGCCGACGAAATCAACCGCGCTACGCCAAAGACGCAGTCGGCGCTGCTTGAAGCCATGAACGAGCGGCAGGTTACCATCGACGGGCACTCTTACCCGCTCGCCGAGCCCTTCATGGTAATGGCCACGCAGAACCCGGTTGAACATCACGGCACATACCCGCTTCCGGAATCGCAGCTCGACCGTTTCCTGATGCGCCTGCGCATGGGGTACCCCGATTCCGTGAGCGAGCGCGAAATCCTGCGCAATCCGGATACGCCCGGCGCTTTGAACTTGAAGCCGGTGCTGACGGCTTCCGACGTGCTCGAACTGCAGCGGGCCGTTCACGAAGTTCGCGTGGACGATGCGATCGTCGATTACCTGATGGCGATTGTCGAACACACGCGTGCGCACGAGAGCCTGGCGCTGGGCGTCAGCCCGCGAGGTTCGCAAGCACTGTACCGGGCCGCGCAAGCGCTCGCACTAGTGGAGGGCCGCGACTACGTGATCCCGGAAGACGTCAAGCGCCTTGCCGTTCCGCTGTTCGCCCACCGCGTGGTCATCAACAGCCGGGTCGCGCTGGCGCAGCGTTCCACGGAAACCGCCGAGCGCATCCTGCAGGATATCCTCGCCCTAATCGAGGTTCCGCTCTGAGAAAGCCGAATTCCACAACATGAGAACCGCAATCATCGGCCTGCCCATGACAGGCAAGACATCCTTGTTTACCATCCTCACCGGCGTGCGTGAGACCGCGCGGATGGGAACGCTCGAAGCGCGCATGGGCATAGCCAAAGTGCCGGACGCGCGCCTGGACGCGCTGGCCGAGCTCTATCAACCGCCCAAGATCACCCACGCCACCGTTGAGTACCTCGATTTTCCTTCCATCTCGAAAGAGGCCCTGCGCGATCCGAGCTGCCTTGCCAGCCTGCGCGTCGCCGACGCCTTGGCGCACGTGGTGCGCGTGTTTGAGAGCGACACCGTGCCGCACGAGAAGGGCACCGTCGACCCGATGCGCGACATCGAAGACGTCGGCATGGAACTCATACTCAGCGACCTGGTGGTGGTCGAAAAGAGGCTGGAACGCCTGGAAAAGGACCGCAAGAAGATCAAGGACCCGGAACTGGATCACGAGGCGGCGCTGCTAGAAGAGGCCAAGGCGCTGCTCGAATCCGGCAAGCCGCTGCGCGAGATGACGCTCAATCCAGAGCAGGAGAAGCGCCTGCGCGGGTTCCAGTTCCTTTCACAGAAGCCTGTGTTGTTCGTGCTGAATCTGGGCGAGAACGATGCGCCGCGCCTGCGCGAAGTCGAAGCCGAATACCGCAACGGACCGCTGGCCGGGCGCCAGGGGACGGCCGTCGCCGCGGTATGCGGGAAGATCGAAGCTGAACTCGCCGAACTCCCGCCCGAAGAAGTTGGCGACTACCTGGAGAGCTACGGCCTCAAAGAGTCCGGCCTGGAACGGTTGATCTCCGCCACCTACGCGCTGCTGGGCCTGATGAGCTTCCTGACGGCCGGTGAAACCGAAGTGCGCGCCTGGACCATTCCGATGAACTCCACCGCGGTGAAGGCCGCCGGAGCGATCCACACGGACTTCGAGAAGAAATTCATCCGCGCCGAAGTGGTGAATTGGAAAGCGCTGATCGAGCACGGCGGCTATCCGGGTGTGCGCGAAAAGGGCCTGCTTCGCCTGGAGGGCAAAGAGTACATCGTCAAGGACGGCGACGTCCTGGTCATCCGCCACGGGTAGCCTATTCGTACTCGATCCTCACCGTGTCCACGCCTGCGAGCTTGGCCGTGAATGTTGCATAGCGGCTGCGATCCATCTCCGTCTGCGAGAACTTGACCGGCTGCCCTCCGACGATTACCGCTTTCGCGCGGCGTCCTTCAGGCAAAAGCACTCGAAACTCCGCCGACTCTCCCGAGCCTGTAAACTCCATCTCGACCCGTTTTGCCGCCTGATCCAGCGTCATGCGATACGCCGCGTAGCCGTCGCTGACGGCATAGCGCGCTATCGCTCGAACGCGCGCCGTGCCCGTCGCGACCCAGCGCGGCGCGATCTCCACCTTGCGCATTCTCGCTTCCAGGTCGTTGATACCGGCCAGGCCGCCTACCAGCGCGTCCACCCACTGCGCCATGCCCCAGCCAGCATAGGAGACTTCGTTGGTCGTGCGGAACCCCGGCGTCCCGTCAGGCCAATACCATACTTGCGCGCCACCTGTCCGCCGCAAGTGCCCCGCGTATTGCCGCAGGAGTTCGACACCGTAGGACTCTCGTCCGAACAGAAACGCGGAGCGGCACAACTCGCCGCCTACCCACGGCATCAGACCTCCATTGGCGTACGCGCCCTGAAGTTGATGCGGCTGTTTCCAATAACCCAGGCGATCGGGGTAGCCCGGCTGCAGGCTCCACCACGGGTAGGCGTCGCCGGTCTGCTTCCGCCGCCGCTTATACTCACCGATGATGCTGCGCGCCTGCGCGTCCGTGGCCAGGCCGCGCGTCATGGCCCAGGTGTTGCCCATGGCCAGTTGCGCGCGTTCGTCGAAGTCTCCGTGCTCGATGGTGGGGTCCAGGTGCACGTGGTGCAGGAACTTGGTACCGTCCCAGAGCAGCTCCGCCGCACGGGCGCGATACGCGCCGGCTTCCGAGGCCCAGCGCGCGGCCTGCTCGGGTTTTCCGAGCGCCTCGTACATCTTCTGCATGGCGCGGAAGGCCAGGTAATAGCCGCTCTGATCGCACGTGGCGACGACGTGGCGGCTGGTGCCGCGGTCGCGCGCGCCGTCGATGTCGTAGTCCCAGGTGTCGCAACTGTGCTGGCGTTTGACCAGCTGATTCTTTTCGTCCCAGTGCTTGGGATCGGTGCGTATGTAGTTGAGCGCGCGCTCCAGTTTCGGCATCGCCCGTTCCAGCCAGGCGTTGTCGCCCGTGGCCTGCCAGGTCTGCCACACGCCCAGCGTCATGATGTACTCGACGTCGGATTCGAGGCCCACGCGCCAGGTGCGCCCGTCGCGCTCGATGCCGTCGGGGACCTGCCCATTCTCTTTCTGCTGTTCCAGAAAACGGTCGATGCCGCAGCTCATCTCAGTTTCCCAGTAGCGGTAAGCGGGCAGTCCGTAAATCCAGTCGCGCAGCCAGATGCCGTCGAAGTGCCACGTGTCGGCCGAGATGTAGCCGACAAAGCGGCCGCGGTTCGATTCATACTGACGCCGGCCGAGCCGCATGGCCTCGCGCGTGAACGGGTAGAGCTTGTCGAAATCCGCGTCGCCCGACTCGATGGCGGTCTCGGCCTCGAGCTGAAAGTTCAAATACCGGCTGTAGCGCTTCTCGCCGGGAAACCAAAGGTAGATGTAGTGCGCGCCCAGCGGACCACCGGCCATGAAACTGGTCTCGCCGCGGTTATTCGTCAGCGCGGCCCCGGCTTCGAAGTAGATGCGCTGGTTCGGGTCCGCGACTTTGATGCGGCACGCGGCATCACCCTTGGCGCGTCCTTCGATGTGTACCGTGACTTTGTCGAGCGGACGGTAGACGCGAGCGTCCGTAGTCAATCGCCCATAGGCGCCTTCGGTAGCGGCGGGTTGTACTTTCGCGTGCGAGACGGTCAGGAAGACGGTGACCAAACCAACGGCAAATCGAAACATGAACACATTCTATCGGGGCCGGCGGTAGCGCGGGATCTGGCGCTCGATAATGGCGGTAGCAGCCACCAGTGCGCAGAGCCATATGAACCAATCGCCATGCTGCGTGTAGAAGGTCCGCGCGCTCACATACGAGTAGCTTGTCCGCGCGCTGAGTTCGGCGTATGGCGGCAGTTGGTGGACGATGCGCCCTGCCGGATCGACAGTCGCGGTGATGCCGTCGTTCGTGGCCCGCAGGAGCCAGCGCCGGTTCTCCGCAGCACGCATACGCACCAGGATCAGGTGCTGCTCGCGCGCGGCGCTCCGCCCGAAGTACCCGTCGTTGGAGAGGTTGACCAGCAGCTCCGCTCCCTGGGCCGGAAATTTCCGCACCAGGTATGGGAAAGCCGATTCGTAGCAGATGAAAACGCCGGTGGCGCGGCCCGCGGCGCGCAGGACCGTCAGCTTCTCGCCGGGTGTAAAGTCGCCCGCTTCCTGCGTGATGCGGTTGACCCAATTGAAGAACGGGGGAACGTACTCGCCGAACGGCACCAGATACAGCTTGTCGTAGCGGCCTGCCAGGTTGCCGCGCTCGTCCACCAGGATCGCCGAGTTAAGCGGCGCTCCGGCCTCGGTGTGCGCCACCACGCCTAAGAGCACGCTCGTGCCGGTCGTCCGCGTCAGGTTCGTCACCAGTTCGCGCGCCCGTGCGTCCTCCTGGTAGTAGATCGGCATGGGCATTTCGGGCCACAGGATCAGGCGGGGCCGCGCCTGTCCCGCCGCCAGCGCGCTGCGTAAGCTCAACGTCGCCAGACGCTGCTGCGCTTCGTAGACCGAGTCCGTCGTCCAGCGTTCCGTCGTGGAAAGGTTCGGCTGCACAATTACCGCGTCCTGGTTTCCGGGCACGGGTTCCGGAAGCGGCGGCAGTAGAAAGGCCAGCGGCGCGGCCAGGATCCAGGCCAGTTCCTTACGGCTCCGCCGGAGCGCGACCAGCGCGATAGCCACGTTCATGGCCGCCACCAGGAACGACACGCCGTAGACGCCGGTGTATGGCGCCAGACGCATCGGTACGCCCATATCGACGGCCGCGTCGCCCAGCGTGAGCCAGGCGAATCCCAACGGTCCGTGTAAGCGCTCCACCACCACCCACAACGCCGCCACCACGGGGATGGCGTACCAACGGCGGATGGCGGTTCCGGCCAGCCATGCGAACGCGCCCATGTGCAGCGCTTTCGCCAGGACGAACAGGCTGAAGGCGCCGTAACTGCCCAACACGCCCATCTCGCCGTGCACTTCGAGAACCCAGCGGATCCAGTAGCACACTCCCGCCCAGTAGACGAGCCCGGTCACGTACCCCCACAGGAATCGCAGGGCCGGGCGGTCCTCACGCGCCACGGCTACCAGCAGCGGCGCCAGGGCGAAGGGCGCCAACGCGGTCCAGCCGGGACTCGGATACAGCGACACCAGCAACGCGCCGGCTGCCAGTGAAAGAAGTAAGTTCAGAATCATGGTTGACACGCCCTTGTGAACACGTCATCCGCCATATAGGAACTGCGCACCAGCGGACCGCTGAACACCATTTTGAACCCCAGGCGCTCGCCGGCGGCGCGATAGGCGTCGAACTGCGCCGGGGTGACGTATTCCGCGACGGGCAGGTTATGCCGGGTGGGGCGCAGGTATTGGCCGATGGTCACCGCATCCACGCCGGCTTGGCGCAAATCCGCGAGCGTCTGCTCAACTTCGGCGCCCGATTCGCCGAGGCCCACCATCAGGCCGGACTTCACGATGGCCTCGGGACGATATTCGCGCGCGAAGCGCAGCACTTCGAGCGACCGGGCGTAGCCGGCCTGGGGGCGGACGCGCGGGTACATGCGCGGCACCGTCTCGATGTTGTGGTTGAAGACGTCGGGCGAGGAGTCCAGTACCTCGCGGATGGCGGCACGGTCACCCTGGAAGTCCGGCGTCAGGATTTCGATGCGTGCTTCCGGCAGCGCGGCGCGAACCGCTCGCACCGTGCGGGCGAAGTGCGCGGCGCCGCCGTCACCCAGGTCGTCGCGCGTCACGCTGGTGATCACCACGTAGCGCAAGCCGAGTTTCGCGGCCATACTCGCGACCTCGGTGGGTTCGTCGGGATCGGGTGGAAGCTGTCCGCCTCCGGCACCCTTAGGGACCGAGCAGAAACCGCAGCCGCGCGTGCATAGATTGCCCAGAATCAGGAACGTCGCGGTGCCGCGATGAAAACACTCGTGTATGTTGGGGCAGCGGGCCGATTCACATACGGTGTGCAGTCCCCGCACGCGCAGACCACTCTTTAGGACGTGCAGCGATTCATGATGCGCGGCGCGCTTCTGTACCCATTCCGGCAGACGGACCGGCGTCACGGATCAATACTTCCGGGCCATGGATTTGAAGTTCGCGGCCTCCAGATCCATCTTGGTCTTCGCAAGAGCCGCCGCATCCTTGAGCGGTCCCACCAGCACGCGGTAAAGCGCGTCGCCCGGTACCGGCACGACAATAACTGTAAAACCTTTCTTGCGCAAGATGCCGGCGGTCAATTCCGCGTCCGCTTTCTTCACGGCCATGACCTGCAGATACGTGTGGCCGGGAAGCGCCTGGCCGTTAGACTGCACCGTTTTCCGGTCGTTCGTTTCCGGCGCCGGGACCTTGGCGGGAGCCGCGGCAGCAGGAGCGGCGGGAAGAGGCCGCGTCGTGACAGGCGCCGCCGCCGGCGGTTCTGTGGCCTGGACCGGCGCCTGGGCGGGCATGGTGCCGGTGGGCTGAGCGAGCGGCTCGATCTGGTTCACCTGCACCTGGCCGGGGGAGAGCGGAGGTTCATTGGCGGCCGGCTGCTGGCTCACCGCAGTAGTGACCTGGCCGCTAGCAGGCACGGCCGCCGCCACCGGCGCCGAGTTGCGTCCCACGATGTATCCCATTGTGAAGGAGACACCCAGCAAAATCACGACAATGAAAAACACGCTCAACAACTGCCGGTGCCCCAGCTCCAGAATGAACTCGCCTTCTTCGCTTCTCGGCATACACTCCCTTACGAGTCTTTAGCTATTTTGCCGGATTCCGCCAACATCCGGCTCACTGACGAGAATATATCGATGGGAATGGGGAACACAACCGTCGTGTTCTTTTCCGCACCGATCTCGACCAGTGTTTGCAGGTAGCGCAACTGGATAGCGGCCGGCTGTTTCTGGATCACTTCGGCGGCCATGCTCAGCTTTTCGGCGGCCACGTACTCGCCCTCGGCGTGGATGATCTTGGCGCGGCGTTCGCGTTCGGCTTCGGCCTGTTTGGCGATGGCGCGAATCATTTGCTCCGCAAGGTCCACCTGCTTCACTTCCACCATGGTGACCTTCACGCCCCAGGGCCCGGTGTGCTGGTCGAGCACCGATTGCAGCCGCACGTTCAGCTTTTCGCGCTGGCTGAGCAGTTCGTCGAGTTCGACTTCACCCAGCACGCTGCGCAGGGTGGTTTGCGCGAGCTGCGACGTGGCGTAAAGGTAATTGGCGACCTCGATCACCGCGCGCGTGGGTTCTATGACGCGGAAGTAGATCACCGCGTTCACTTTCACCGTGACATTGTCCCGCGTCACCACGTCCTGCGCCGGAACTTCGAGGGTCTCGATTCGCAGCGACGTCCGCACCATGCGGTCTATGGGAGCGAAGACGAGAATGATGCCCGGTCCTTTCGGTTTGGGCAGCACGCGTCCGAGGCGGAATATGACGCCCCGCTCGTACTCGGCCAGAATCTTGATGGAGCTCAACAGGTAGATGACCAGGACAATCAGTGCGATCGTCATTGGGCTGATCGGCAGCATACACTCCTCCTCGATGTTTTTTTCTTAAGGCCGCACGTCGGGCTCGACTCGCAGTGTGAGCCCGTCGACGTCCACAACACGTACACGCGCGCCCGCGTCCAGCTTCGTGGAGCAGATTGCGTCCCAAAGCTCTCCGTGGACAAAGATCTTACCTTCCGGTTCCAGCGCCGTGCGCGCGACGCCCCTTTCCCCGATCATGCCGGCCTCACCCGTCACCACTTTGTTGGCGCGTGCCTTCAGCACCAGCGAGACCAGGAAGACGGTAATCAACGCGAAAGGCAGTGTCACGCCGATGGCCGTTCCCAAATGGATGCGCATCTCCGGGGGACCTTCCACCAACAGCAAAGCTCCAAGCACCATGGCCACCGCTCCTCCCGCGCCCAGGATACCGTGCGAGGCGAATTTCGCCTCCAATATGAACAAGGTAACCGCCAGAATCAGTAGCGCGACACCGCCCCAATTGATGGGCAGCACCGATAAGGCCGCCAAGCCCAGCAGCGCCAGGATGCCGCCGGCCACGCCGGGCAGAATGAGTCCCGGATGGGTAAACTCCAGATATAGGCCCAACGCTCCCAGGATCAATAAAATGAAGGCGATGTTGGGATCGCTGATCGAGGAAACCAGGGCCTCCCGAATGGTCTCCTGGTAGGCCACAATCTCCGCGCCGGCCAGGTCGAGTTTCACTTTCGTGCCGTCGAAGCGCGTGATTTCACGGCCATTCAGCGCGTCGAGCAGCGCGCGGTCGTCCTTGGCGATCAGTTCGATCAGGTTGTTGTCGAGCGCTTCCTTTTCGGTGAAGCTCTTTGCTTCCAGAACCGTCTTCTCCGCCAGGGCGCTGTTGCGGCCGCGCTTCGCCGTGAGGCTGCGCAAGCTGGCCGCGGCATCGCTTTCCACCTTGCGGCGCATCACCTGGTCCATCTCGACGCCGATGGCCACCGGCGATGCCGCGCCGGTGTTGGTCCCCGGAGCCATCGCGGCCACGTCGCCGGCTTCGAGCAGGAAGAACCCGGCTGAGGCGGCGCGCCCGCCGCTGGGCGTGACGAAAGTAGCTACCGGAACCGGCGAGGCGACGATCTTCTCGATCGTGTGCCGGGAGGCCTCCATCAAGCCGCCCGGGGTGTTCAGGCGGATCAGCACCAGCCGTGCGCCTTCCCGCTGGGCCTGTTCGATGGCGCGGGTCACGATTTCCACCGTGATCGGGTGGACTACGCCATCCACGCTCACGGCCACCACCCTAGGCTTGGCGCACAGCACGGTCGCGAGGCACAGCCACAAGCCGGCAATCGTCCAGACCCGTTTCAAGCCACATTCAATATAACACTCAGCGGTCCTCAGGATGCGCCTAAAATGAGGAGAATCCAACTATGCGCATCTCATTCATCTCATTCGGTGCAATGGCCATCCTCGCCGCCGTAGCGGCGGGCCAGAAGCCAGTGGTCAACTACGACGAATCGAAAGCCGGCTCTTACACGCTGCCGAATCCTTTGGTGATGTCGAGCGGCGAACCGGTGCGCGACGCCCGCGCCTGGCGCGAGAAGCGACGCCCGGAGATCCTTCACCTGTTCGAAGAAAACGTCTACGGGCGCACCCCCACGGGTCGTCCGCCCGCCATGCACTTCAAGCGCGTCGAACGAAGTGCCAGCGCCCTCGGTGGCAAGGCTGTTCGCAAACAGATCACCGTCTATTTCAAGCGCGATGAGAGCGGCCCGGCTATCGACCTGCTCCTGTACCTGCCCAAGAACGCGCGCGGCCGCGTACCCG
This sequence comes from Terriglobales bacterium, assembly GCA_021372245.1. Classification (GTDB taxonomy): domain Bacteria; phylum Acidobacteriota; class Terriglobia; order Bryobacterales; family Bryobacteraceae; genus JAJFUV01. The sequence continues at coordinate 55,406 of JAJFUV010000135.1, forward strand.
TCTTCCTGGGCCTCAACTTCAACGGCAATCAGGCCATTCACGCCGACCCGGGCATTCGACTTTCGCGCGCCTGGATTCGCGAGAACCGCCCAATGGGCATCGTGAACCACCGCGCCACCGAAGCCGCGCGCGGCGTCGAGTCCACACGATGGCAGGTGGAAGAGATCCTTGAACGTGGTTACGGCGTGGCTACCGCCTGCTATGGGGACATCGACCCCGATTTCGACGACGGCTTCCAGAATGGCGTCCAGCCTCTGTTCTACAAACCCGGCCAGACGCGCCCGGCACCCAACGAGTGGGGCGCCATCGGTGCCTGGGCCTGGGGGTTAAGCCGCCTGCTCGACTACCTTGAGACAGACAAGGACGTTGACGCGCGCCGCGTGGCCGTCCTGGGACATTCGCGCCTGGGCAAGACCGCGCTGTGGGCCGGCGCTCAGGATGAACGCTTCGCCATGGTTATCTCGAACAACTCGGGAGAGGGCGGCGCTTCCCTGGCGCGACGCAATTTCGGCGAGACCGTCGAGATTCTGAATCGCAACTTCCCGCACTGGTTTTGCGCGAACTACCGCCAGTACAGCAAGAACGTCGCGGCCCTGCCCGTGGATCAGCACATGCTGATCGCGCTCGCGGCCCCGCGCCCGGTTTACATTGCCAGCGCCGAGGAGGACCGTTGGGCCGACCCGCGTGGCGAGTTCCTCGCCGCCAAGGCCGCCGATCCGGTCTACCGCCTGCTGGGAACCGACGGCCTGGCTGCCAGCGATTGGCCACCTGTGGGGCAGCCGGTTTCGAGCCGCATCGGTTATCACATTCGCTCCGGAAAGCACGACGTCACGCTCTACGACTGGCAACAGTACCTCAACTTCGCCGACAAGTACCTGAAAACAGGCCGGTAGCGGGCGCTTCGGACCGTTCAGGTCCGAAATTAACCTATTGATAATGTGGGGAATGCTCCGTTGACAGGGGTCGGCGAGCAGGTGTACACTGGATACAGGACTGAATGAGTCCAATATTGGAATCCGGATGCTGAAACTCACCAAGAAAGCGGACTACGGACTGATCGCCCTCCGGCACTTGGCGCTGAAACAGCACAGCGCAAGCGCCAGCGCCAAGGAGATCGCCGCCCATTACGGCATCCCGCTGCCGCTGCTGGCCAAGATCCTGCAGAAGCTGGCGCGGTCGGGGTTCCTCAAGTCGGTGCACGGGACCAACGGCGGTTACATGCTGGCGCGCGACCCGGGCCGGATCAACGCTCTCGAAGTGATCCGAGCCATCGACGGTCCGGTGATTTTGGCCAGTTGTCTCACCGAACGCGGCGTTTGCGGGCACACGCAGCGCTGCTCGGTGCGCGAGCCGTTGCGCCGGGTGCATGAAGGCATCCTGCGGTTGCTGGAAAGCACAACAATCGCGGATCTGTCCCGGGACGAGGAGCCCGTCACGTCGATCGAGCCCATGCGGTTGCCGCGCAACTTCGAGGTGCTGCCCGGAATCTAAGGAGGAGAATAGGATGAAAACGCCCATTTATATGGATTATCACGCCACCACGCCGGTAGACCCGCGCGTGCTCGAGGCCATGTTGCCGTACTTCACGGAGCGTTTCGGCAACGCGGCCAGCCGCAACCACAGTTTCGGCTGGCAGGCCGAGGAGGCGGTCGAAAAAGGGCGTAAGCAGATCGCCGAACTGATCGGCGCCAACTCCAAAGAGATCGTCTTCACCAGCGGCGCCACCGAGAGCGACAACCTGGCCATCAAGGGCGTGGCCGAGATGTATGCCGAGCGTGGCAACCACATCATCACCGCCGCCACCGAGCACAAGGCCGTTCTCGATACGTGCAAGAAGCTGGAGAAGCACGGTTTCCGGGTCACCTATCTGCCTGTGAAGGGCGACGGGTTGGTCGACCTGGACATGTTGCGCGAGGCGATCACGGACAAGACCATTCTGATCTCGATCATGCGCGCCAACAACGAGATCGGCGTGCTGCAGCCGATCGCCGAGATCGGCCGGATGGCCCGTGAGCGAGGGGTGCTCTTCCACACCGACGCCGTGCAGGCGGTGGGTAAGATCCCGGTCAACGTGGACAAGGACAACATCGACCTGATGTCGATTTCGGGCCACAAGATTTACGGACCCAAGGGCGTGGGAGCGCTTTACGTACGGCGCAAGAATCCGCGCGTGCAGTTGACTGCGCAGATGGACGGCGGCGGGCACGAGCGCGGCATGCGCTCAGGCACTTTGAACGTGCCGGGCATCGTGGGCTTGGGCGAAGCCTGCGAGCTGTGCGGCAAGGAGATGGCCGAGGAGTCCGCTCGCCTGGGAGCGCTGCGCGACAAACTGCGGCATACGCTCGAATCGGCGCTGGACGAAGTTTACATCAACGGCAGCATGGAGCACCGCCTGCCGAACAACCTGAACATGAGCTTCGCCTACGTCGAGGGCGAATCCCTGCTGATGGGCTTGAAGGACATTGCGGTTTCGAGCGGTTCGGCCTGCACGTCGGCCACGCTCGAACCTAGTTACGTTTTAAAGGCGTTGGGCGTGGGCGACGATCTGGCCCACACGTCCATCCGCTTTGGTCTGGGTCGCTTTAATACTGAGGAAGAAGTGGACTATACCGCCCAGCGCGTGATCGAAACCGTGAAGCGGCTGCGGGAGTTGAGTCCACTTTACGAGATGGCTAAGGAAGGCGTGAATTTGAAGAAGGTGGAGTGGGCTTCCCATTAGTTCATAGAGGGGGAAGAAAGGAGCCGGCAAATGGCGTATTCGAACAAAGTCCTCGATCACTACAACAACCCGCGCAACGTGGGATCGCTCGATAAGGCCGATCCCAACGTGGGCACCGGCATGGTGGGCGCCCCCGAATGCGGCGACGTCATGAAATTGCAGTTGAAGGTGAATCCCGATACCGGGGTCATCGAGGACGCCAAGTTCAAAACTTTCGGCTGCGGCAGCGCCATTGCCAGCTCATCGCTGGCCACCGAGTGGGTGAAAGGCAAGACCGTGGATGAAGCGCTCCAGATCAAGAACAGCGAGATCGTCAACGAGCTGAGCCTGCCGCCCGTGAAGATCCACTGCTCGGTGCTTGCCGAGGACGCCATCAAGGCGGCCATCGACGATTACAAGAAGAAGCAGGCGGCCCACCCGGCCGAGGAATTAGTCTCTTAGGAGGCAGCGGGGGCCGGCTTCGCGGCCGTTCCCCCAAGCATGGCAATGATTCAAGTTACACCGAAGGCGGTCGAGAAGATCCGCCAGGCATTCATGAAGCAGGGCGTAAGCGGTGGTTTGCGTTTGGGCGTGCAAGGGGGCGGCTGCTCCGGCTTGAGCTACCTGATCAAGTTTGAGCCGCAGGCGCGCCCGGCCGACAAGGTGTTCGAGTTCGGAGGCGTGAAGATCTTCGTCGACCCGAAGAGCTTGCTCTACCTGGATGGAACGACGCTGGATTACACCGAGACGCTCATGCATTCGGGCTTCTCGTTCCACAATCCGCACGCAAAGACGAGCTGTGGTTGCGGCACGTCGTTCACAGCCTGATGGAATCCCACAATTGCTGGCACTGCGGGAAGCAGGCCGCGGAATCCCTGTTTTGCAGATACTGTAATTCCCTCCAGCGCCCCAAACAGGATTATTTCCGCTTCATGGGTCTGGAGCCGCGTCTCAACCTGGACGCGGCGGAGTTGCAGAAGCGCTTCTATTCCTTGAGCCGCCTATTGCACCCGGACCGTTTCAATCGCGCCTCCGCCACCGAGAAGCAATACTCGCTGGAGGCTACGGCGATCCTGAATGACGCTTACCGTACCCTGCGCGATCCGGTGACGCGCGCCGAATACATGCTCCAGGAAGAAGGGTTCGAGAACGGCGTTCACAACAATAAGGAAGTTCCTCCCGAGCTGCTGGAGGAGGTCTTCGATCTGAACATGGCGCTCGAAGAGTTGCGCGGCGGCGACCATGGCGCGCGGCCACAACTCGAACGGGCGCGCGAACGCTTTCTCGGCCTGCGCCGCGAGGTGGACGAGTCGCTCAAGAAGTTATACACCGCTTACGATGCGACCAAGGACCGGCAGCGGCTGGTGGAAATCCGCGGCCTGCTGAACCGGCGCCGTTACATACAGAATCTCGTCAGCGAGGTGGAAAAGGAACTGGCTCCCTGACCCATGGAACCGCTCTTACAAATCGACTTCGGCGCGGCGAAGAAGCGCCGCGTGGTAGGCATCGACCTGGGCACTACTAACAGCCTGGTAGCTTACATGGACCTTGCCACACCCAAGGTCCTCGCCGGTGCGGATGGTTCGCGCCTGTTGCCGAGCATCGTCAGTTACACGGAAGCGGGCGACATCGTGGTGGGCAACCCGGCGCGCGAAATGCTGCTGACCCATCCCGAACGCACAGCTTACTCAGTGAAGCGGCTGATGGGCCGAGGCGTGGCCGACGTCGCCGATGAGATGAAGCTGTTTCCGTTTCATCTGACCGGCGAAGAGGAAGGTGTCATCCGCATCCAGCTCGGTGGCCGCACCTTTACCCCGCCCGAGATTTCCGCTTATGTGCTGATGCAGCTTCGCCGCAACGCCGAGTTGGCTCTTGGGGAGGAAGTACACCAGGCGGTCGTCACGGTGCCAGCTTATTTCAACGATGCGCAGCGCCAGGCTACCAAGGACGCGGGACGCATCGCGGGCCTCGAAGTGTTGCGGCTGGTAAACGAGCCCACGGCGGCGGCTCTCGCCTACGGGCTGGACAAGCGCAAGGAAGGCATTGTCGCCGTCTACGACCTGGGCGGTGGCACCTTCGATATCTCGATCCTGCGCCTGCACGAAGGCATCTTCGAGGTCATGGCAACCAACGGCGACACGCATTTGGGCGGCGACGACATCGACAATCTCCTGATGCGCATCGCGCTCGAGGATCTCGCCAGCGAATGGGGCGAGGATCTGTCGTCGAATAACGAGGCAGTGCAACTGCTGCGCCGCGCCGTGATCGCGGCCAAGGAGCAGTTGAGCTTCGTGCCGCAGACCAACATCGAGTTGGAATACCGCGGCAAGCGCTATCAGCGCGAGATAACGCGCGAGCTGTTCGAGAAGCTCATTACCGGGATTGTGGACCGCACCCTGGGTCCCTGCCGCAATGCCATCCACGACGCCGGCGTGAAGGTGGAGGAGATCGACGAAGTCGTGCTGGTGGGCGGCTCCACGCGCATCCCGCTGGTGCGCCGCGCGGTGGAGATCTTATTCCGTGCCAAGCCGCACACCGAGTTGAACCCGGACGAGGTGGTGGCGCTCGGCGCAGCCGTGCAAGGCGCTATTCTTTCGGGCGACGTCACCGACAAGCTGCTGCTCGACGTGACACCGCTTTCCCTCGGCATCGAAACCATGGGCGGCGTGGTGGCCAAGCTCATCCACCGCAATTCGACGATTCCCGCGAGCGCCACGGAGACGTTCACCACGGCCGTCGAGGGGCAGCGCAACGTGCTGATCCACGTCGTGCAGGGAGAGCGCGAGCTGGCGAAGGATTGCCGCAGCCTGGCACGCTTCGACCTGAAGAACATCGAGCCGATGCCGGCCGGCATGGCCCGCATCGAGGTACGTTTCCTGATCGACGCCAACGGCATCTTGAACGTGACGGCGCGCGACCTGCGCACCGGCAAGGAACAGAGCGTCGACGTCAAGCCCTCCTATGGCCTCACAGACGCCGAAGTCGAGGGCATGGTCCGCGAATCGCTCGAGCTGGCCGAGGAGGATTTCAAAGAGCGGCAGGTGCGCGAGGCTCGCGTGGAAGCCGATGCCATCCTGACCGCCGTCGATAAGGCGAAGCAGAGCGAAGCTTACGCCGCGTTGAGCGACGAAGAGCGCAAAGCGATCGACCTGGGCGTGAACCGGCTGCTGATGGTCTACCACGGCGAAGACTATTTGCTAATCCGCTCTGAAATCGACGCGCTGAATCAAGCCACCATGCGCTTGGCCGAGACCATGATGAATTCGGCCATGCGCACAGCGCTGAAGGGAACCAAGATCTGATGCCTGGTATGGACTGGAACAACGCGGAAGACATCGCGCTGGAGCTTCTGGAACGGCATCCGGATACGGATCCGCTCACGGTCCGGTTCACGGACTTGCGCCAGTGGGTGGTCGAGCTGCCCGGTTTCACGGGAGACCCGGCGGCCTCGAACGAAGGCAAACTCGAAGCCATCCAGATGGCATGGCTGGAAGAGTGGCGCGATAACCAGTAGCGGCGGCCTCTACCGTCGCGACGTTACAATGGTGGGGGCGTGAACACCGCAACTCTGCTCATCAGCTGCCCCGACCAGAAGGGTTTGGTCGCGACCATCTCGAATTTCCTTTACACCCACGGCGCCAACATTCTGCACGCCGATCAGCACCAGGACAACGACGTCGGCATGTTCTTCATGCGCGTCGAATGGGACCTGGACGGGTTCGAACTGGCCGAGGAGGCTCTCCGCGACCAGTTCGCTCCCATCGCCGAACGCTTCCAGATGCGCTGGCGGCTGCATTATTCCGCAGTCAAGCCGAAGATGGCGATCTTCGTCTCTCGTTACCTGCATTGCCTCGCGGACCTGCTCTACCGCCACCAGATCGGCGAGCTGGCCTGTGCGATTCCCCTGATCGTCAGCAACCACGAGGACGCCCGCGCGCTGGCTGAATTCCACGGCGTCGAGTTCCGTCACATGCCGGTCAACGCGGCGACCAAAGGCGAAGTCGAGCGCGAGCAGGTGGCCCTGCTCAAGGAGCGCGGCGTGGACGTGGTGATACTGGCGCGTTACATGCAGGTGCTCGCGTCCTCCTTCGTGGAGGCGTTTGAAGGGCGGATCATCAACGTGCACCACTCTTTCCTGCCGGCTTTCAGCGGCGCGCGCCCTTACCAGGCGGCGTTCCAGCGTGGTGTGAAGCTCATCGGCGCCACCAGCCATTACGTTACGGAAGTGCTCGACGACGGGCCCATCATCGAGCAGGATGTGGTGCGCATCTCCCACCGCGACCAGGTGTCCGACCTTGTGCAAAAGGGCCGGGACCTGGAGCGCATCGTGCTCTCAAGGGCCGTCAAATGGCACCTGGAACATCGCATCCTTCGTTACGCAAACAAAACGGTCGTCTTCGACTAACGCCCTGAATCAGAAATACGTTGATTAATGAGCCGGATGGGCGCCTGCGGAGGTATGGCCACCGGACGACCCAAGCCGTTTGTGTGGACAGCGGACGCCGATGTGATCCTCAGCAAGGATGAGCTTCTTTGTAAACGCATTTCTGGCTCAGCACATTAGAGGAAGAGCTGGCGTAACGATATTCATAGATCAAGAAACGCCCGACGGCTGTATACTTTGGGAAATCCCATAATGGAAATCCCGGTCATGATGTTACTCCTCGCTTCGTTGCTTATGGCTCCGGCCGCACTGCCGGCGGAGCACGCCGTCATCCTGATCATCGACGGCCTTAGCTACAAGGCCGTGGACCGTCTGGATTTGAAGAACCTCCGGAATCTCATCGCGAACGGCACCTACTACGAGAAGTCCTACAACATATTACCGGCCGACCCGCGAAGCGGCGAATGGACCCGTTACCATTCGTCGTCTATTCCAAACCCCGTGATCCTGGCCGGCACCGTTCTGTTGCGTAGCGACCAGAGGTACGTGCAGGAGTGCTTCTATCCGGACCGGATCACGGCACATGCCGCCAACGACATTGCTTACAGGCGCATCAACATGGGTTTTCACTTGAGCTTCCTCAAGGGCTCCGACGAGAAACCCACACACGACGATGAGACTATGCATTGGGCCCTGGCGTTCCTGCGCAAAGAGCGTCCTGCGTTCATGAAGATTCACCTACAGGACACCGGAAGTGCCGGTTACCTTTGCTATCAGGAAAAGAACCCCGCCACCCCGTGGCGCCACAACATCTGGGCCGAGGGTTCTCCCTATCTCACGGCAGCCTTGCGCGCGGATGAGTACCTGGGACGGTTCCTGGATGAACTTGGCAAGTTAGGGATGCGTGGGAAGACCGTGCTCTTCGTCACTTCCGATCATGGGCAAGCGGACAAGGGATGGCACCCCTCTGATGACCCTGAAGCATGGCCCATGCCGTTGGTGGTCTCAGGCCCGGGCGTCCGTGCGGGCCAGCGTTTCGACTACGCGGAGCAGATCGACATCGTGCCCACGCTTTGCCATCTGATGAACGTCAAACCTCCAGCTAACAGCGACGGCCGGATTCTGGCTGAAGCTCTGCTCTCGGCCCCCGCCGATGTGCCTCCGCGCAGGCAGAGGATCAAGGAGCTGAACGCTTTGATCCTGGAAGGCGACGCGCTGCTGAACGAACTGCGAACCAAGGCGAAGAGTTCACCTGCCCTCAAGGAGAAACTGGCGGATACTGAGCGTGACTACTACGGACTCGACCGCATCTTGGAGTGGAACCGCTTCGGCACGGTCGACAAACTGATGGCCCACAACCGGGCCGTGCTGAAAGAGCTGTCCGGTCCCACCCACACAGGCCGGTGAACCGAAGAGGGAACTGCGGGACACGCTTGACCCTATCCAGCGCATTCGCGATACGGCCGGCCGGAAGATGCAGGTCGCCGCGCGCTATCGCGACAGCATCAAAGTCTGGGACGTATTCAACGAAGTCCTGTCGCGGCCTGGCCGTGTCCAGGTGCCGATGCCGTTCGACATCGTCTATCGCTCGCATCTGAACGCTGCCCGCCTGTTTCCGCTTGACGTCAAGTTGAGTGTGAACGAGGGCGACAACCGGGTGTGGACCGAGCCGCAGGTGGAGACCAGCCACTATTAACTGCTGATCCAGAGCTTGTGCCTGCGAGGGGCGCGGGTGGACGCCATCGGGATGCAGTGCCATCTTTGGGGGGATGCCCTGAGCCGCCTCCTGAAGGGCGAGCAGTTTCGTCCGCTGGACATGATGCGAAACCTCGACCGCTACGCGGACTTCCATCTCCCGATCCATGTCACCGAGGCCACCATCCCCACCCCCTCCCGACTCGGCCGGAGGCGAGGCCACGCAAGCTGAAGTGACGCGAAATCTCTACCGGCTCCTGTTCAGCCACCCGTCGGTTGAGGCGATCACGTGGTGGAACCTCGCCGGCGGAACGGCGTTCGGCGACGAGAACAAGTATCGGGCCGGCCTGGTGCGCCGGGATATGTTTCCCAAGCCTTCCTATGAAGCGCTGCGCAAGCTCATTCGCGAAGAGTGGCACACGCGGATGGAGATCGACTCCGGGGCTTCTATGGCAACTACAAGGCTGTAATCCATCACAACGGCCAGACGAAGAAGATCGAGTTCCCGCTGGCAAAGGGCGCGCTGAATCTCATAGAGGTACGCCTGTAAACGCCGGTAGGACATCCCGCCAATCGGTTCGTGGCGGTCCATTGCGGCCGCTTCCGGGCCGCTCTCTCAGCGGTCCGCATTTCCGGAGAGGAGCCGCTATACTCGTTCTGTCATGCCGATGAATCAAGCCATCTCAAATGTGAACCGCCGCGGATTCCTGCAAAAGACGGCCGCATTGACCGCAGCCGGTGGGCTTGCGCCCGGTTCTTTCGGCCAAGTCTGTTCGGCCAGGGACGGAACGGTACGCGACCGGATCTGGATTTTCGCCAATCCCGCCAATGGCGACTACAACTTCGTCCGGAAGCGCTCGGTGATGACACCACTCGAGGCTTGCGTCTACATGGGCGCGCCAAATCTGTTGATGGTCAATCAGTATCCCGGAGAAGACCAGGTGGCGAGGTTCGGCGAGGAGGGCAAGTACAAGGCCTTTGAGCCACCATATGCTCAGTACGCTTACTCGCTCAAGGTACTGAAGCGCGTGGTGTGGTCGATTGTGGGCGCCGGCGGCATTACCCGGGACGAGGAACGGCGGCAGGTGCTCGAGTTGGCCCGGACAACGCCCAACATCGTCGGGCTCTTCATGGACGATTTCTTCACCGACCGGAAGTCCGGAAAACTTGCAAGCCTCACGCTGGACCAGGTCCGAGATGTCCAGAGACAGCTCAAGCAATCCAGTAAGAAGCTGGATCTCTACGTCACGCTGTATACCCGGCAATTGGACCCCGCAATCCAGGAGTACCTGAGCATGATTGACGTAGTGACACTCTGGACGTGGGAGACTGCCGAGATGGAAAACCTGGAGGCGAACCTGGCCAAGCTGGAGAGGCTGGCTCCGAAATCCCGCAAGTTGTTGGGATGCTACACGTCCGACTATGATCCCAAGCGCACGCCCTGGTGGACAGCCCTGCCGGTTCCGATCATGAAGAAACAATGCGAGACCGGCTTGAAGTGGCTCAAGCAAGGCCGAATAGACGGCATCATCATTTACGGCACGGCTATGGATCTCGGCTGGGACTCGGTGGACTGGGCCCGCGAGTGGGTCCAGAAAGCCGGGGACCAGAAGCTGTAGATCATCTCGACTGGAGGGATTGCTGTACGAGCCGCGGCCCGGCAATCGCATGATTACGGGCGGAATGGCGTCACGTCGCTGTTTGCGGCACTGGATGCGGCTCTTCCGGTGGGCTTCAACGCTCAGTTGGTAATGGACAATTACGGTACGCACAAGAGGGGGCAAGGTGCGAGCGTGGCTGGCACGCCGACTGCGATACCAGGTACATTTCACGCCTGCCAGCGGAAGCTGGCTGAACCTGGCGGAACGATTGTTCGCAGAAGTGACCGAGCGTTGTGTACGACGGTGCAGCCACACGGCGGTTCGCACACTCGAAAAGGCTATGCTGGATTATCCGGACTGGCGGAATCGCGATCCTAGTTTGAGAAGATGGCCAGGGAAACGAACTTGAGCCGCGAGAACGATAATCCGCGTCCAGAGGTGATTGACGCTTACTGCGTTCTGGGTGTGGACCGCGAGTACGATCTGACGGCCGGGACGCTGGTTGAGACCATGGACGCGGCGGAAGTGGATCGTGCGGTCGTCGTGCCGGTGGATCGCTCGCTGGCGGTGATGAACCGCGAAGGCAACAACCTGATGCTAAGCGCCGCGCGCGAACATCCGCGCCGCCTCATCCCCGCCTGTTCCGTGAATCCCTGGTACGGCGCCGCAGCGGAGAGCGAACTGCACCGGTCGCTCGGCGAGGGGGCGCGCATGTTGGTGCTGCACCCGTGGGTGCAAGGCTACCTGGCCAACGACGAACTGGCGTTCCCGGTGCTCGAGATTGCCGGGCGCGAGCGCGTCCCGGTGTACATACACACCGGGCAGCCGGGCAATTCGACTCCCTGGCAGGTGGCCGATCTCGCCGCACGTTTCCCCGGCGTTGACTTCATCATGGGGCACTCGGGGGCGACGGACTTCTGGAACGACGCCGTGGAAACGGCCGGGACAAGGAAGAACGTCTACCTGGAATCGTCGCTCGCACGGCCGTTTCAGTTTGCCGGCTACTTGGAAAAGGTGGGCGCCGCGAAAGGGATCGCCGGGTCCTATGCGCCCTTGAACGACCTGGCTTTCGAGTGGACCCAGTTGCGGGAATGTGTCCCGGCCGCGATGTGGACACAGGTGGCGGGAGGCAATCTCGCGGGGCTGCTCGGCAAACGAGGTGCCCTGTGATCGTAGACTGCCACACGCACTGGGGCATGGCGTGGGCCGCGCGGGATGGTGAGAATCCGGCCCGGTGGCTGGAGACACTGGACCGGCGGGGCGTGGACAAAGCCGCCCTGATGGGCCACGCGAACCTGGTGCGGGTGGATTGGTGTCAGGCCGATAACGACCGGGTGGCGCGCGTCGCCGAAAGGGCTCCGGATCGGTTATTGCCGGTATACACGGCCTGGCCGCAAGCGGGCGCGCAAGGTTTAGCTGAGGTGCGGCGTGCCATCGAGAAATTAGACGCGCGGGGCTTGAAGTTTCATCCCTGGCTGCAAGGTTTTTCGACGGCGGATCCATCCTTCCGCGAGATGTGCGCGGCAGCAGGCGAAGCGGGCGTGCCGGTGATCTTCCACGATGGGACACCGTGCTACAGCCTGCCGGAGCAGATTGCCGGCGCGGCGCGGCGGTTCCCGGCGACGAAGTTCGTGCTGGGGCACGCGGGACTGCTGTGGAGTTGGCGCAGCGCGCTGGAAGCGGCCCGGTTGCCCAACGTCTGGCTGTGCCTGTGCGGGCCGCACATGCGCGCCATGGAGATCCTATGCCGCCAAGCAGACCCGGAACGGATCGTCTGGGGTTCGGACTTCGGTTTCGGATTGGCGGATACCATCGGCTACCGGCTGAGCGCGTTCAAAGAAGCCAATGTCGAAGGCGCCTTGCGGGAGCGGATTCTCGGCGAAAACGCCCGGCGGCTGCTGGGAATCCGGTAATTAGGTTTGAGCGGCGTTTTGCGGCGCATGGGCGTGTCCCGTATAATGAAAGAACTGCCCCCTGAGCAGTAGTCTGCCGTGGCTCGCAGAGTGTCTGTGCGCGCCCGGATCTCGAACATGTTTGAGAACTTATCGGAAAAGCTCCAGCGCGTCTTTAAAAACCTGCGCGGAGAAGGGAAGCTGACAGCCGAGAATATGGACGCGGCTCTGAAGGAGATCCGTGTCGCTCTACTCGAAGCCGACGTCAACTTCAAAGTTGTCAAACAGTTCATCGAGAACGTGCGGCAAAGGGCCATGGGCGAGGAAGTTTTGTCGTCGTTCTCGCCGGCGCAGCAGGTCACCAAGATTGTCCGCGACGAGATGATCCGCATCCTGGGGAGCCATCACGCGCGGCTGCGGTTTGCGAACGAGCCGCCCAGCATCATCTTCATCGTCGGGCTGCAAGGCTCGGGCAAGACCACCACGACGGGTAAGCTGGCGCGCTGGCTCTCCAACAACGGCCACCGCCCGCTGATGGTTTCCGTGGACGTCTACCGGCCGGCGGCGCGCGAGCAGTTGAAGGTGATCGCCAAAGACCTCCGCCAGGCGATCTACGAAGGTCCAGACGGCGAGAACCGGCCGCTCGAACTGGCGCGGGGCGCCAAGCGCGAAGCGCAGATGACCGGCTGCGACGTGGTGTTGGTGGACACCGCGGGACGGCTGCACATCGACGACGAGCTGATGACGGAATTGCAGGAACTCAAGGGCGCCTTCGAGCCGGTGGAAATCCTGTTCGTAGCCGACGCCATGACCGGACAGGACGCGGTCAAGAGCGCCGCGGAATTCCACAAGCGCCTCGGCATCACCGGCGTGATCCTGACCAAAATGGACGGCGACGCCCGCGGCGGCGCGGCCCTGTCGATCCGGACGGTGACCGAGCAGCCGCTGAAGTTTGTCGGCGTGGGCGAAAAATTCGATGCGCTCGAACCATTTCATCCCGACCGCATCGCGTCACGGATTCTCGGCATGGGCGATGTGCTCAGCCTGATCGAAAAAGTCGAAGAGAACATCGATCGCAAGAACGCCGAGGAGATGGAGCGCAAGCTCCTGGATAACGATTTTACGCTGGCGGATTTCCGCGATCAGATCCGGCAGTTGCGCAAGATGGGACCGCTCGAATCGCTGCTCGGCATGATGCCGCAGATCGGGCCGCTCAAGGACGTCAGCAAGGTTAAGATCGACGAAAAAGAAGTTACGCGCGTGGTGGCGATCATCGATTCGATGACGTCCCGGGAACGCGCCAACCACATGATTATCAACGGTTCGCGACGTAAGCGCATCGCCCGGGGCAGCGGGACGAGCGTGCAGGAAGTGAACCAGTTACTGAAACAATACGCGCAAGCGCGCAAAATGATGAAGAGTCTCTCCGGCGGCTTTTGGGGTAAACGGTTGGGTAAAATGAAGTTGCCCGCTTTTCCCGGCCTGTCGTGAAGGGAGGAATGAGAAACAGATGTTGATGATACGTTTGGCCCGTTTTGGCGCCAAGAAGAAGCCTTCGTACCGCGTTGTGGTGATCGAGAAAGAACGTGCGCGCGATTCCAGCGCCGTGGAAGTCGTCGGCCACTACATTCCCGTGACGCAACCGCCGGTGGTGGATTTGAAGCGCGACCGGATCGAATACTGGATCAAAGCCGGGGCGAAGCCTTCGGATACCGTGGCCCGGTTGCTCAAGCAGAACCCGGCGCCGGCCGAGCAGCCTGCAGCTTAAGCCCTTCCGATGGTCAGGAAGCTCCGCGCGGAAAAGCGGTGTTATGATCGGAGCAGAGGCAGGAGGCGCAGGGATGAAAGCATTAGTTGAAGAAATTGCGAAGGCACTGGTTGACATCCCCGATCAAGTAAACGTACGGGAAGTGCAGGGCGAGCAGGTGACCGTGCTCGAGTTGCGCGTGGCTCCCAGCGATTTGGGGAAGGTTATCGGCAAGCAAGGCCGGACCGCTAGGAGCATCCGGACGATTCTGGGCGCCGCCGGCATGAAGTTGAACCGGCGGTTCACGCTGGAGATCCTGGAATAGCCTTGGAGCGCGAAGAGGGCTCCGCGGCGGGCGGGAAGTGGGTCGCCATTGCTTTGCTCGACCGGACGCGAGGCAATCGGGGTGAGCTTATATCCACTCCGTTGAGCGATTCCATTGAGCGTTGCCGGAGTTTCAGGGAAGTATTTCTTTTCGGCCGTGACGGCTTCCTGGCCGATGGGCAGCCGTTCGTCGTGGACGATTTGTGGGACTACCGCGGCCGGTGGGTATTCAAGTTTCGAGGCATCGATACGATTTCCGCGGCTGAACGACTCAAGGGCGCGGAAGTGCGCATCCCGATTGAGCAGCGGCCTCCGGTCGAGGCAGGCAGCTACTTTGTGGACGACTTGATCGGCTGCGAGGTGGTGGAGAAGGCGAGCGGCGCGGCGCTCGGCCGGGTCAACGCGTGGCGTGAGTACGGTGGAACGCCGCTGGTGGAGATCGCCGGCGGGAAGACGGGGCAGCCGTTGTTGATCCCCTTCGCGCGGTCGATCTTCGTGGAAATTGATGTTGCCGCCCGGCGCCTTGTGGTGGATATGCCGGAAGGCCTGGCGGAATTGAACGAACAATGACGTTTCACGTGCTGACGATCTTTCCGGAGTTCTTCCGGGGGCCGTTCGAGCACGGCGTGGTCGGCAAAGCCGTGGAATCCGGACGCATCGCGATCCGGATACACAATCTGCGGGACTGGACTTACGACCGGCACAGGACCGTGGACGACCGTCCGTTCGGCGGCGGCGAGGGCATGTTGCTGAAGCCGGAGCCGCTTTTCGAGGCGGTGGAGTCCATCTGGCCGGAACGCGGGCCGGGCCGGCGCGCGGTGCTTATGTCGGCGTCGGGCCGGCTGTTCGACCAGGAGATGGCCAAGCGTCTGGCGGGCATGGAGGAAATCCTCCTGATCGCCGGGCGGTATGAAGGCGTGGACGAGCGGGTGGCCGAGCACCTGGCCGACGAGGAAATCTCGATCGGCGATTATGTTTTGAGTGGCGGAGAATTGGCCGCCGCGGTGGTGGTTGACGCCGTGGCGCGGTTGCGGGAAGGCGTCGTGGGGAACCAGGATTCGACCCGCTACGAGTCATTTTCCAGCGACGAATACGGGCTGAACATGCTGGATTGCCCGCAGTACACGCGGCCGGCGGAGTTCCGGGGCTGGAAGGTCCCGGACGTGCTGTTGAACGGCAATCACGCCGAGATCAGGAAGTGGCGCGAAGCGGCGGCGGCCGAAAAAACCCGGCGGATGAGGCCGGAACTGGCCCGGAGGCGAGCGGATTCGCTCCCGGGTCCGCTAGAATAGGGATTTAAAGGATTTCAAGGCGATGACTAACCGAGCGTTGATGAAGTTTGAGGGAAAGAAACAGGCGGCTTCCAAGCCGGAGTTCCGGCCGGGCGACACTGTGCGCGTCCACGTGAAGATCAGGGAAGGCGACAAAGAGCGTCTCCAGGCGTTTGAAGGCACGGTGATTGCGCGCAAGAACAGCGGCATGGGCGAGACGGTTACGGTCCGCAAGGTCAGCTTCGGGCAAGGCGTCGAGCGCATTTTCCCGATGAACGCTCCGGTCATCGACCACATCGACGTGGTGCGCACGGGCCGTGTGCGGCGCTCGAAGTTATATTACCTCCGTGAACTCCGCGGCAAGGCCGCGCGTTTGCGCGAGCGCGAATAATTTGGCAGGCCAGCGATCCACGCGACTGCGTTGCACGGCCCACTTCGAGCACGAGGCTCGGGGGGAGGGCTATCTGTACATCGCTGGCGTGGATGAAGCCGGGCGAGGTTCGCTGTTCGGAAGCGTGTTCGCTGCAGCCGTGATTCTGGATCCGGAACGGCCGGTGCACGGCCTGCGCGATTCCAAGCAGCTCTCTCCGGAGCGGCGCGAGGAACTCTCCGCGGAGATCCGCGAGCGAGCCAAGGCGTGGGCGGTGGCGACGGCGGATGCGGCCGAGATCGACCGCATCAACATCCTGGAGGCCAGCCGCCTGGCCATGCGGCGCGCCATCGAGCAGCTCAATCCTCCCGCTGACTATCTGCTGGTGGATGCCGTGCGGGTGGACCTACCGCTGCCGCAAACGGCCCTGATCAAAGGCGACGCCCGCTGCCAATCCATCGCCGCGGCTTCCATACTGGCCAAAGTCGACCGGGACTGTTCCATGCGCGAATGGGATCGAGTGTATCCGCAATACGGGTTGGCGAGACATAAAGGCTATCCGACCGTCGAACATCTGGAGGCGCTCGCCTTGCACGGGGCGGCGAACGAATACAGGTTCAGCTATGCGCCGGTGCGCGAGATTGTATCGGCACGCCGGCTCGGGCTCAGGATTCCGGTGGAGGCGGCGGAAACGCGATGAGCGAGCCGCCGGTTCCGACGACAGCGCCAGCGGTGCGCTGGTATCACAAGCTATTTGCCGTCTTCTTCGTGCTCTTCGCCATCGAACTGGGCGTGTTCCTGATCATGGTTCCATGGACGGGCATGTGGGAGAGGAACTTCCTGCCCAAACTGGTGCCGCAGTTTTACGAAGTGTGGATCAACCCTTACATGCGCGGAGCGGTGAGCGGCGTAGGCGTCTTGAACCTGTGGATCGCGCTCGCGGAGATGATTTCACTGCGCCATCATTGGGTAAAATGAGAAAGACTTGTTCGTACGAGGTTAATCGTGGCTGAGACGAAAGTAAACGCAGCTCCTGCGACGGCGCCCAAGAAAGAGACCGTTGTTGGAGAGCGCCCGCGCGGCGCCATCGCGGAATGGACCATCACCATCCTATTGTTGTTGTTCGGTACGACAACGCTGGTGCAAGCCTTCGTGATCCCCACCGGATCCATGGAGGACACGCTGCTGATCGGCGATCACCTCCTGGTGGACAAGTTGTCCTATGCGCCCACCGGGCCGATCAGCAAGCATCTGCTCCCTTACAGCGACGTGAAGCGCGGCGATATCATCGTTTTCCGCTACCCGATAGATATCAACCAGACCTTCGTTAAACGCGTGATCGGGGTACCGGGCGATCGCATCCGCCTGGAGAACAAGCAGGTGTACTTGAACGGGAAGAAGCTGGTTGAGCCTTACAAGTACCACAAGACCGAGTACATAGACTCCTATCGTGACAACTTCCCCGGTGAGCCGAACGTACCGCTTTTCGCGCCTGCGCAGGTAATGCTCAATGAGAACGTCGTGAAAGGGGAAGTGGTAGTGCCGCCGGATAATTACTTTGCCATGGGCGACAACCGCGATTCCTCGCTCGACAGCCGCTACTGGGGCTTCGTGCCACGCAAGAACATCATCGGCAAGCCGCTCATCATTTACTGGTCCTACGACGCTCCCACGGAACGGCTGGCCAGCCCGACGATCGGTTTCGATCACATGATGGACCTGGCGCAGAACTTCTTCACCAAGACGCGCTGGAGCAGAACCTTCAAACTGATTCATCCCTATCCGGTCAACTGATGGCGGCCAATCATAACTACGCATTGATTCTGGCCGGAGGGCGGGGCACCCGTTTTTGGCCGCACAGCCGCAAGCGGACCGCGAAGCAGGTGCTCAAGTTCTTCGGCGAACGTTCGCTGATTCAACAGACCGTGGACAGGCTGCGGCCGATGTTCGCGCCGGAGCGCATGTGGGTGCTCACCAACGAGCACGTGCGCGACGAGATCGTTAGGCAACTGCCCGAGATCCCCAAGAAGCAGATCTTCGCCGAACCCGCGCAGCGCAATACGGCATCCATTTTGGGACTGGCAGCCCACATACTCGCCAGCTTCGATCCCGACGCGGTGATGGCCGTTTTTTCGGCCGACCAGCTCATCGGGAAACCGGCCCGCTATCGCGCGCTGCTTAAGCCCGCTTTGCGTGCCGCCGCCAAGGGGCAGATCGCGGTGCTCGGCATACAGCCGCGGTGGCCCGAGACCGGTTTCGGCTACATCGAATTCCCGAAGGGTATCGAGGCGGGTAAACTGCAGACCTGGCCGGTACTGCGATTCCGGGAGAAGCCGGACCGGAAGACCGCCGACCGCTTCGTCAAGGAAGGGCGGTTCTATTGGAACGCCGGGATGTTTTTCTGGCGTGCCGATGTGCTGCTGGAGGCTTTGCGCCGCCACCTGCCCAAGACGGCGACACTCGTCGCCTCGCTGCCCGCGTGGGGCAGCCGCAACTTTGCCGCGCGTGTCCGGGAGACGTTTTCCTTGTGCGAGAACATCTCGGTGGACTACGCCGTGCTGGAAAAGTCGTCCAATGTTGTGGGCGTGGCCGGCGACGACATCGGATGGAACGACGTCGGCAGCTGGAACGCGGTTTACGAACTGCTGCCGCAGGACGCCTCCGGAAACGTGGTTCGCTCGGACGCGGTCCTGGAGGATGCCTCCGGTAACTACATCCACGCGCCAGGCAAGACGGTAGCTCTGGTGGGAGTACAAGACCTGGTGGTGGTTGACACGCCGGACGCGCTGCTGATCGCGGATCGTAAACGCGCGCAGCAGGTCGGCAAGATCGTGAAAAAGCTGGAGTTGGCACACCGCGACGATCTGCTGTAGTGGTTAGTACTAGATCTACCTTCTTAGGAACGACAGTCCGAATCATGGCCCGGTTCGGTACGTTCGTAATCTTGGCCCAGTGGCCCACCAGAAATTAGTCTTCAAGTAGGTCCCTTATGAACAGGATTACTTGGAGACAGATCTGCTCGGCATGCCTTGCCGCGCTGTTACTAACTGCCACAGCCAACGCCGATCCGATCACAGGAAGCGGTACATGGCAGGATTTCCCGGCCACGCTCAATTCGGATGGCTCGCCATACTTTGATGCTCCATCCTACGATGGATCCAACGCGAACATCGCGTACTTTCTAAGCGGCTACAGCGGCGCTTACGACGGATCGTCGCCTGGTGTGACGCCTCGTTGGTATGGAAACGCCACGGGTCAAGCCGTGACCAACTTCTACTTCAACGCCTCCCAGTCTCCACTCACCGCGACCCTCCTGTTGGAGAACTCGGCATCGTCCTTGCTCAATGAATTCGGCTGGTACGACACGAGCGCGCCCACCGTACATCATGTGATCTTCGCGGGCTCGGATTCGGTGGGTGCCGTGACCCAGTTCACCCCTTCGACGCAGTACGGCTACTATCTCATCAGCGTCTTGCCCGAAACCTACTACACGCAATCCAGCCTGAATCCCAGTGTGGAGACCAGCCACCAGCACTTCGCGGTATTCCAGCAGAGCGCAGGGGACCCGACGTGGGTAGGCGTGGAGGACCTGCGCCTGACTGCAACCGGTATAGAGCTCAGCGGCGACTACAACGACATGGCGATCCAAATCACCGGCGTGCCGGAGCCGGGGACAGGATTCCTGGCTGGCGCGGTTCTGCTCGCACTGGGGCTGGGATTGCGCTTCCTGCAATCGCGGCGCGGAGCGCGAATCGGGAACCTTCGCTAAAGCGGATCACTCTCGCGAACCGCAGCGGCGGCGCCATAGACGCCTGCATAATATCCAAGTGAACTGACCGTCACCCGGAGTTTGCGCCGGTCCGGCACCGTCAGACGCGCGACGAGTTCCGATTGGAGTGTTGCGAGCAACAACGGATTGTTCTGGGCGATGCCGCCGGCGAGGATCAGTATCTCCGGATCCAGCAAATGTACGATCGAAGCGGCGCCCAAGGCTAGGTGCTTGGCGTATTGAAGGATGGCGGCGCGCGCCCGCGCATCGCCGGCGTTGGCCGCGTTGACGACCTCCTCCGCGTTTGGGTAGCCGCCTCCCGCGTAGCGCACGAGCGCGGCGGCGTTGGCATAGACCTCCAGGCATCCCTTCAGGCCGCAAGTGCAGGGCAGCCCGTCGAGAACCACGGGGATGTGGCCGAGCGCGTTGGCGAAGTAGTGAGCGCCGTGGTTGAGGCGCCCGCCGGCATAGCAGCCGCCTCCTACGCCGGTGCCGAGCGTAACGCAGACAAAATCGCGGCAACCGCGCGCGGCGCCGAACTGGCTTTCAGCCGCAGCCAGCGCGTTGGCGTCGTTTTCCACGGCGACGGGCAATCCGGTGGCCGCCTGAAGTTCCTCACCGATGTGCGTTCCGGTCCAACCGGGCAGGTTCTCGGTAGCGTATGCCACACAGCCCGTGCGGGTATCAACCCAGCCGGCCGTGGCGATGCCCAGGGCGCAAGGCGCGATGCCGGCCCGGCGGGCTCCATCGAGGAGGTGGCAAGCCACCGTCTTGAGGTGCGCGAGCAGCACGGCACCGCCCCCGGAGGGAGTGGGCACGAACCCTTCTGCCGACAGGCGGCCGCCGGCGGAGACAATGCCGTACTTGGTGTTGGTGCCGCCCATGTCGATCCCGAGAATGTCGCCGCGAAGACCTCGCGCGCTTTCGACGGCGCCGGCGAAGCGGCGAGTGATGGCGGAAGGATGCGTAATGGCCGTGCCGACGATGACGGCCCAGGCGCCGCTCTCGATGGCGGCGCGGGCTTCCGACGGCGTGCCGATGCGTCCTTCGGCGATGACCGGGACTTTGACGGCGCGCACCAACTGAGCGATGAAATCGGGCTCGAATCCCGTGGTGTGCGCGGTCTCGTCGGTGTAGCCGCGCATGGTGCTCAGCACGGCGTCCGCTCCGGCCTGCTCAGCCGCTACAGCTTCTTCGACAGTGGCGATATCGGCCAGGACTGTGACGCCGAGTTCGCGCTTGATTCTGGCGAGGCGCTCCAGTGCGCCGAAACGCTGCCCGCGCGACGTGACGTCAATGGCGATCATCTCGGCGCCAGCCCTGGCGAGTTCGGCCGCGTCCTCGAAAACACCCGTGATGAGGATTCTGCCGTCGTTCCAGACTTTCTTGGCGATGGCGACGACGGGTAGATCGACGGCCTGGCGGATGGCGCGGATGTCCTCCACGCCGTTGGCGCGAATTCCCGCGGCGCCGCCATCGCGGGCGGCCTGGGCGAAGCGTGCCATGCACTCAGGGTGCCGGAAAGCGTCGCCATCGGGCGCCTGGCAGGAGACAATCAGTTTGCCGTGGAGACGGCTCAGAACTTCTGGTATTGCCATTTCTATGAACCTGTTTTCACCGCCATGGCGCAAAGCACGATGGCAAGCAGAAGTACCAGGATACCGATCCGCATGCGCCGCGCGGGAGCCGGGCCGGCCGCCCGCCATTCGCCGAGCAGGGTGCCCATGATGTTCACTACCACCAATCCGACGGCCAGGCTGAGGGGCCAGCCGATGGAGGGGCCGATGTCACCCAGCATGGGAGTGGCGGCACCGTACAAGAAGATGCTGGCGCCCCAGAGCAGGCCCATCAGGATGCTGAGGCCGTAGGTCCTGGGAACGGGCCCTTCGCGGAACATCCCGGCGCTCCTGTTGCGCAGGATCAGGTATCCACAAAAGACGATGTTGGGGATTGAGCCCGCGCTGAGCATCAGCAGCCAGATGAAGTTCGTGGAGGTGAAACGCGAGTATCCCAATCCGATGCCGGCTTCAGCCACCGGTTGCGCCATCGCGTAGCCGATGTTGAAGACGGCGGACAGCACACCGGAGACGATAGCGAGGACGTAGCCCAGCGCGGATGCGCCCGAGGCGGCCGGTCCCTGGCGGTCACGCATCCTTCCGGCAGATCCGCAGATGGCCACCCCAGTCAGGAACACGGCGACTCCGCCGAACAAGAGAACGTGCCGCGCTTCGAGCTGGAACCCCCCGGCGAGGAACAATGGCACCAGCGAGCCCAGGGCCGAGCTGAGGCCAATGACCAGCGAGTTGGCGAGCGATACGCCCAAACGGTCCACACTCATTCCGAAGCAGATGGAACCGAAGCCCCAGGCAAAGCCGAAAACCAGGGCGGCGGTGCGCGCCGTGGCAGGTGCCGCGTTCCAAATACCACCGGGATCCGAGATGCTGGCCGCCACGATTGAGACCGGCATCACCAGACAGGCAAAGACGATGAACACCAGCCAGATGTGCTCCCACTTCCAGCGGGGGATGATCTTCATGGGGACGGTGAAGAGGCCGTTGGCGAGGCCGGAGGCGAATACGAGTGTGAGGCCGAAAGCGAGCATGGGTCGATCCTATCGAATCAATAAACTCTTGACAGGATATCCTAAGCCTGGTATAAATGTCTAGACCATAAGTTCAGACATTTGGAGATTGCGTCTATTATGATTTCCACGGTCCCAGGTGAAGCGGTGCTGGCCATCCGGCCGGACAAATCCAGCGGCACTCCCGTTTATCTTCAAATCGCTGAGGGGATCCGGGAAATCCTCAAGCGGGGTTTGATGAGCGCCGGGACGGTGCTGCCGCCGGAGCGCATACTCTGCGAGCAGTACGGCGTGAGCCGGATGACGCTCCGGCAGGCGTTCGACGTCCTGAACCGTGAGGGCTTGATTGAGACGCAGCGGGGGCGGGGAACGTTCGTCTCACCCAAGCGCTTGGCAAAGCAACAGCAGGAGATGCGCAGTTTCACTGAAGAGATAAGGGCCCGTGGTGGGGCGCCCAGTTCTCAACTGGTTTCCCTGCTGGTGCAGAAAGCCACTGCCGAGGCGCGGCACTTTTTCGGGGATCCTATGGACGACCGGGTCTTCGAAATCC